>NZ_JBQGAB010000003.1:0-305735 GCF_056542605.1 Ruegeria sp. AB8
CCGGACCCCAGTCCAGCGGCTCTGTCTGCCGGATCGCCGGCGGGACGGTGGCGTCGATCAGCTCGTCCAGCGTCTTGAAGCCGATCACCTTCAGCATGTCGCGCATCTCGGTGGGCGACGGGCCGATGTGGCGGCGATTGGCGAAGTCATAGGCTTCGTAATCGGTCAGTTTGAAGGCCATTGCAGCGCTCCTCATGAAATGTCTCACCCAGCCGCTCTGGCAGGAGCCTCCGGCGTGGGGTAAGGGCCGTCCTGGAACCTGTCCGGGGACAGTTTCAGGCCCAAACGGGCGGAGCCCAAATCAGCGGCTCCGGGTGAAAGAAGGGGGCGGATCCCGTCGGAACCCGCCGTTTGCTCAGCCGATCAGGGCCTTGTAGCCGTCCAGATCCATCAGATCCTCCAGCTGCGAGGCATCCGCGATCTTGATCTTGTAGATCCACGCCTCGCCCTCGGGGTCGTCGTTCAGCGAACCGGGATTGTCCGCCAGCGCCTCGTTCACCTCGACAATCTCGCCATCCACCGGCGCATAAAGCTCGGACGCCGCCTTGACCGACTCGATCACTCCGATCTCGCCGCCCTTCTCAAACTCGTCACCCGCTTCCTGCTGCTCGACAAAAACAACATCGCCAAGCTGCTCAGCCGCATGAACCGTAATCCCCAGCGTCGCAACTTCTCCTTCAACTCGCAGCCACTCGTGCTCTTCAGAATAATACGTCGACATTCCTGTTCTCTCCTGACTTCAACGCTTGTAGTTTTGCAAAACAAACGGCAACGACACAATCTCAGATGGCTGAGGCGCAAACGTTGTTTTTGGCAGCAGTTGTATACCAGGATATACAACCGGCAATTCCCCTTTGGGAAACTTTTCTCCGTCAGGCAACGAATTTGCCCGAAGGCAGCGCGTTGACTGCATGTTCAAGTACATGCAGCCCCGCGATCAGATCATGTTCGGACGTATCTTCTGAGAAGTCATGACTAATCCCGTTGATCGACGGCACGAACAGCATAGCAACCGGCATCAGGCGGGACACATTGGTTGCATCATGCAACGCGCCAGACGGCATGGAACGCCAGCGGGATGGGGCAATTCTTTCCGCCCCCTGTTCCAGCGCCGCGCGGAGTTCCCGATCCATCGCCACGGGCTCCAGCCCCAGCAACGGCCCGAAGGTCAACGACATGTTCATCTGATCGGCGACCTCCTGCGCGGTCGCGCGGATGATCTGCTCCATCCGTTCCAGCCGGTCAGATGTACCGTCGCGCCATTGCATCGAGAAGCGAGCAAGCCCCGGCACGATGGACGACGCGTTGGGATGCATATCGACATGGCCAATGGTCCAGACCGTTTCGGGGGCAACCACATTCCGGAACCGGTCGTTGATCAGCGAATTGAACAGGGACACTGCCTGAAAGGCATCCCGACGCAGATGCATCGGTGTTGTGCCCGCATGATTCTGCTGTCCCTCAAAGGTGATTTTCATGTCGCGGATGCCAACGATGTCGGTCACGACACCGATCTGATCCCTGCTGGTGTCCAGCGCAGGCCCCTGTTCGATATGCATCTCGAGAAACCCGGTGAACCGACCGGGATCGACGAAGTTCTGAGCCAGACCACTCATCAAGGCGCGGGCCTCGGAAAATGCCGTGCCTTCATGATCGGTGAGAGCATCCGCTGCGGACAAAAGCAGCGTTCCCGACCACACGGCAGACCCGGTGGTCACGCCAAACCGCCCTTCTTCATCCTGAAAGCTGACGACCGAAATCGCGCGATCCGTTGCGCGCGCCACTTCAAGTGCCGCGATGACGCCCAGCGCACCATCCAGCCAACCACCTTCTTGCTGGCTGTCGGAATGCGACCCCATCAGCAGCGACGGACCGGCGGCCAACCCAAACAGGTTTCCGACCGGATCGAAATGCGGGCGCAGTCCGGCGTCTTCCATCCGACCGGCCAGCCAGCGGCGCGCCGCGATATCCGCGTCGGAATAGGCGGGCCTGACCACGCCCTTCCCAACACCCGCCGCCCCAAACGAGCGCAATTTGTGCAGATCGGCCAGAAACCGGTTTTCATCGACAGCCATGATTGCCCCCTTGTCACGATCAAACTTATGGGCCGCGCATTGACCTGCAAGTCTTCCGCTGCATCGGATCCGCGATTTTTCACTCCGGGCGGGTGCAACACCTCTGGCCCCGGCAATGAACCTGTCTTAAGACATGACGCCAAGAGGAACCACCATGTCACATATCACACTGGTTCGTCACGGACAGGCCAACACCTCTGCGCGTGATGAAAAAGACTATGACAAGCTCAGCGAGCTGGGCCATCAGCAGGCGCGGTGGCTTGGGGGGTACCTCAAGGAAACGCATACGCATCACACGCGGGCGTACTGTGGCACCCTGACCCGGCATGTGGAGACCGCTTCCAGCATGGAACTGCTCAACCCGGTGCGCGACGCGCGGCTGAACGAGATTGAATATTTCACAATCGCAAAGCTGTTCGAGGAACAGCATGGCGTGGCCGTTCCGACGGACCGGGAGGGTTTTGTCGAACACCTGCCCCGAACCTTTGCGGCCTGGGCAAGCGGCGATATCCGCAACACACCAGAGACCTTCGCTGAATTCGAAGCCCGGGTTTCGGCGGCATTGCGGGATATCGGAACCGAGGGTGGCCCGGCCATCGTTGTCACCTCGGGGGGACTGATTTCCATGGTCGTGCGGCAGGCGATGGGGCTGGACATACCTTCCATGGCTCGCGTGGCACTTGCCATAATGAACACGTCCATGCATCGTCTGCATCCGATCGGCCCGCAGCTCAGTACGGTTCTGTTCAATGCCGTGCCACATCTGGAAGCGCCCGACCGGCAGTTTGCCCAGACCCATCTGTAAGGAAACCGGAGGCCATCTGATGCAACTCTACTACGCGCCCCGCACGATTTCAGTCGCCGTCGCCATCGCGCTGGAGGAAGCGGGTTTGGAATACGAGGCCATACGTCTGGATTTTGCAGAAGCCGAGCAGACCAAACCGGCCTACAAGCAGATCAACCCCAAAGGACGCGTGCCGGCATTGGCCGTTGACGGCGGTATTCTGACCGAAACAGGCGCGCTGCTGGACTACATCGCGGCCAAAGCGCCCGAAGCCGGGCTGGTGCCTGACGACCCGGTCATGGCGGCCCGTATGCGCGAGGTGATGTACTATCTGGCCTCAACCATGCATGTGAACCACGCGCACAAGCTGCGCGGGCCGCGTTGGGCAGACAAGAAAACCAGCTGGAAGGATATGAAAGACAAGGTACCGCAGACGATGACCGCGTCCTGCGACTATATCTCGTCGAACGGTCTGCGCGGACCGTTTGTACTGGGCGAGGCGTTCTCGCTGGCTGATGCATATCTTTTTGTCGTCTGCAGCTGGCTTGAGGGCGACGGCGTGGACGTCTCGGCCTTTCCCAAGATTGTCGCCTTCCGCGAGGCGATGGAAGCACGCGCATCGGTTCAGGCGGTGCGCGCCGCCGGAATGCTCTGACAAAAGGACAACGAATGACACATCTCTGGGTCCGGGCAGAACAGCGCCCGAACGAAGAACGGGTCGGCCTGACCCCCGAAGGCGCCGCCGCGCTGCTTGCCGCAGGCATCCGCGTGACGGTCGAGGAAAGCCATGTCCGTGCGATCACGATCGACGGCTACAAGGACGCCGGGTGTGAGATCGCGGCCGAGAATTCATGGCCCGACGCCCCGCGGGACGCAATCATCTTCGGCCTCAAGGAACTGCCCGAGGATGGCACGCCCCTGCCGCATCGACACATCATGTTCGGCCACGCCTTTAAGGGCCAGCATTCTGGCCGCGCGCTGCTGGAGCGGTTCAAGACCGGTGGCGGCACGCTTTATGACCTGGAATATCTGGTCGACGAAAACGACCGCCGGGTTGCGGCTTTCGGGTACTGGGCCGGGTACGCAGGCGCGGCGGTGACGCTGAAGACGTGGGCCGCACAGCAGCGCGATGAGGTATGTCCGCCCGTGGGTGTCTATCCCAGCAAAGATGCGCTGAACGCGGAGCTTCTGGCCGAACTGGACGCGACCGGCACCGACCGCCCCCGCGCCATTGTCATCGGTGCCTTGGGGCGTGTCGGAACGGGCGCGGCTGATCTGTGCGAAGCCATGGGCGTTACAGTCACCAAATGGGACATGGCCGAAACCGCCAGCGGCGGACCCTTTCAGGAAATTCTCGACCATGACCTGTTCCTGAACTGCATCTTCGCCCGCCCCGGTACGCCCGTCTTCGTCCCGCGTGAGGCATTGACCGCAACTCGCAAGCTGACCGCCATCGGTGACGTGGCCTGCGACCCGGACAGCGACTACAACCCGGTTCCGGTATATGACCGGGCCACCACCTGGGACGCCCCCGCCCTGCGCGTGGCAAGTGATCCGGTGATGGATGTGATGGCGATCGACAACCTGCCGTCGATGCTGCCGGTTGAAAGTTCCGAAGACTACGCGGCGCAACTGCTGCCCTCTCTGCTGACCCTGACCAATCTGGAAAGTGGCGTCTGGGGCCGGGCGGAAGCAACCTACAAAACACATATCGAAGGGATCTGAGCGATGACGATTCACTGGTGTGGCACCGGCCTCTCGGCCATTCCCGGCCTGCGCCGCCTGTTCGAGGGCGGGCACAAGATCACTGTCTGGAACCGGACCATCGAAAAAGCCAAAGCCGAGGTCGGAGACCTGACGGATGACATCCGCGCTTTCGACATCGACGCACTTGGTGCGGTACTGGAAAAGGGCGACGTGATCGTGTCCATGCTGCCGGGCGACTGGCATGTGCCGCTGGCGGAGCTGGCGATTTCGAAAGGGGCGAATTTCGTCTCGTCGTCTTATATCGCGCCCGAAATGCGCGCGCTGGACGACAAGGCGCGCGAGGCCGGCGTGGCGCTGGTCAACGAGGTTGGTCTGGACCCGGGTATCGACCACCTGATGGCACATGCACTGGTCGATGAGTACCGCGCCTCGGATGCGTTCGATCCGCAGAACCACCTGAGCTTCATCTCGTATTGCGGCGGTATCCCGAAGAACCCCAACCCATTCCGTTACAAGTTCAGCTGGTCGCCGTTGGGTGTGCTCAAGGCGCTGCGCTCGCCCTCGAAATCGATCCGCGATTACGCCCCGCTGGATGTCACACGCCCATGGGATGCGATCAGCAGCTATATCGCGCCGCTTCCAGCGCCGGAAAGCTTTGAGGTTTACCCAAACCGCGACTCGATCCCTTTCATGGCGCAGTATCACTTCGAGGATCACTGGCCGGTCAAGGAATTCGTCCGCGGTACTCTGCGTCTGAACGGCTGGGCGGACGCGTGGTCGGACGTGTTCCGCGAAATCGAAACCCTGACCGGACCGGACGGCGATGCGCGGCTGAAAGAGATGTCCGATCAGTTCTGGGAAGAAAACGCCTATGACGACGGCGAACCCGACCGCGTGGTTCTGTGCGTCGGCCTGAAGGCCGAAAAAGACGGGGCCGAGGTCTGGCACAAAACCTACGTCATGGACGCCTGGGGCGATGAACGCGGCACTGCCATGGCCCGTCTGGTATCGATCCCGGTCTCACTGGCCGTCGAAGCCGTCCTGAACCGCGCCATTCCCGCTGGCGTTCATGCGGCGCCCAGCGATCCCAAACTGGTGGCGGCGTGGATGGGCGAAATCGACACGCTGGCGCAGCATTTGCAGATTGTGGATCACACAAGCTGAGCTTTTTCTCAGCGCGCAAGAAAACAGCCGCATCGGCGTGGCGATGCGGCTGTTCCGACATCCCGCTTTCAGATGTAAAGCTGGATCGTTTCATCAAGGTCAGACCGATTGATTCCAAGCTCGGACAGCTGGTTATCGGACAGACGGTTCAGTTCCTGAGCGGCCCGCACAATATCAGACCGAACAGCACGGATTTGCATGGCCCGGTCAAAAAGCAGCAATGCGCTGGCAATGGGGCGCTCCTGGTGTACTCCAATAGTATCTAACATCGTTTTGTTCCTTGAATTGCAGACAAAGATCGGTCCGTGTCGGGACGAACCAGCCTAGCGACGCAGTTCCACTGGGGACTGACCATAGACGCTTTGATAGGCGGATCGTGCGATCCGATGGCGCGGAATGCCGATGTCGTCCAATTGTCGGTCAGTCATTTTTTCCAGCGTTTGCATCGACTCAGCGACCTGCCGGCGACGCGCAAACTCATCTCTGAGCGCGCGATAATCTGAACTCAGACCGGCAAAGAAGCTGCGCTGCGGTCTGGCTGTGTGTACATGTGCCATCGCCTTCTCCTTCTCATCCGAACAACGTTTCTGGTCACAGTTCTGATAAAGGAGCGGAGTGTTAACGATGCCAAAACACCGGATTAATCCGAATTAATGTTCTGCTTGCGGGTCTTCGAAATCCAAAGCAGGATCAGACGACTCTGGCCCTGTTCGATGGTTCAGGCATATGGAGCCTACATCAGGTCATTCTCGACATCCTCGGCCGAAATCCCCAGCGCATCCAGCCCGTTTTCCAAATGATCAGACAGGTGCGGTGTGCCGATCAGGTAGTCGGCACAGGGGGTCGAGGCCTCGGATTTTGCGGTTGCGATGGCTTCGGCCAGATCTTCGGCAAAAAAGCTCTCGCGGCCGATCCACATGATCGCCACCAGCTCGGCCTGCTCGTCTTCGCTCATGCGGTCGACGAAAGCGCGCAGCTCTGCTTCGGCACGCCCCAGCTCGCGCCCCATCATTGCCACCTGGGCTACCTTTCTGGCCGAAATTTCCAGCATGTCCCATCTCCTTATGTTCGCGGGTTTCAGGCTATCACAATCACGACGCAACGGCCGCGTCTTTGATCTTACGCAAACGTCGCCTGCTCTGAGGGAATCTTACATGCGGGGGCGCGACACCGGCTGCTCTGGCACCGGTGCGGTTCGAAAGGGTCGGAACGTGGCCTTCTTGATCCACAGCTTCAAAGCCTGCCATAGGATCAGGGCAAATCCCCGGCGCGCCCCAAAGGGGCGACGGACAAGCGCCGTCAGGATTGAGCGGTTGGTTAACGGTGCCCGCAACCCGGTCAGGGTTGCCACCAATCCGCCATCCTTCCGGGAGTAGTCGATCATGACGCCAACTCGGTCCGGTCGGAAGTCAAACCGGAAGCTGTACGTCCCTTCGATCTTCTGAAACGGAGAAACATGCATCTTCTTGTCCGCCACTATTCGATCTTCGGGCCGGATCGGCGACAGGTCGGGCTTATGACAAAGATAGCTGTGCCGCGTGCCATAGGTATTCGTCACTTCGGCGATCACTGCGAAAAGTTGCGCGTCCGGGTCAAGGCAAAGCCAGAAGCTGACCGGGTTGAACACGTGCCCCAGTACGCGCGGTTGCGTCAGCAGCAAGATTCGAGACGGCGAGGGCAAGCCCATCTCCTCAAGCCTGCTGCGCAGCCAGTTCACTCCCTGCCCTTCACCTGGGCTGCCACCATGATCGCGGTCGCGCCAGTTCATCACGTTGGCACGCCGAAAGGAGAACAGAGATGGTGTTTCCGGCAGGTTTTCGGGGTCGAACAGAATGAAATCGACCGAATACCGAAACGCGTTCTCAATCTCACCTTTCCGGCTGTGATAGATGTGCCCCGCGATATGGTCGATTTTGTTCATGCGGCTACGGGTTCCTGTCAGACTACCAATAATGCAATTTCTGCAAACTTAATGCGCTGATTTCAGTTTTGTTACGGCCAGATGGGCAAATCGGATCAAAAAATGCAGGGCTAAATGATCCGGCTTTGGCGCTGCCACGTAATGTGGTTATGTTTACCGAGATCGACACCGCGACGCTCGACGATCCTGCGCCCCCAAGTGGCGCGGGCCAGCCTTGGGTCGCAAAGAAACGCATCAAGGGTAAACAATTGAACGGAAAGCAAAAGAAGTGCGGTGTCAGGTCCGAATGGGTTGATCACGTCAAGCGCATACGTGACACGCAGGATCAGGCGGCTTTTGCCGAGCTGTTCCGGCATTTTGCACCACGTATCAAGGCGTTCCTGATCAAGTCCGGTGCCGATGGCACCACCGCTGAAGAATGCGCGCAGGAGGTGATGGCAACTTTGTGGCACAAGGCGCATCTTTTCGATCCGACCCGCGCCACTGTGGCAACCTGGGTGTTCACGATTGCAAGGAACAAGCGGATCGACATCCTGCGCAAACAACGCCGCCCCGAACCCGAGGATCTGGGCTGGGGACCCGAAGCCGAACCGGATCAAACCGAGGTTGTTGCCCTGCAACAGGAAACCGACCAATTGCGGGTTGCTATGAAGGCTCTGCCCGAAGCGCAGCGCCAACTGATCGAAAAAGCATATTTCGGCGATCTGAGTCACCGCGAAATCGCGTCGGAAACCGGATTGCCGCTGGGAACAATCAAATCACGAATTAGACTGGCGCTGGATCGCCTGCGCCATGCGATGAACTGAGAAAACGATGACAGAAGCCATTAAACATCACCTGACCGACGACCTGCTGATGGCCTATGCAGCAGGAACGCTGCCCGAGGCATTCGATCTGATGGTCGCAACGCATTTGTCACTGTGCGACCGCTGCCGGGCCGTGGCTGAAAGCTACAACATCATTGGTGGCGAGGTTTTGGAGGATCAGGTCGAGATGCCCGCAATGGGCGAGGATTCTTTGGCGGCGACCATGGCCTTGATTTCCCAGGGCGCGCCGACGCCCAAGCCGGCACAGCCAGCCTGCTCCGTTCTGCCCGCGCCCTTGCAGGATTACGTCGGTGGCGATGTGAACGCGATCCGCTGGAGGCCGATTGGCATGGGCGTCAAGCAAGCGATTCTGCCGACGACACGCGAGTCAACGGCCCGGTTGCTGTTTATCCCTGCAGGGTCTGCCGTACCGGATCACAGCCACCATGGAACAGAACTGACCATGGTGTTGCAGGGCGCGTTTTCGGATGAGGTCGACCACTTTGCGCGTGGTGATGTCGAAATCGCCGATCAGGACCTGCATCACATGCCGGTGGCCGACATCTCGGCCGACTGCATCTGTCTGGCGGTGACGGACGCGCCCCTGAAATTCACCAAACTGATGCCGCGCCTGTTCCAGCCATTCCTGCGGATCTGACCCGCGCGATCAGGCCTCGGTCTTGCCCAAGGGCACAACGTTGGCGTGATCGTCCGGGGACAGTTCCTCAAAATCGAAATTGTCCAGACGTTGTGCCCGGCGTCCCGCCTTTTCAGCGCTGATCTTGATGTCCGAGATGTCTTTGGCGGCCTGCCCGAAATGCCGGTCCAGATTGGCCACGCGATCGCCCAGCCTTTCGACATCCTTGTGCAGCATGCCCAACTCCCGGCGGATCGCGCCAGCCTGTTCGCGCATCCGGGCGTCCTTGAGGATCGCGCGCATCGTGTTCAGCGTTGCCATGCAGGTCGTGGGTGAAACGATCCAGACACGTGCCGCGAACCCTTCGCGGACCACTTCGGGCAGGCGCGCGTGCAATTCGGCATAGATGGCTTCGGACGGAACAAACATAAGCGCACCGTCGGCTGTTTCACCGTCCAGAATGTACTTCTCGGAAATAGTCCTGATGTGCACCTTCACCGCCGCACCAAAGGCCTTCAGGCATCTGTCCACTTCGGCCCGAGTCTGGGCAGCGGCCAGCGCTTCGAAATCTTCCAGCGGAAACTTTGCGTCAATTACGATGGGGCCGGGCGGGTTGGGCAGGTGGATCAGGCAATCCGCCCGTTTGCCGTTCGAAAGGGTGGCCTGCAACGAATAGCTGTCGGTCGGCAGCGCCTTGGACACGATGTCGTTCAGTTGGATTTCCCCGAACATCCCGCGCCGCTGTTTGTTGGAAAGAATATCCTGCAAGGACAGCACATCCCCTGACAATTTGGTGATGTTGTCCTGCGCCTTGTCGATGGCGGCCAGCCTTTCCTGCAATTGGGTCAGCGAGGTCGCGGTCTGTTTCGACGACCCGTGCAGCGATTCCTTCATCCGTTCCTGCATCTCGGCCAGGGCGCGGGCCGATTTCATCGCGTTGTCCGCCAGCCGGTCGTTCATCTGCTGCTGGACCGAAGACAGGCGCGCCTCGACCGTCTGGATCACCTGAACCTGCGCATTGGCCTGCGTGTCCGACACGTGCTGCAGCCCGCCACGCAGCTGCTCCTGCCCTTGCCCCAACTGCTGCACATGCTGGCCCAGATGCGCCATCTGCCGCGCCAGCGGTTCCGCCATCCGGGCTGAGCGGTTGGCCGCACGAAGCGACAGGAACAACAGCAGCAAGATCAGCGCAACCACTCCACCCACGATCAGAATCAATGGGTCGTTCAACGCGTATTGGGTACCTGCAATCTCGATCATGCTGCCTCGGATGTTCTTGTTTTATTCCCCTTAGCCTGTCTTGGGCGCAGGATCAACTGCGCCCGAACAGGCGTTCGATATCGCTCAGCTTCAATTCGACATAGGTGGGTCGACCGTGGTTGCACTGGCCGGAATGTGGAGTGGCCTCCATCTCGCGCAGCAGAGCATTCATTTCTTCGGCCCGCATCCGGCGGCCTGACCGGACGGAACCATGGCAGGCCACCCGGCTGAGGATCGCCTCGATCCGCGCCTGTACCTTCTGGCTTTCGCCCTGATCGGTCAGCTCATCCAGGATATCCAGGATCATCGCCCTGGCATCGACCTCACCCAGAATGGCCGGGGTTTCGCGAACGGCGATTGCGCCGCCTCCAAAGGGTTCGATCGTCAGGCCGAAGCGGGACAGATCTTCGGCCACCGCCATCAGACGCGAACAATCCCCTTCGGACATTTCAACGATTTCGGGGATCAGTAAGGCCTGCGCGGCAACGCCATTTGCGGCCATCTGGTTTTTCAGCTTTTCATAGACCAGCCGTTCATGCGCTGCGTGCTGATCAACGATCACCATGCCATCGGCGGTCTGGGCAATGATGTAATTCTCATGCACCTGCCCGCGCGCCGCACCCAGCGGCAGGTCCTGTGCAGGCGGTTCTTCCACCGTCGCAATCGCGGACGCCAAAGGCGCCGCGTCAACAATGCTTCCGCTGTAGTCGTTTGCCAGTTCGGCAAAGCCCGGGGCCTGCGCCCGGTAGGCCGCCTGATGTGCGGCTGGTGAAGGGCGGTCCATCTGGTAGACCCGCGCCGGCGCCGGATGCGCCGGTTCCGGCCGCATCGCACCCAAAGTGGCATTGGCCACGGTCGAGGACGCACGGTGTCCGGCATCGGCCAGCGCATGACGCAGGGCGGACACGATCAACCCGCGTGCAAGACCCGGGTCGCGGAACCGCACTTCGGATTTGGCGGGATGGACGTTCACATCCACCAGCGTCGGATCACAATCGATGAACAGTGCTGCTGCCGGGTGGCGGTCTCGGCTGAGGAAATCGAAATAGGCTGCCCGCAACGCGCCGGTCAGCATCTTGTCGCGAACGGGTCGCCCATTCACGAACAGGTACTGCGCCACCGCTGCCCCCCGGGAATAGGTCGGCAACGCGGCGTAACCGTAAAGCCGGATGCCCTCGCGCGTGGCATCGATCTGCAACGCGTTCTCGGCAAACTCGCGCCCGATCACGCGGGACAGACGGGCGTGCAGGGCGTCAAACAGATCGCCGTTCTCGCGGTCGGCGCGGAAGGTTACGCGCCCCTCTCCCCCGCCCGAGACGTCGCGCAGGGTGAAAGTGACCGAGGGCTCGGCCATGGCCAAACGTTTGACCATATCGGTGATCGCCTGTGCCTCGGCCCGGTCGGTGCGCATGAACTTCAGGCGCGCAGGTGTCGCAAAGAACAAGTCGCGCAACTCGACAACAGTGCCCGCACGCAGGGCCGCCGGTTTAACCGGCTCTATCTTCCCGCCCGACACATGGACCTGTGCCGCATCCGCCCCCGGCACGCGGCTTGTGATGGTCAGGCGGCCAACGGCACCCAAAGACGGCAGTGCCTCACCCCGAAAGCCGAAGGTGTGGATGTTCAGCAGATCCGTCCCATCTATCTTTGACGTCGCATGGCGGGACAAGGCCAGCGGCAGATCCTCGGGCGCGATGCCGCAGCCATCGTCTGTGACTCGAATCAGCGTCTTGCCGCCATCAGCGATATCTATGGCGATCCGCGTCGCCCCCGCGTCAATGGCGTTTTCGACCAGTTCCTTAACCGCCGAGGCAGGTCGCTCCACCACTTCACCCGCGGCGATACGATTTATCGCCGCGTCGTCAAGTTGACGGATTTTGGGGCGATTTTCGCCGATATTGCGGTATGCCTGCGCCATACCACCAGACCTAGCACAATCACGAGCGATTCTGCCACCGATTTGAAACCTGTATTTCGGGAAACGAGGGGGCGTTCGGACAATTGTATCGCGCCGGTCTGATAGCGGCGTCATGATCACAATTGCCCGAACGTTCTTTGGTGAGTGGTGGTCGTTCGAAGTTCAATTGACCCGTCCCTAGCACGGGACCTGATGAATTTCGCGTTAACTCTGAATGCGCATTCACTTGGGCAGGTTTTGGCCGAGACGTCACGTCAACGGTTGGCGGGAAAGCGCCGCTTCAGGCAGCCGCAGGTGCCCCGGCACGGGTCCGGCACGGGCCGAATACGGCGGCCAACGCCAGTATCAGACCTGACATGGTCGCAATCATCCCTGCCGCGCTGACCGCATCCGCACCGCCCAGCCACAGTGGCCCGTACCCGGCCAGTATGTAGCCGGAAACGGCGGACAGTACGGCGAACAGAACACTCCATGCGATCTGGGTTTCCAGCCGGTTTGTCATCATCCGCGCCGCGGCAGGCGGGCAGATGAACATCGCGATCACGATGATTGACCCTACCGCGTCAAACGCCGCAACCGCTGCGACCGCCGCCACGATCACAAGCGCCATACCCAAGGCACCCGTTCTTATGCCCATCGTGCGCGCGAACCCTTCGTCGAAGGTCGAGATCTTGAGCGGTCGCCAGAACAGCCAGGTGAACAGAACCACACCGGCCAGCGTCAGGGCGATGCGCGGCAGTTCCGGCGGCAGGCCTGCCAGCGCCGTAGCGTCCAGCAGCGAGGCCCAGCCCGTGGCGTCCAGCCAGATCAGGCTTTCCAGGTTGCCGTAAAGCGCATGCTCTACGTCCAGATGCACGGTCGAGGTGTCCGTCTGTTCCAGCAACAGCACACCTGCGGCGAACATGGTGGTGAAGACCACGCCCATCGCTGCGCCGGGTTCAATCTGACCAAGACGCCGTATTGCCTCGATCATCACCACGGCGACAACCGCAGCACCCGCTGCGCCCAGCATCATCGGCCAGGTCGAAATCGCTCCGGTCAGCAGAAAGGCCACAACGATACCGGGCAGCACCACATGGCTGATGGCATCCCCGATCAGCGCCTGCTTGCGCAGCACAAGAAAGTTGCCGGGCAGGGCGCATGCAATCGCCGCAAACGTTCCGATCAGCAATGGCGTCAGGGATAAGGGAACGAATTCTTCACCGCTCATGGCATGACCTCCTGCGGGCCACCGATGCGGCGGTCGATTTCAGTGATCTGATCGCGGGTCAGAACAGATTCGATGTCGCGCAACCCGTCATAAAGTGCCGCCGTTGCCTCATGCGCCTGATCGGCGCGCACGATCTCCCACCGTTTTTCATCGCGCAGGGCTTTGGCGGCGCGCGCCTTGCCCGCCTCAGTCGCCACGCCATCGGCCCGCACAAGGCCGGCCCGGCGCAGCAACCGCAAGGTCAACGGCTCGTATATCTTCTGCCCCTGCGCCATTGCCAGCAAACCCTGACGGATATGAACGCGACGCTGGAACCTCAGGTGGCGCAAAATCGCGGCCAGAACGCCGCGAACCGGCGCAAAAAGCAGCGACAGGGCAAAAAAGCCAAAGCTGACCAGCACGATGATTGGCCCCGTCGGCAGATTGGGGGCCGAGGCTGAAATCCCAGCACCCAGATACCCAGCCATCCCACCGGTCAACCCGGCCAGCAGGACGACCCGGTCCGACCGGTCGGACCAGAACCGCGCAGTCACGGGCGGGATGATCAGCAGGGCGACGATCAGGATCAGCCCAACGATTTTCAGGCCCACAACCGTGACGGCCATGACCAGCCCCATCATGGCCAGATCGACCCGGTGCACCGGCACGCCTCGGGCGGCCGCGTATTCCGGATCAAAGGCCACCATCATCATGGGGCGGCGTATGATCATCACCAGCAGCAGCGTAACCGCCCCGCCCATGGCGATGATCAGTGCGTCAGCCCAAAGCATCCCTGCGGTCGAGCCCAGCAGGAACCCCTCCAACCCGGCCTGACGGCCTACACCCATGGTCTGGATCACGGTCAGCAGCACGATCCCCATCCCGAAGAACACGGACAGGACGGCGCCAATGGCGGCATCCTCGGCCAGACGGGTGTGCCGGGTCAGCCAGTTCATGCACAGCAGACCCACCCAGGCAGACACAGCGGAGCCCGCCAGCAGGCCAATCAGGTTGCGCCCGTCGCCGCCCAGCGCAACCAGCGCCATGAAGGCCAGGCACACGCCCGGAAGGGTCGCATGGCTGATCGCATCGCTTACCAACGCGCGTTTGCGCAGAAACAAGAAGGTTCCAGCCACACCAGCGGACACGCCCAGCAAGCTGGCACCGATGGCGACCAGCGTGGCGTTATAGCCAAGCTGCAGGGTCAGGGCGTCCCAAAACATGATTTACCCCAGCGCGCGGGAAATCTGGTCGATCTGGGCGGTTGCCAGACGACCTCCATAGGCGGATTGCAGGGTTTCGGCCGTAAAGGCCTGCGCCACGGGGCCTTCAGCAACCTTACGGGTGTTGATCAGGAAGACATGGTCGAAATAGTCGGTCACGGTGGCCAGATCATGATGCACGACCACGACAGTCTTGCCGGCTTCTTTCAGTGATTTCAGAACCGCGATGATAGCTTTTTCGGTAGCTGCGTCGACACCGGCAAAGGGTTCGTCCAGAAGATACAGATCGGCATCCTGCGCCAGCGCGCGGGCCAGAAACACACGTTGCTGCTGCCCGCCGGACAACTGGCCGATTTGACGATCGGCGAAATCGCGCATACCGACGCGGTGCAGGCAGTCCATCGCCCGCGACATATGCCGCGCACGTACGCGGCCCAGCAGCCCAAGTTCGCGCGACAGCCCCATCAGCACCACATCAATCACGCGGGTCGGAAAATCCCAATCCACGCTGGCGCGCTGCGGCACATAGGCAATACGAGCGCGCTGTTTCTCAAGCGGCTGACCATAGACCGTGACTTGCCCCGACAAAGGCGACACGATCCCCAGAGCTGCCTTGAGAAGGGTCGACTTACCAGCGCCGTTCGGCCCGATAATCGCCGTCATCGCCCCCGGCTGGACTGTCATGTCCACCGAAAACACCGCCGGTTTCTGACCATAAGAAACGGTCAGTCCGCGAATGGCCAGCGGGCTGTCTCCGGCGCTTTGGTCGGTCACTGAAACACCCTGATTTGCGGCCAGTTCAAGCATTGCCTCAGAACCCCGCCGACAATTTGCCGTTCATGCCGCGCGCAGGCACATCGGCCCCAAGCGCCCCGGCAATAACCGTAATGTTGTGATCCAGCATGCCGATATAGGTACCCTCATACGTGCCCGGTTCGCCCATGGCATCCGAATACAGCTCGCCACCTACGCCCACTTCGTGGCCCTTGGAAGCGGCGCCTTCGATCAATGCACGCATCGAGCGGTCGGAGACCGAGCTTTCCACGAAAACTGCGGTCAATTGCTTCTCGACCAGCGCATCCACCAGCTCTCCGATCCGGTTCAGACCGGCCTCGGACTGGGTCGAAATGCCTTGTATACCCATCACTTCATAGCCGTACTCGGCCCCGAAATAGCCAAAGGCATCATGCGCGGTGACAAGTACACGGTTGTTTTCCGGGACAGACGCCAGGGCCTGACCGGCATAGGCTTCGAGCTGTTCGAGTTCGGCCAGATGCGCCTGTGCGTTGGCGGCAAAGATGCCCGCTGCTTCGGGGCGCGCCTCGGTCAGCGCTTTCTGCACTTCGATCACAACATCACGCCACAGGGCCGGGCTCATCCACACATGCGGGTCGTATTTGTCGGCATAATCGTCATGCGCACGCAACTTGGCTTTGTCGACTCCTTCGGCAACGGCAACGACGGTGCGCTTGCGGCCAAGGTCATGAAAGAAATCTTCCATCTGCGCTTCAAGGTACAGACCGTGCCATAGAATAAGGTCGGCGCGGGTCATCGCAACGATGTCGCTGCGAGTCTGGCGATATGCATGCGGGTCGACGCCGGGGCCCATGAGGCCCTTAACTTCGACCTGATCACCCCCGACCTGACGGGCGGCATCGGCAATCATGCCGGTAGTGGCGACCACCTTCAGCGGCGCTTCGGCCAAGGCGGACAAAGGCAGAATGGCGACCACGGCCAGTACTGCAAGAAAGCTGCGACGAATCATATTCAGCCCCAAAATGGCATCCTCTTGAGAATGAATATGCGAACCATTCGCAACTAAGTCAATGCTATTGCGAATTACTCGCAAGAAAACGCCTTTTTTTGTCCAAATGGTCAAAAAATTTGAGCTGAGAGCAGCCGAACACCTTCCCTTTCACCGCGTCCCGTGCGATTTTGGCGCAAACCTCCCAAAGGACGTGATGATGGATACGCAGAGCTCAGAAAGCCCCGTGCGCACCGCGCATCTGCCGCAAGTGACAGAACCCAGAAACCCCGGCATGGAACTGGACATGGACTGGGTTCGTGCCGTTCAGGCCAACACCTCGGCGATTGAGCGCCGCGCGGCGACGCTGCCCGGCCGCCGTTCAGTCAAAAAGGAATATCAAGCGGCCTGGCTGCTCAAGGCGATTACCATGATCGACCTGACGACCCTGTCCGGCGACGACACCGTTGGCCGCGTGCGTCGCCTGTGCGCCAAGGCCCGGCAGCCTGTGGCACCTTCAGTTCTGCAAGCGCTGGATATGCCGCCGATCACCACAGGGGCGGTTTGTGTCTATCACGACATGATCGAAACTGCCGTGGACGCACTTGAAGGCACCGGTATCCCGGTCGCTGCTGTATCCACTGGCTTCCCCGCCGGTTTGTCACCCTTCCACCTGCGCGTGGCCGAGATTGAAGAAAGCGTGAAGGCTGGTGCCGAAGAAATCGACATCGTGATCTCGCGCCGTCACGTGCTGTCGGGCGACTGGCAGGCGCTGTACGAGGAAATGAAGGCCTTCCGCGTGGCTTGTGGCGATGCACATGTCAAAGCCATCCTTGCAACCGGAGAACTGGGCAGCCTGCGCAATGTCGCGCGCGCCTCGCTGGTCTGCATGATGGCCGGGGCGGACTTCATCAAGACCTCGACCGGGAAAGAAAGCGTCAACGCCACTTTACCCGTGTCGCTGGTGATGATCCGCGCGATCCGTGACTACTATGACCGCACAGGCTATCGGGTTGGCTACAAGCCTGCGGGCGGAATTTCGAAGGCCAAAGATGCGCTGGTGTACCTGGCGTTGATCAAGGATGAACTGGGCGACCGCTGGCTGCAGCCCGATCTGTTCCGCTTTGGCGCGTCATCGTTGCTGGGCGATATCGAACGGCAGTTGGAGCACTATGTCACCGGGGCGTACTCGGCTGGCTACCGTCACTCCATGGGCTGAGGACAAGAACATGGCAACTAAAGCAGACCTGCAAACCTGGATACTAGAAGCATTGTCACATTTGAAGGGCGAGGGCAGCGTATCCCAGATTGCAAAAGCTATCTGGGACCAACATGAACGCGAGCTTAGGGCATCTGGCGACTTGTTCTATACGTGGCAATACGACATGCGCTGGGCCGGCCAGCGACTACAAAAAGCTGGAAAGCTAGAAAAGCTCTCAAGAAGTTGGGTCTTGAAATGACAGTCAAAGAGATTTTCGAAACCATGGATTACGGCCCTGCCCCAGAAAGCGCAGCCGAGGCGCTGGCCTGGCTGGTCGATCAGGGCGACAAGTTCGGTCACTATATCGATGGCGCCTTCACCAAGCCCGGCAAGGGCTTTGACAGCCGCAATCCAGCCACCGGAGAGGTGCTGGCCAGGCTGACGCAGGCCAAACAGGCAGACGTGGACGCCGCTGTTGCTGCCGCACGCGCGGCGCAGCCGAAATGGGAGAAACTGGGTGGCGCTGGACGTGCGCGGTATCTCTATGCCATTGCACGGCTTTTGCAGAAACATTCGCGCCTGTTTGCGGTTCTGGAGAGCCTGGACAACGGAAAGCCGGTCCGCGAGTCGCGCGATATCGATATCCCTCTGGCGCAGCGGCATTTCTATTACCACGCGGGCATGGCGCAGCTGATGGAGAGCGAATTGCCCGGTGCCGAGGCGTTGGGGGTTTGCGGCCAGATCATTCCGTGGAACTTTCCCCTGCTGATGCTGGCGTGGAAAATCGCTCCGGCGCTGGCCATGGGCAACACGGTGGTTTTGAAACCGGCCGAATACACCTCGCTGACTGCGCTGCTGTTTGCCGATATCTGTTCGCAGGCGGGTCTGCCGAAAGGCGTGGTCAACATCGTCACCGGTGATGGTGCAGTGGGCGAGATGATCGTGGCGTCGGACGTTGACAAGATCGCATTTACCGGCTCGACCGTCGTTGGCCGCCGGATCCGGGAAGCGACAGCTGGATCGGGCAAGAAACTGACGTTGGAACTGGGCGGAAAGTCCGCCTACATCGTGTTTGACGACGCCGATATCGACAGCGCCATCGAAGGTCTGGTTGACGCGATCTGGTTCAATCAGGGTCAGGTGTGTTGTGCAGGCTCGCGCCTGTTGGTGCAGGAAGGCATTGCCGACCGTTTCCACGACAAGCTGCGCGCGCGCATGGACGGCTTGCGCATTGGCAACCCGCTGGACAAATGCATCGACGTGGGTGCCGTTGTGGACCCGGTTCAGTTGCAGACCATCAAGGGCATGGTCGAAAGCAACACGGCTGGTCAAGTGCATCAGGCCGCTTGCGAGATGCCCGCGATCGGCTGCTTCTATCCTCCGACGCTGATCTCGGGGCTGGAGACATCCGATCCGCTGATGCAGGAAGAGATCTTTGGACCGGTGCTGGTGTCCTCGACCTTCCGCACGCCGGAAGAGGCGGTCGAGCTGGCCAACAACACCCGCTACGGGCTGGCCGCGACGGTTTGGACCGAAAATGTGAACCTCGCACTGGACATCGCGCCCAAGCTGGTTGCGGGTGTGGTCTGGGTGAATGCCACCAACCTGTTCGACGCCGCCGCAGGCTTTGGCGGCGTACGCGAAAGCGGCTTTGGCCGTGAAGGCGGTTGGGAAGGTCTTGCGGCCTACACCAGGCCCAAGGGCAAGACCAAGCCGCTGGCGAAGGTTGAAGCTGCGATGGGCGAAGGTGCTCCGGTCGATCCGATTGACCGCACCGCCAAGATGTATGTGGGCGGCAAGCAGGCGCGCCCCGATGGGGGTTATTCGAAACCCGTCTGGGGCAAGTCCGGACTGCTGGGTCATGTCGGCCTTGCAAACCGCAAAGACGTTCGCAACGCCGTTGAAGCTGCAGCGGGGGCCAAAGGCTGGTCCAAGACCACCGGCCATCTGCGCGCACAGATCCTTTATTATATTGGCGAGAACCTCTCGGCCCGTACTGATGAGTTCGCCGCTCGTATCGACGCCATGACCGGCAAGAAGGACGGCGCCAAAGAGGTAGACGCCTCGATCCAGCGCCTGTTCACTGCCGCTGCCTGGGCCGACAAGTATGACGGTCAGGTGCACGGCGTTCCGATCCGCGGCGTGGCGATTGCCATGAAAGAGTCCGTGGGTGTCATCGGCGCGCTGTGCGCGGACGAAGCACCTTTGCTGGGTTTGGTTTCAGTGATGGCCCCGGCCATTGCGATGGGCAACCGGACAGTTCTGGTAGCATCGGAGCCTTATCCTTTGGCGGCGACGGATTTTTACCAGATCCTCGAAACCTCGGACGTGCCCGCTGGTGTGGTCAACATCCTGACCGGCAGCCACGCGGAACTGGCGAAACCGCTGGCCTCGCATCTGAACGTCGATGCGGTCTGGTCGTTCTCTTCCACCGACCTGTCGAAAGAGATCGAGGTGGTCTCGGCCGGGAACCTGAAACGGACCTGGGTCAATAACGCGACGGCATTTGACTGGAGCATGGACCATTCCCGCCGCTTCCTGCAGGCTGCCACGGAAGTGAAGAACATCTGGGTGCCTTACGGCGAGTAGGGCTCCCGCATCTCGGGAGGCCTACATGGACTTTTCAGGAAAGACCGTCATCGTAATCGGCGGAACCAGCGGTATCAACCGGGGCATTGCCGAGGCCTTTGCGGCCTCGGGTGCCAAACTGGCCGTTGCCAGCCGTTCACAGGAGAAGGTCGATGATACGGTTGCCGCACTGAAAGCTGCGGGCGCACAGGATGCCGTCGGTGCGGCGTTTGACGTGCGTGACCCTGAGGCTGTGGCTGAGGGCCTCAAGCAATTCCACGAGGCATTTGGAGATTTCGACGTTCTGGTGTCGGGCGCGGCGGGCAATTTTCCCGCCTTGGCGGCCGAGATGTCGGTCAATGCGTTCAAGACCGTGATCGATATTGATCTGATGGGCACGATCCACGTGATGAAGGGGGCCTATCCTTACCTCAAGCGCCCCGGGGCCAGCATCATCAACATCTCGGCCCCGCAATCCTATCTGCCTTACGAAGGTCAGGCGCATGTCTGCGCCGCCAAGGCGGGGGTGGATCAGATCACCCGCACATTGTCGATGGAATGGGGTGTCGAGGGCATCCGCGTGAACTCGGTCGTGCCCGGATTCATCGAAGGCACCGAAGGGGCCAAACGACTGGCCCCCACCAAAAACGCCCACGAAGAGCTTCGCAAGGACGTGCCCTTGGGCCGCTGGGGACAGCCGAAGGATGTGGCCAATGCCTGTCTGTTCCTCAGCTCTGATCTGGCCAGCTATATCAGCGGCACGGTTCTGGCCGTTGACGGAGCGCTGTACCAGCGTGGGTCGGGTAAGTTCGGACAGATGATGGGTGAGATGTTGCGGAATATGAAAAAGGGCTGAGCTTTGCTCAGCCCCTGATCATCAGTTTGTCGTTTCCAGACCGACCGGCTTGCCCACTACGGTAAAGTGCAGGCCTTCGGGGTCCAGCAGTTCGGATGCCACACGGTTCACATCCTCAAGCGTCACGGCATTCACCTTATCGTTGCGGGTGGCGATATAGTCGATGGGCAGGCCTTCCATCTGCATCCCGACCATGATCCCGGCAATCTGGCCGTTGCCATCAAAGCGCAGCGGATAGGCACCGGTCAGGTAGGTCTTGGCATCATCCAGTTCCTTCTGAGTCACGCCTTCGGACGCGGCGCGCGCCCATTCATCGCGGATCACCTCGACCGCTTCTGCGATCCTGTCATTGGCCGATGACACCGACCCCAGATAGACCGAGGCCAGATCTTTGGGCACCAGATAGGTTCCGACGCCATAGGTCAGGCCCCGTTTTTCGCGAACCTCCTGCATCAGGCGGCTTTCGAACCCGCCGCCACCCAGAATGTGGTTCAGAATAAAGGCGGGAAAGAAATCCGGATCGTCACGGTCGATCCCCTTCTGCGCAAACAGGGCGACCGATTGCGGGGTGTCGAAATCCACGACGCTGATGCCGCCCGTGATTGAAACCTGCGCCTTGTCCGGGATCGGTTTGCCGGTTTCGGGCAGATCGGCCAGCAGCCTGTCCAGCAGTGCACCCAGGTCTTCTGCCGAAATGTCGCCGACGGCCCCGACATACAGCCGGTCCCGGGCAAAGACGTTGTCGTAGGCCGCAACGATGTCGTCGCGCGTCAGGGCGGAAACGCTTTCGATCGTTCCTTTGCCCTCGGACCCATAGGGATGGTCCCCATAGGCCATACGGGCAAAGCTGCGGCCAGCTATGTCGTTAGGATCGGTCTCGTCCGACCGCAAACCGGACAGTACCTGAGCGCGAACCCGGTCAATCGCGTCCTGATCGAAGCGGGGCTCATGAATCGTGGTGCGCAGCAGATCGATCACTTCATCCCGGTTTTCGGTCAGAAACCGCGCCGAGATCGAAACCGTGTCGTCGCTGGCGTTGTAGGTGAACGAGGCCGCAAGCGATTCCAGTTCTCGCGCGTAGGACCGCGCGTCCATGTCGCCCGCGCCTTCCTCGATCAGGCCACTCATCAGATAGACCGCGCCACGCTTGTCCTGGTCATCCAGCGAGGTGCCGCCGCGAAACCGCAACTCCAGCGCGGTGAAAGGGATCGAAGGGTCCTCGACCAGCCAGGCCTTGATGCCGCCGGGCGAGGTGACTTCCTGAATCTCGATCTCGGCCCATGCGGGCATCGCAATGACCAAGGCGATCAGGGTTGCGAATATCCGTTTCATTGCGTCACCTCATCGTCACGCGTCAGCCATCCGGTGACAGACGCTTCGGGCTGCAGCACCTCGCGGGCGGCCGCGATGATCTCTTCCCCGGTCACGGCCTGTAGAATGTCGGGCCAGGCCTGCACATCCTCGACCGTCAGGCCGGTGGTCAGCGCGCGGCCATAGCGGTTGCCGATCCCGTCGACATTGTCGCGCGCATAGGTTTGGGCGGCACGCAGCTGCATCTTGATCCGGTCCAGATCCTCTGCGTTCACACCTTCGGCAATGAAGTCCGCAACCGCCTGATCCATCGCATCCTCAGCCTCTTGCAGCGAGACGCCCTCGGCCGGGACGACCACCATATCGAAAGTCGTGTCATCCAGCGATACGCCCCGATAGAACGCGCCTGCATAGACGGCCATCTGCTTCTCGAACTGCAGTTTTTCATTGAGGTACGAAGTGGTGCCGCCACCCAGCAATTCGGCCAGCAAATACAGCGCTGCGGCCTTTTCCTGAGCACCTGCGTCACGTTCCGGCGCCAGATAACTGCGCTGCAGGTAGGGCTGCGCCACACGCGGATCCTTGAAGGTCAGGCGTCGTTCGGCGGTTTGCGGCGGCTCCTGTGAGCGGACCCGTTCAGGCAGGTCCGGGTTGGCGGGGATCACGCCATAGTATTTTTCGGCCAGAACGCGGACCTCCTCCGGGTCGACGTCACCCGTGACCACCAAAATCGCGTTGTTGGGCGAATAGTGTATCCGATAGAAGGAAAGCGCATCGTCCAGATCCAACTCCTCCATCTCGTGCTTCCAGCCGATGATCGGCACACCATACCGGTGGTTGAGATACTGCGCCGCGCTCATCTGCTCGCCGAAGAGGGCACGAGGGTTGTTTTCCGTGCGCTGGTTGCGTTCCTCCAGGATCACATCGCGTTCGGTTTCGATATCGGCTTCGGTCAGGCGGATGTTGCGCATCCGGTCCGATTCCATCTGCATCATCAGTTCCAGCCGGTCAGCGGCGACGCGCTGGAAATAGGCGGTGTAATCATACGACGTGAACGCGTTGTCATTGCCGCCATTGGCCGCCACGGTGGCCGAGAACTCTCCGGCCTCAAGCGTGTCGGTGGCCTTGAACAGAAGGTGTTCCAGGAAATGCGCCACGCCGGACGCGCCGATGGGCTCGTCCGCCGAACCGGCCCGATACCAGACCATATGCTGTACGACCGGGGCGCGATGATCCTCGACCACCACGACATCCATGCCGTTATCCAGTGTAAAAGTCGTGACTGCCTCCTGCCCGTCTTCGGCCAGAAGCGGGGTCGCGGTCATCAGGGCGGCAAACAACGCCAGTGCCCGAACCATGCGGCATCCTCCGTTTGGTTTATGCGTTTCAAACTACGGTGGCGCCGCGCGGGTTCAAGGGCGATGACGGAAAGTTAAGAATTATTCATCGGCAGGCGGGGCCGAGGGAGTCTCAATCCCTGCCGCGCGGGCTGCTTCGTTTTGCGCATTCGCGTTGATCGCCTGCCGCTCGTAAACCTGCTCATAGCGGTCAACCGGGAACAGTTTCAGACCTGTCCAGCGGCCACGGCGCTTGCGGAAATCCGCATCTTCCTGCGCGACGACCTGCCGCGTATTGGCCGGAACGCCATAACGGCTGGAGGCGGTGACCAGTGCCGCATCTGAAGACGGAATGCTGGTATTCGAGTTCAGTGCCGCCGCACTGCCCCCCAGCGCCACCACGGCATCCGCCTTGGGCGTCGGATCAACCAGATTGCCGCCACCCGGTGTGGGGGCCGGCAGGAAGCTGTAATCCTTGGGTGCTGTCAGCGGCTTGACCGGCAGCACCGAAAATTCGTCCGGACCCGGTCCGGGTGGCTGAAGATCGCGCAGACCACGTTTGGAACAGCCCGCCACGGCAACGGCAAGTGTCAGTGCAAGTATGGCAAGCGGCATCCGCATTTGTGTCTCCAGCCTGTTTGAGGCGCTTTTATCGCATATCGTCCGGCGCGTCACGAGGGCTTTTTGCCATCAAACAGAACAAGCCCCAGTGCTCCGGCAAAAATGAACACATCGGCCAGATTGAAGACAAACGGGTTATCGATGCCACAACAGGACATGTTCAGGAAGTCCAGGACATAACCGTACAGAACACGGTCCACCACATTTCCAAGCGCCCCGCCGATCAGCAAGCCGCCGCAAATCTGCATCAGCTTCGACGGGGTCGTCCGCATCAACCAGATCAGAACGGCGGTGCAGATCACGACCGATATGCCAATCAGAAACCAGCGGGCTGCGTCCGTGTTCCCCTGAAACAGGCCAAAGTTAATCCCGCGATTCTCGCCGTACTTGAACACAAGCAGCGGCGGCAACACGTCGACACCCCCGGGCCTTTCGGCCACGCGCATCACGTGAACGACCAGATATTTACTGATCTGGTCGATCAACAGCGCCGCCAGCGCGGCCCAGAGCAGCAGGCGATAACGCATCAGTGACGGAAATGGCGCATGCCGGTGAAGACCATTGCAAGGCCTGCCTCGTCCGCCGCAGCGATCACCTCGTCATCGCGCATCGAGCCGCCCGGCTGGATCACGCAGGTCGCGCCGGCTTCGGCGGCCTCCATCAGCCCGTCAGGGAAGGGGAAGAACGCATCGGACGCCACGGCCGAGCCAATGGTCAGCGGTTGCGGCAAGCCAAGCGCATCGGCCATGCGTTCGGCCTTCTTGGCGGCAATCATGGCAGAGTCCAAGCGGCTCATCTGGCCCGCGCCCACGCCCACGGTCGCACCGTCTTTGACGTAGACGATGGCGTTGGATTTGACGTGCTTGGCGACTTTCCAGGCAAACAGCAGGTCGCGCATCTGCTCTTCGGTCGGGGCCTTTTTGGTGACAACCTTCAGGTCATCCATTCCGATGAACCCATTGTCCTTGTCCTGCACCAGCAGGCCACCGGCCACCTGTCGCACGGTTTTGCCACCAGTGGTCACATCCGGCAGGCCTTCGGTGGTCAGCAGACGCAGGTTTTTCTTGGCCGCGAAGATCGCCTTTGCCTCGTCCGACGCGCCGGGGGCGATCACGACTTCGGTGAAAATCCCGGTGATTTCCTGCGCAGTCTCGGCGTCCAGCGGCTGGTTCAGTGCCACGATCCCACCAAAGGCCGAAGTCCGGTCGCAGTCGAAGGCTGACTTATACGCTTCCAGCAAGGTCGTGCCTGTGGCTACGCCGCAAGGGTTGGCATGCTTAATGATCGCACAGGCCGCACCTTTTGCAGGATTGAACTCGGCCACCAATTCAAACGCAGCATCTGTGTCGTTGATGTTGTTGTAGCTCAGTTCCTTGCCCTGGTGCTGAACGGCGGTCGCCACACCCGGACGGTTGGTTCCATCAGTGTAGAAAGCCGCCTGTTGATGGCTGTTCTCACCATAGCGCAGGGTCTGTTTCAGCTCACCCGCAAAAGATCGGCGCTTGGGCGCTTCAAGCTGCAATGCGTCGGCCATCCAATTCGAAACTGCGGTGTCGTACGCTGCGGTCCGGGCGTAGGCCTTTTGCGCCAGCCACTGGCGGAACCCGTACGAAGTCTTGCCGTAATTCTCTTCCAACTGATCCAGCAGCGAGGAATAGTCCTCGACATCCACGACCACGTTCACGAAGGCGTGGTTCTTGGAGGCCGCGCGGATCATCGCAGGTCCGCCGATATCGATATTTTCGATACATTCGTCGTAACCAGCACCTTTGGCCACTGTCGCCTCGAACGGGTAGAGGTTCACCACCAGCAGGTCGATTGGACCGATGCCGTGTTCTTCCATCGCAGCAACGTGGGTGTCGTTGTCGCGTAGCGCGAGCAGCCCGCCATGCACCATCGGATGCAGGGTTTTCACACGGCCATCCATCATCTCGGGGAAGCCTGTGATCTCACTGACGTCCTTCACCTCAAGCCCTG
This sequence comes from Ruegeria sp. AB8, assembly GCF_056542605.1. Lineage (NCBI taxonomy): Bacteria > Pseudomonadati > Pseudomonadota > Alphaproteobacteria > Rhodobacterales > Roseobacteraceae > Ruegeria > Ruegeria sp. AB8. The sequence continues at coordinate 26,300 of NZ_JBQGAB010000003.1, forward strand.
CCTCGCGCAGCGCCTTGGCCGTGCCGCCGGTCGACAGCAGCTCGACCCCACGCTCGGCCAGCGCCTTTCCCAGCTCGATCAGCCCGGTCTTGTCGGAAACGGAAAGCAACGCGCGGCGCACGGGGTGAAGGTCGGTCATGGGTCCAAAGGTCCTTTTGGCGTCAGTCAAACTCGGGCTCGTCCCGGTGCAGATCGCGTACGGCATAGGCTGTATCCTGTGCCTTGCTCAGCGTCCACCGGATGCGGGTCGCATACTCCATTGCGCGCCCGGATAGAACGATCTGTTTTGTCGCGCGCGGCTTCAAACGCCCTTTCTCAAGGTAAACGCTTGGCTCGACTGACAATTTTCCCGCGCCATCATGGCGAAAAACCCAGATTTCACCGCTTTTGAGAGCCATCGACACCGCAGCACCCCCCAAATCCAGCGCCGCATCCACGTCGGGGTGCAGGTGAAACCGGATATCAAACGCGATACCCGACAGGCCCGAGGCATCCATTGCCTTGTCAAACTGCCGCTTCGCCTTGTCGGTTGCGGTCAGCAAAATGTCTTCACCCACAAGTTCGCGGCCGTCAAAACGCAGTTCAAAAGTACGGGCGTGGGTCAGACCAAACACTTTTGCGTACCCGTCATGACCAGCCATGAAGCGGGTTCCTTCAAAACCGGCCTCAACCTCGGTCAGGACCTGCGAGGGCGCATCGACCAGCGCTTCGTTTTCCGTGCCCGGGGCCGGATCGGTCAGGCGGGCGCTAGAATACCCGTCCAGGCAAAGGGTAGAATGAGAAGGCGTCGCCCGCCCGGCCCGACGCCACTCGAGCCCGAAACTAGCGCCGGACCCGCAATTCACGACCAACGGCCTGCGTCCGGATGTCAGCTCAAACGCCAGGGTGGAAGCGTGCGCGTTATAGGATGCAGCCCCTTTGGGCGGTGCGCTGGCATCGATGATCACGCTGGTTCTTGCGGCGTAGAGACGGGCATATCCCATTGACAGCCCTGTTGAATGGTCCGGCTTCACGCCACTTTGCGCCAGGGCCTGATCCAGCCGCCCTTCGAGGCCGCGCCCGCCACCATGAAACCGGGCCAGCGCGCCGTCCGAATGCCGCAGACTGCGCAGGGTCGGTGCAATGCGTCTGATCGCGTTCAGCTGAGATCCCGGCGTCCCCCGACCCAGTTCACTCAGCGCGGCGGATGTCCAGGACAGAAGCGTAAATACCTCAAGCAATTCTTCGGGGTTCCGGGTGCTGATCCCGCCCTGCTTATCCACCTGCCGCTCGCATTCCCGCGACAATGCGCTGAGGGCCGGATCGGCCAGTCTCTCCAATCCCTCCAGCGCCAGACCGGCCTGCACCAGACCGGTCAACGCTTCGAACCGGGGCAAGCCCGGCGTCGCGGCGTGCCAGCGTTTGGACAGATACCACGTTTGCTGCGCCAGAGAGCGGAAGAACAGCCTGCTGTGCTGCTCGTCCACACCGCGCAACAGGAAAATGGCGTGGTTGATCCAGCGGATCACCCGGCGACCTGTCAGGTCGGGCGCCCAGCCGGGTCCCTGCCCCCGGCCATGTGTCGCGATCCAACCCCAGACCCAACGCTGGGCTTTTTCCCGCGCGCGCATGTCTCCAACTGCGGCCAGATCGTCCAGCCAGGCAAATCCGTGACGCTCATTGTCAAAACCGGCACTGGGCGCTGCGACATCCCACAGCCCGGTATCCTGCGCCTCGACCAAGTAACCGGCGAACAGCAGGTTCCCGGCCACCAACTGCCTGCCGCGCGCGAATGAGCCGACAGCGCGGGGTTCGGGCTGGCTGACAAATCCGGTGACCGCCTTCTGGCGCTGGCTGAGGCGCGCGTAGAAACGGTTCTGAAACCGCATCCACCGGTTGGCCATGGTGTCCGACTTCGACATGACGCTTGTTTCTCTGCCCCTTGCGCTCTGCTGGCGCCTGAGACCCAACGATAGACCGGGCGGCGCGTCAAGTCATCGAAAAGCGTGCCTTCAGGCGGATTTGTTCAGGCAGGCGATATAGAACCCGTCCATGCCGCCCCGATCCTCCCAAAAGTCTGGCCGCAGGCGCAACCCGCCTTCCTGCGTGATCCAGTCGGAATCGACACCTTCGATGCCCAGCGCGCCTTGGTCGATCTGCATATCCGGATATTGTTCCAGCGCCTCTTCGACCTGCACCTCGCCTTCATCCGGCAGCAGCGAGCAGGTGCAATAGACCAGCCGCCCGCCGGGTTTCAGAAGGGTCCAGGCATGGGCCAGCATCTGGGCCTGCAATTCGATCAGCCCGCCAAATTCCGAACCATCCTTTGCAAAGGGCAGGTCAGGGTGCCGACGAATGGTGCCCGTGGCGGAACAGGGGGCATCCAGCAGGATGGCATCATACTGACCCTGATGTTCCAACGCGTCGCCGGCGATGACCTTGGCTGACAAACCGGTGCGGGCAAGGTTTTCGCGCACCCGCTCCAGCCGCCCTTCCGAGATGTCCAGCGCGGTGACATCTGCCCCAGCCGCCGCCAGTTGCAACGTCTTGCCGCCGGGGGCGGCACAGAGGTCCAGAATTCGCTCACCCGCTTTCGGCGCCAGCACCCGCACGGGCAAGGCCGCCGCTGCATCCTGTACCCACCACGCGCCCCTGTCATAACCCGGCAGGGTCGATACCTGGCCGGCATCGTGAACGCGCATTGAACCCGTTGGCAAAGCCTCACCGGGTCCGGTCGCGCCGGGCTTTAGCGTGATGTCCAGTGGCGCGCCATTGAAATGAGCCCTCTCCATGCCGGCAACGGCATCGGGACCCCAGGCCATGATCAGCGGTTCCCGCAGCCAATCCGGCAGGCGCGGCACCCGCATTCTCGGCCAGGCATCCGGCCCTTCAGCGGCGACTTTACGCAGCACGGCGTTTACCAAGCCCTTTAGGCGTCCATGCTTGCGCGACCGGCCTACGATCTCGACCATGGAGTTGACGACGCCATGCGCCGCCTCGCCGTGGCACAACTCGACCGCGCCAAGGCGCAAGGCGTTATGGACAGTCAGCGCCGGGGTTCGGTTCAGGTGATTGTCCAGCAGGCGGTCCGCCCGCTCCAACCCGCGCAACGTTTGCAGCGCTAGACGCTGAGCCCTTGCACGGTCCTCGGGTTCAAAACGATCCAGCGCGCCTGCGGCCAGGCATTCCGACAGCAATCGCCCTTCTCCCAAAATCTGATCCAGCAGATAGATCGCGCTGCGCCGCGCCGCTGTTGCGCTGTCAGACATGGATTCGCCTTTCCTGTGACCCAAGCCCGCATTGCCAAGGGCGGACGCGGGCGTATATCAAGCCCATGCACGGAAAGGAACCCGATGTCATGACCGATCAGCGCAAAGACCTGCCGCCTGCCGCCCAGCGCGCGCTGGCCGAAGCCGAAGAACGCCGCAAGAAGGCCGAGACCGAAGCCAAGCAAATGCCAAAGGAACTGGGCGGACGCGACGGCCCCGACCCGGCCCGCTATGGCGATTGGGAGAAAAAAGGCATCGCCATCGATTTCTGATCGTTCAGCCCCGCAAAGCCTGCAGAAAATCAGCGATCAGCGCGCGCTGCTTGTTCGATTTCGCACGCTCTTCGGGCCATGTCAGCCAATAGCCATCCTTGGTCGGCAACTCGGGCAGATCCAGCCTGCACAATCGTCCCGCATGTAAGTCCGAATGGGCCAGAGGCACCGAACCCAGCGCCACGCCGATCCCCTGCCGAGCTGCGGAAATCGCGTGTTCCATCGAATCGAGACTGATCTTTGACGGCGGCAATTCCGCATTGTCCGTCTTGCGCGCCCAGTCCCGCCATGCCGGTCGTTCCCCGCGCAGATCAATCAGCGGCGCGCCCCATTCGACACCCGGCGCGGCCATCGGCACCAGAACCTCACGCGCGATCAGCGCCGCATCGCGCCCGGGCCAGGTTCCGCGGCCGTAGCGGATTTGCAGCCATGTCCTCTCCTCGTCCAGCGACGACCGGCGCGCAACCGAGTCGGTCATCACCCGCACCTTGGGCCGCACCTCCTGAAACCGCGCGACGGCCGGCAGAACCAGTGCGTGGATGTTCGAGGACAGGCCCGCGACACGCAGCTCTCGCGGGGATTTGCCGAACAGGTCTTCTGTATTTCGCTCCAGTGCCTGCAGACTGTCTTGCACCAGCGGCAGGTAACTTTCGCCTTCAACAGTCAGGGACACGCCGCGCGCTTCGCGCACGAACAATGTTCGGCCCAGCCAGGATTCAAGGTTGCCGATCCGCTGGCTTACCGCCGCCTGCGTCAGGCCAAACTCACGCGCGGCGGCTGAAAACCCGCCAAGACGCCCGGCAGCCTCGAACACGCGCAGCCAATCCAGAGGGGGCAGACCGACTTTCTTTCTATCCATTAGTTTTTCCGGGCCTCAGCAGAAAGAAGGATTAATTGTATTAATGCCACAAGCACCGTATCTCCTCAACCAAAGCCGCGCTGAACAGGAGATTCCCAATGCTGCGCACCGCCACTTTCACCCCTTCGGTCGTAACTGTCACTTTTGCCGACGCGTCCCAATCGCGCTTTCACGCCATCTGGCTGCGTGACAACGCGCAGGACCCCGACACCCGCGCGCCGGGCAACGGACAACGTCTGATCACCATCGGTGACATTCCCGCAAATGTTTCGGTCAGTGCAGCAGAAATTGTCGGCGGCGATCTGCAGGTCACCTTCCAGCCCGAAGACAAGACCGTTTCCTTCCCGGCCGACTGGCTGGCCGACCACGACTATGATCACGATCACGGCGGTGCAGTCGGGCGCGTCGCGCACGGCATCACAACCTGGGAACGCGGCATGGAGGCGCCCTCCGGCGACTGGACTGCGGTTCACGTCAACTCCGGTGCCAAAAGGGACTGGCTGGCCGCAGTGGCCGAGTTCGGTTTTGCCAAGCTGACCGGCGGTCCCGCCGAACCGGAATCGCTGCTGAAAGTGGCCGATCTGTTCGGTTACGTCCGCGAAACAAACTACGGCCCCTATTTCGAGGTCCGGACCGAGGTGAACCCCACCAACCTTGCCTATACCGGCCTTGGTCTGCAGGCCCATACCGACAATCCCTACCGTGATCCGGTTCCGACGCTGCAAATCCTCTACTGCCTGGAAAACAGTGCCGAAGGCGGTGACTCGATCGTGGTCGATGGCTTCCGGGCCGCTGAAAAGCTGCGGGACCTGAACCCTGAAGGTTTTGCTCTGCTGGCGGGCTATCCGGCGCGGTTCGAGTATAAGGGTTCCGACGGTGTCTGCCTGCGCTCGCGCCGCCCGATGATCGAGCTTTCACCTGACGGAGAACTGATCAGCATCCGCTTTAACAACCGCTCATCCGCGCCGTTTGTGGATGTGCCGTTCGACAAGATGGAAACCTACTACGCCGCCTATCGGCAGTTCGGTGAAATCATCGACGACCCGGCCATGGGCGTGTCGTTCAAGCTGGAACCGGGCGAAAGCTTTATCGTCGACAACACCCGCGTGCTGCACGCCCGTCTGGGCTATTCCGGTGCCGGATCACGCTGGCTGCAGGGGTGTTATGCCGACAAGGACGGATTGCTGTCCACTCTAGCCGCGATGGCGATGGCACAACCGGAGGCGGCGGAATGAAACCCGATTTTTCGACCCTGAACCGCGACAATATCGTGGCCTTCATCGGTGATATCTTCGAGCGCCGTGGCGGAGAGGAATATCTGGGCGAGCCCGTCACCATGGCTCAGCACATGTTGCAGGGGGCCACTATTGCCGAGCAGAACGGCCAGACCGAAGAGATCATCGTCGGAGCATTGCTGCACGATATCGGCCATTTCACGTCCGAATTCGGCACTTATCACCCCGACGACACCGAGGATCGCCACCACGAGGACGCTGGCGCCGAGGTGCTGGAGCAGTTTTTCCCGTCGGTCATCACCGATTGTTGCCGCTATCACGTCGCGGCCAAGCGCTATCTCTGCGCCACCAAGCCCGAATATTTCAATCGCCTGTCCGCCGCATCCGTCCATACACTGGAACTGCAGGGCGGACCCATGAGTGCCGACGAAGTGGCAGAGTTCGAGGCCAAACCGAACCTTAAAGAGATTATTCAGGTGCGCTATCTGGATGAGGCGGGCAAGCGTGCCGACATGGAAACTCCGGAATTCGCCCATTTCGCACCGATGGTGCAGCGTATGGTCGACAGACATCTGGGGGCATCATGAACGCGCCGGAATACATCTTCGAAGCGAGCTCCAAGCCGTCGCTGCCATGGCATGAGGTTCCGCTGATCCGGGCGACAGAGCAGTCGGTAAAAGGCTACGGCTGTCTGGTCGATGACCCTGATACGTTCGAAATCGAAATCGTCCGCTGGCCGCAACAGGGCTGGCGGCCGATCGATGACGGCACCGGTGACGAAGGCGGCTGGGTCGAGGGCACATTCCATGGAGAATGGAAGGGTGATGTGCTTTATGGTCGAAACGAGGCCGTCAATGGTCACTACGTGCTCGGCTGGTCGACCGATCCGCAGCAAGCGCAACCGGAACAGCAAACCGCGCCGCGCGATCAGGTGTTGTTGTGGCACATGAACTATCATCCGGATGGCGGGCAGATGTTCTGGCCGCTGGATAACAGACCGTTCATCGTGCCTGCCGCGCTGCCCGGCGATAACCTGACCCCCGACAAGGTGGTGGCATTCTGGTGCGACGGCTCGCGCGGTCTCTATATCCATCCCGGCATCTGGCATGAGGGGATTTTTCCCGTTGAGGACGACCAGCGGTTCCTGGACCGTCAAGGCAAGGTCCACGCCCGGGTCAGCGCTGACATCGGGAAGGAATTCGGTGTCTACCTCGCCTGCCCGCTGCGTGCGGACAAGATCAGGGATCTGTGAGCAACGCCCGCTGATGGTCGTTAAGTCGCCCTGAAATCCAAACCTGCACGGCCAGCAGATAGGGAAGAAAGAACGCGAAATTCTGCGCAAGATCAAAAGGGCCCGAGAAATCGGGCTCTGACCCAAGCCCTCCGGTCAGCAGGTACCATAATGTGTAGTGCACACGGTATAACCAAGACCCAAGCGCCAGCCAGAACAGTCGCAATCCCCACGCCCAGTGACCAGCGCGATCACCTGCCATTGCCTTTTGGGCCAGCATCAGAGCCGAAACAAACAGGCACAGGCCATAGAGGAAGAAGCCCACAGACATCACCGAGCCACCAATCGTTCCCCGCAACAGGATATAGGCCATTCCCGCCGCGCCTGTGATCAATGCAAGCGAAATCAGAACAGAACCCAATGCACGGTGAAATCGGTTGAATCCAAGCCGAAGCCTTTTGATCAGTTGCAGCGGCACCAATGCCAACAGCACCGTTCCGGCCAGTATGTGCACCATCATCATCGTATTGCAGATGCCCTGACCGTCGGCAAACAAATAGCTGCGCTGGGCTGCATCGTCAGACAGCCCAATACCGATCATGCCAAATCCATGCACCAGAAAAGGCAGCAGCGTCAGGTAAAACGCCACGAGCAACAGGCCGGACGCCACAGGGGATTTCAGGATACGCATACCCGGACTTTAGCGCCGGCTGGCGACCTGTCTACGGGTCAGAGCCCCAGCACATCCACCATGTCATACTGACCGGGCGCCTTGCCCTGCCCCCACAGCGCCGCCTTCAGCGCACCGCGTGCAAAGATGGCGCGATCCGAGGCCAGATGGCGCAATACGATGCGTTCGCCGGGGGCTGCGAACAACACGTCATGCTCGCCGACAACGTCCCCACCCCGAATGGCGTGGAACCCAATGTCACCGCGCTTGCGCGCGCCGGTAATGCCGTCGCGACCCCGGTCGGACACATCGGCCAGATTGACGCCCCGGCCTTCGGCAGCCGCTTCGCCCAGCATCAGCGCGGTGCCCGATGGTGCATCGACCTTGTGGTGATGATGGCCTTCGATGATCTCAATATCGAAATCCTCATCCAGCGCGGCGGCAACCTTTTTGGTCAGTTGTACCAGCAGGTTGACCCCCAGACTCATGTTGCCGGCCCGCACGATCACGGCATGGCGCGCGGCCGGTTCCAGCGCCGCGATCTGTTCTTCGGTCATGCCGGTGGTGCCGATCACGTGCACGCAACGCGCTTGCGCGGCCAGGGCGGCAAATTCCAGCGTCGCCTCGGGTGCGGTGAAATCGATGACAGCCTGCGCCTGCGCGAAAGCCTCGAGCGGGTCATCGGTCACGGCTACGCCCAGCGCCTGCCCACCCATCGCCTCGCCGACATCCTGACCGATCCAGTCGTGGCCGTTACGCTCGACCACGCCGACCAGACGAACCTGATCACTGTCCGTGACGGTCCTGATCAGCATCTGCCCCATACGGCCCGAAGCCCCTGTGATGACGATCCCCGGAATATGGGTCATGGCGCTGGTCCTTTCGCGTTGCCTGCCGGATGGTCGGCTCAAAGCCTCCTACCCCGTTCGCGCCCGCTTGGCAAAGCCCCGCTTTGCGCTTAGATCGGGGTTTATGGCAAAGAACAAATTCCACGATGGCCCCGGCCCGTCCCAACGACAGCTGCGCGTCGGCGAGCTGATCCGCCGCACCCTGTCCGAGGTTCTGGCGCGCGGAGATGTCCACGACCCCGACCTGAATCGCATGTCGATCACAGTTGGCGAGGTGCGCACCTCGCCCGATCTGAAGATTGCGACTGCCTACGTGCTGCCGCTGGGCGGCAAAGGGCAGGAGGACGTGATCGCGCTGCTCGCCCGCAACAAGGGTGAGCTGCGGCGCATGGTCGGCAAGAAGGTCGGTCTGAAATTCTCGCCCGATCTGCGGTTCCGGCTGGACGACACGTTCGACCGGCTGGACGACACCCGCCGCATGTTCGATCAGGACGCGGTGCGCCGCGATCTGGACGAGTGATCCGCCCCGCCGTCTCGCTGATCGCGGCCTTCTGGGCCGCGCAAGCCTCTGCGGTGACCTGTGAAAAGCTGACCCATGAGGGCAAGCGGTACACAGTCTGCGAGGTGGATGCTGCGAACGAAGATCTGCGTCTGTTTCTGAACGATGAAAACGGCGAGCTGCTGGGGCACTTCTCTTCCGTCAATGATGCACTGAAACCGGGCGGCAAACGGCTTGCCTTCGCGATGAACGCGGGCATGTATCACGAAGACCGCTCACCTGTCGGTCACTATGTCGAAGAGGGCCAGGAACAAATGCGCGTGATCGCCAATCCGGGCCCCGGCAATTTCGGCCTGTTGCCCAATGGCGTGTTCTGCATTCGCGAGGGTCGCGCCGACGTGTTCGAGACACTGGATTTCGTCGATCAGATTCCCGACTGCCGTTTTGCCACACAATCCGGCCCAATGCTGGTCATCAACGGAGAGCTGCATCCGCGCTTCCTGCCCGATTCGACCTCGCTCTATGTGCGCAACGGTGTGGGCACCAGTGCCGACGGCACCCGCGCTGTGTTTGCAATTTCGGATGATTACGTCACTTTCCACGAGTTCGGCGGCCTGTTCCGGGATCTTCTGGGTACGCCCAACGCGCTGTTCTTCGACGGCAATATCTCTCGGATGTATGACCGGGCGAACAAACGGTCCGATGTCGGGTTTTCGCTGGGGCCAATCGTCGGCGTGGTCGAGGATGCGCCAGCAAATTGACAGCAGTGAGGCGATCCGCTAACCCGCGCGCCTCAGCAATCTTCTAGGTGCAGTATGGGACGCAAACGCAAGGGCCGCGATATTTCCGGTTGGCTGGTGGTGGACAAGCCCGCGGGCATGACCTCGACCGCGGTGGTCAACAAGGTGCGTTGGGCGATGGATGCAAAAAAGGCGGGCCATGCGGGTACACTTGACCCCGAAGCGACCGGTGTTCTGGCCGTGGCTCTGGGCGAGGCGACCAAGACCGTTCCCTACATCACCGATGCTTTGAAAGCCTATACTTTCACCGTGCGTCTGGGTCAGGCCACCAACACCGACGATGCCGAAGGCGAGGTGATCGCTGAAAGTCCCGCGCGCCCCTCGGATGACGACATCAAACAGGCACTGGCCCCGTTTCTGGGTGACATCATGCAGGTGCCGCCCAAGTTCTCAGCCGTGAAGATCGACGGCCAGCGCGCCTACAAGCTGGCCCGCGACGGCGAGGATGTGGACCTGTCCGCCCGCCCGTTATGGGTCGAGGAACTGGTTCTGGTCGACCGCCCCGACGAAGATCACGTCGTGCTGGAAATGACATGCGGCAAAGGCGGCTACGTCCGTTCGATCGCGCGCGATCTGGGCGAGGCACTGGGCTGTCACGGCCACGTCAGAGAGCTGCGCCGCATCTGGTCCGGCCCGTTCGAGGCCGAAGACGGGCTGAGCATCGAACAGATCGATGAAATGGCCAAGACCGAGGCACTGGACGATTACCTGCACCCGCTGGAGACCGGCCTGTCCGACCTGCCCGAGCTGAAATGCACCCCCGAAGGTGCTACCCGCCTGCGCAATGGCAATCCGGGCATGGTTCTGGCATCGGACGTTGAATACGGCGATGAGGCCTGGGCCTCACTGGATGGCAAGGCTGTGGCCGTGGGTATCTACAAATCGGGCGAATTGCACCCCAGCCGGGTGTTCGTCGATAGCTGAGCGATGTTCCCCCAACTCGGTTTTGCCGCTACGGTCGGATTACCGATTGCAACGATGGGGGTTCACGTTGGAAAACGATGCGGTCTTCCAATACCTGAAGCTGTTTCTTGAAAACATCTCGATCTGGTCGCTGATCGCCCTGGGGCTGGTCATATGGATCATCCGCAAGCCCGAGCGCCTTAAGGCGATCCCTCGCTACGTTTCGTCCGCAAAGCTTGGCGAGTTCGAAGTTCAGCTTCGTGAAGTCAAGCAAAAGCTCGACGAAACAGAGGCGCATGTCGCCGAGTTGGAAGAGGAAAACGCGCGTCTGAATACGTTGTATTCGGCCTTCGACATTCACGCGCCGGTGTCCGAACTGGAAGAAACCCGGCAGTCGCTGAAAGTCCTGGCGGGGAACCTGCCCGATACGGCGCCGATCCATGACGGGTTGAAACCCGGCGCGGACCCTGCAGATGTTTACGTGGCCGCCGAGATTTTGCGGACAAACAGGGACCTGACCTTCTATGACGCTTTGGTTGCCGTCATCGCCCGCATCGCAGCGCACCCAAAACTGGAAGGCCTGCGGTATCATACGGTCTGGACACTGGCTTCGGCGCTGCATCGGATGACACTGGCGGCCGTCAAGCACAGCGACGTACCCAAAGTCACCAAGGACCAGTTGGCTGCGGCCAGGGACGCGCTCACGCTTCTGCGTGACAATCCGCATGTGCAGCTTGATTGTCCCACGAATCCGAAACAGGGCATACGCGGGCCAGCGGGATATGCCTTGAACTGGGTCGACAAAGGTTTGGACAAATACACCGACCGCTGAGCTTGCGCTTGCGAAAGCCGGCGCAATTGGTCACTAACCCATCATGATCACCCGTTCCCACACCAAAGGCGACGCGCCCTCGACCGCCGTGTATTCCGATTGCGAGAACTATCGCTATAGCCTGACACGCATCTGGGATCCGACGGGGCGCAAGGCGCTGTTCGTCATGCTGAACCCATCGACCGCGACCGAGGTACAGAACGACCCAACGGTGGAACGGTGCGAACGTCGGGCGCGGGCATTGGGGTTCGGCGCATTTCAGGTGACCAACATCTTTGCCTGGCGCGACACCGACCCGCGCAAGATGCGAGCCGCCCCCGATCCGGTCGGACCCGAGAATGACGCGGCCATTCTGGACGGTGTCCAATGGGCCGACCAGGTCATCGCCGCCTGGGGCACCCACGGCGCACATCTTGAGCGTGGCCCTGCTGTTGAAAACCTGCTGCGCGGAACCGGCCAGCCCCTGTTTCATCTTGGGCTGACAAAAGACGGGCATCCCAAGCATCCCCTGTACATCGCCTACTCTCAGCAGCCCCAAGCGTGGTGACAAAAGGTTAACCACACCCACAGGCTTGCTTTGACCAAACTTCTGAATCCATGGAATATTTCACCAGGCTTTCGGAGGATTTTCATGTTTCTGATCGGTTTGCTTGGACTGGCGGCCGTGGGCGGTGCCGCCTACGCGGTCAGCGATATCTTTTCGTCCGAAGATGAAGAATCAGATGACGACGTCGCACTGGATCAGCCGGATGACGCTGGCCAGGGGGCGTTTCTGGAAATCGACGACAATGTCGATGACCCGGCCCCTCCCGAGGTTGAAGACCTGCCCACCGGAACTGAAGAACCCGAGTTCGAGGGCACTGAAGTCCCCGAAACGGGCGATGACACCGAGACGCAAACAGACGCGTCCGGGGACGATCCGATTGACGTTCAGGACAACAATTTGATCATCGAAGGCAGCCATGAGGACGACATGTTGTTCGGGGACACCGGCAACGACATCGTGTCCGGTGCAGAAGGCGATGACCTGATTCATGGCATGGATGGGGATGATCTTCTGAATGGCGATTGCGGGGATGACGAGCTTTATGGACACGGCGGTTCGGACGAGATGCACGGTGGGCAGGGTGACGACACGCTTATTGGTGGGCAAGGCGATGACATTCTGACCGGCGGGGAAGGCGATGATGTCCTGCAGGGCGGCTATGGCAATGACACGCTAAGCGGCGGGGCCGGTGAAGACGTCGTTTTCGGCGGCGATGGCGATGATCTTATTTCAGGCGACGATGGCGACGCGGAACAATCAGCAGACTTCCTGAACGGTGGCGCAGGGGAAGACACGATTCTGGCGGAAAGCAGCGATATCGTCACTGGCGGACAGGACGCGGATACATTTGTTCTGAGCCCCGAGGACGACGACGATCAGGTCGCAGTAATGGGTTTTCAGCCAGGGCAGGACAAGTTGCTGATTTCCTGGAATGACGCTGAAGAACCCGATATTCGTCTGGAAACCGACGCCGAAGACGAAAACCTGATCCGGGTGATGGTCAACGGGCAGGATGTGGCGCATCTGCTCGGTGCCGAAGGTATCACGGCAGATGATATCCAATTCATGACCGAAGCAGAACTGGAACAGCTGGGCCTTCAGGACTGAGCCAGGAGATTCCCTTTGCCATTTGCCGCAAATGCGCCTATACGCGCGCATCCGCATCGGAATCGGTGCGGTTTTCTCCATGGGCCTGCGCTGGACGACATCCCGGCCTGCGCCATTCACTCTAACCTTTCAAAGGAGACCCCGATGTCGATCACTGCCGCTAAAAAAACACGCGTCATGAAAGAATTCGCAACCAAAGAGGGCGACACCGGTTCGCCTGAAGTTCAGGTTGCCATCCTGACCTCGCGCATCAACACCCTGACCGAGCACTTCAAGACCCACAAGAAAGACAACCACGGTCGTCGTGGTCTGCTGAAGATGGTTGCTCAGCGCCGCAAGCTGCTGGACTACCTGAAAGGCAAGGAAGAAGCGCGCTACCAGGACCTGATCAAAAAGCTGGGCATCCGCCGCTAATCGCTTTTTGCATTTGTTTCAAACGCCCGCCATTTTGGCGGGCGTTTTTTGTTGTGGCCATCGAACCTCTTTTTTTAGAGCGGTCGACCCACGCATTTGACATTGCCAGTGGGTTGAGGTGTGTCTGCCTGCACAACTTAAGGCTATGCCGAAAGCCTGTTAAATGCTTCTAATTCTGAACTCATTCGTGCTGTCGCTCCGCGTCACTCCCCGCATGATTTCCCCATCCTTGCGATCAGCCTCGCCTCAATAGTTGTGTGGATGGTTCTGGATGTTTTCACCCTCGGGCTGGCCGGTCACGTCAGCGAGCCGATTACAAGCGCCTTCATCAGCCTGTTCGGGATACGCGCTGCTCTGGCATTGAAGGGGGAAACGCGGCGCACGGATTACAAGGCTTTGGTTCTGTATTCGGTAATGTACGGATTGTTCTTTGCGGCGGCACTGTGGTGCCTGACCTTCATTGTGAACCTGTCCGCTATCTTGTTTGCCATCTGGCAGGTGGGTGAACCCTTCTCTTGGAGCGCTCTGCAAAATGCAGCCGAAAGCACTCAGGTCGCGTTCGCGCTAATCGCAGTGGGCAGCAAATTAATCATTTTTTTTCTCGTATTAGCCGCATTCTACGCGGTCATGGCAGTGCCTATGGCAAGTGCCGCACAATCCGCTGGGCTGCGTGCGCCAAGCCATGCGTTTTTTAGCGGGTTCAGGCGCAGCTTTATCCCGCTGTTCTGCGTCTTTTTCGTTTCGATTTTCCTGCAGATTTATTTCGGCATACTCACGGCGGTTTACGCATTACTTCCCATCATTTTGTCCATGTTTTCGATCTTGACCGTCCAGACTTTGCCTGACTTCGACCTTGAGATCATCCTGAGAGGGCTCGTCGTAAGCGGCGCACTGCTGTGGCTGAATGCGTGGCTCTGGTCCGTATCTGCTTTGGCGCTTTTAAAGTCCAAAGACAAAGGTGCACCAAGTGCCACAACCGCGCCGACGGCAGAGCCCCCGCAAGACATCCGCGCGCTGCGCAAATCGCGCGAACGGTCTTTCTAAACGCTTTCGGCACCCTTTCGCTATCGGCATCCGGTTTCCCTTCCCTTCGGGCCAAAACTCATGTATGCGCGCGGGTATCTGAGACGTTGTGCCCTGACCCCGGCACTCGAATGGAAGATAAAGTGGGGTCGGCGGCAATGGGGCCGCCATGCAAACGGGAGACCCGGAGGGCCGGGAGTGCTCCCTTCTAGGATACGCATATGTTTGATGTAACAAAGAAATCGATTCAGTGGGGCGAAGAGACGCTGACACTGGAAACCGGCAAGGTTGCCCGTCAGGCGGACGGCACCGTGATTGCCACGCTGGGCGAAACCAGCGTCATGGCCAACGTGACCTTTGCCAAAAGCCAAAAGCCCGGTCAGGACTTTTTCCCGCTGACCGTGCACTACCAAGAGAAATACTATGCCGCCGGTAAGGTTCCGGGTGGCTTCTTCAAGCGCGAGGCGCGCCCGACCGAGAAAGAGACGCTGACCGCGCGTCTGATCGACCGTCCGATCCGCCCCCTGTTCGTTGACGGCTTCAAGAACGAAGTTCTGGTGATGTGCACCGTGCTGAGCCACGATCTGGTCAACGACCCCGACATCGTTGCGATGATCGCCGCCTCGGCTGCCCTGACCATCTCGGGCGCGCCGTTCATGGGCCCGATCGCTGGTGCCCGTGTTGGTTTCGTGGATGGCGAATACGTCCTGAACCCGACCGTGGACGACATGCAGGACCTGCGCCTGAACCCCGAACAGCGTCTGGATCTGGTTGTCGCCGGCACCAAGAACGCCGTGATGATGGTGGAGTCCGAAGCGTACGAGCTGTCCGAGGCCGAAATGCTGGGCGCCGTGAACTTTGCGCACGAGCAGATTCAGCCGGTTCTGGACCTGATCATCGATCTGGCCGAAGAAACCGCTAAAGAGCCGTTCGATTTCCAAGCGCCCGATTATTCGGACCTCTACGCCGCTGTTGCCGCAGCCGGTGAAGAGCAGATGCGCGCCGCCTTCGCGATCACCGACAAGCAGGAGCGCACCGCCGCTGTTGCCGCTGCCCGTGAAGCGATCAAGGAAGCGCTGACCGAGGAACAGCTGGAAGACGCGAACCTGGGTTCCGCGATGAAAAAGCTGGAAGCTGGCATCCTGCGCGGCGACGTCGTCAAAGGCGGCAAACGCATCGACGGCCGTTCGACCACTGATGTCCGCGCCATCGAAGCCGAAACCTCGCTGCTGCCGCGTACGCATGGCTCCGCCCTGTTCACCCGTGGTGAAACGCAGGCGCTGGCCGTGACCACGCTGGGCACTGGTGATGACGAGCAGTTCATCGACGCGCTGCACGGCAACTTCAAATCGAACTTCCTGCTGCACTACAACTTCCCTCCGTATTCGGTTGGTGAAGTTGGCCGCGTTGGTTCGCCCGGCCGTCGTGAGATCGGCCACGGCAAGCTGGCATGGCGTGCGCTGCAGGCGGTTCTGCCTGCGCCGACCGACTTCCCCTACACCATCCGCGTGGTGTCGGAGATCACTGAATCCAACGGCTCGTCCTCGATGGCGTCTGTCTGCGGCGGTTCGCTGTCGATGATGGATGCGGGTGTTCCGCTGAAAGCACCGGTTGCCGGTGTGGCCATGGGTCTGATCCTGGAAGATGACGGTGAGTACGCCGTTCTGACCGACATCCTGGGTGACGAAGATCACCTGGGCGACATGGACTTCAAGGTGGCGGGTACCGAGAACGGCATCACCTCGCTGCAGATGGACATCAAGGTCGCAGGCATCACGCCGCAGATCATGGAAACCGCTCTGGCACAGGCCAAAGAAGGCCGGATGCACATCCTGGGCGAGATGGGCAAAGCCCTGTCCGAGACCAACGAATTCTCGGTCCACGCTCCGCGCATCGAGACCATGAACATTCCGACCGACAAGATCCGCGAAGTAATCGGCTCGGGTGGCAAGGTCATCCGCGAGATCGTCGAGGTTTCGGGTGCCAAGGTCGACATCAACGACGACGGCGTCATCAAGATCGCCTCGCCGGATGGTGAATCGATCAAGAAGGCCTATGACATGATCTATTCGATCGTGGCCGAGCCGGAAGAAGGTCAGGTCTATACCGGTAAAGTGGTCAAAATCGTCGACTTCGGTGCCTTCGTGAACTTCTTTGGCAAGCGCGACGGTCTGGTGCACGTGTCCCAGATCGAAAATCGCCGCCTGAACCATCCGTCGGATGTTCTGAAGGAAGGTCAGGAAGTGAAGGTCAAGCTGCTGGGCTTTGACGATCGTGGCAAGGTTCGCCTGTCGATGAAAGTCGTCGATCAGGAAACCGGTGAAGAGATCGTCCCCGAGAAGAAAGAAAAGAAAGAGGAAAGTGCAGAGTAATCTGCCCCTTTTTCGGAGATACAGAAGACCCCGGCTTTGGCCGGGGTCTTTTTTATGGGCTTTGGTTTTCAGGTCGGGTTTCCGGCGACTGAACGCTCTGTTTCAGCAGGTCGGCGATTTCATCGACCTCTGGCCTGCGCCGGGTCCTGTGCGGGCGGTTCAGGACCAGTGACAGGCCGCTCTCGCATCTTTCGGGAAACAACGGGCAGAGCAATCCAATGCGCAGCGCCTGTTCGATCAGGCAGGCATGGCCCATCAAGACCCCCGCCCCGGATTTGGCTTCCTCGACAGCCAGACTGTACAGGGAATAGCGCGGCCCTTTTTGCGGATCAGCCAGCGCCCGCCCGGATTTATCCGACCAGATCGCCCAATCGTCCTGCCATGTCTGATCGTGCAGCAATGGAAGGGTGCCTGGATCGCGACCCTTTGCGACGTCTTCGGCCATTGCCGGAGTGCAGACGGGAAAGATGATATCCCTGGCCAGGACCACCTGCTCGGCGCTGCCATCGGGGATGGCGAAGAATACGGACAGGTCGAAAAACTCGCGCGTCAGGCTGGGCGGTGATTCCAGCGCGGTGACCGAGAAATTGATATCAGGATAGATTTTCCGGATCCGCCCAAGCCGGGCGGGCAGCCAAAGCTGCGCGACCGACGGCAGAGCGGCGATATGGATATCCGCATTGGGTTGCTGGTTCCTCAGGCTTTGCGTCGCGGATGCAAGCGCGTCAAAGGCCTCAGTAAATTCGCGGCTCAGACTGCGGGCAGCCGGGGTCAACTGTACGCCCTGCGCATTCCGGCGGAACAATGTCACCCCTGCCCAGCCCTCCAACGCCTTGATATGCTGGGAAATCGCACCGGGCGTGACGTTCAGTTCATCCGCAGCGGCGACAAAACTGCCGTGACGCGCCGCGGCCTCGAAGGCGCGCAGGGCGTTCATGGGTGGCCCCTTGGGGCGGCGTGGTGAAACGGGCAATTTCCTAGCCTTAGCTTTTCTACGCCAAGAAATAGCAAATCTGATTTGCGCTGTCATTCGAAGTGATCAATCTTGGCCGCAAATGGAGGACACGGATATGACAATCGAACAACGGGCCTGGGTCCCTGCGGCATGCGAGACACTTGTGCAGGATATCGCGGCCAGGACGGCACAGGCGTCCTCGGCAGATCTGCTGGGGCGGATTGACCAGCTTGTGGCACGAAACCGTGACATCCACGAGAAAGAGTGCTTCAACCTCAACCCTGCCACAAACGTAATGAACCCGAAGGCCGAGGCATTGCTGGCCTCGGGCATCGGCTCGCGCCCTTCGCTGGGCTATCCCGGCGACAAGTACGAGATGGGCCTGGAAGCCATTGAAGAGATCGAGGTGATCGCGGCCGAGCTGTGTGCCGAGATTTTCGATGCGAAATATGCCGAAATCCGGGTACCTTCTGGGGCGATTGCGAATCTTTACGGCTTTATGGCCACCTGCAAACCGGGCGACACGATCATCGCACCACCCGCGTCAATCGGCGGGCATGTCACCCATCACCTGGCCGGCTGTGCCGGGCTGTTCGGCCTGCGAACCATCGAAGCGCCGGTCAATCCCGATGGGTATACGGTCGATCTGGACCAGTTGCGGCAGATCGCGCTGACGGAACGGCCTCGCCTGATCACGATTGGCGGCAGCCTGAACCTGTTTGAACATCCGGTCGCCGAAATCCGTGCCATCGCTGATGAAATCGATGCCAAGGTCATGTTCGATGCCGCGCATCAATGTGGGATCATTGCCGGAAAGGCTTGGCGCAACCCGCTGGCCGAAGGCGCGCATTTCATGACCATGAGCACCTACAAAAGCCTGGGCGGGCCAGCGGGGGGACTGATCGTCAGCAATGACGCCGAGATCGCGCAGGCGCTGGATCGCATCGCCTTTCCCGGCATGACGGCCAATTTCGACGCGGCCAAATCGGCGGCCCTGGCTTTGACGATGCTGGACTGGCGCGATTTTGGTGCCGAATACGCGGCGGCGATGATTGCGATGGCCAAAGCGCTGGCCGAAGCGTTGGATGCCAGAGGGGTTCCGGTTTTTGCGGGTGCCGGGGGCTTTACCGCCTCGCATCAGTTCGCCGTGCTGGCGGAACCCTATGGTGGCGGGCAAGCGGCCTCAAAAACACTGCGGCATGCGGGTTTCCTGGCCTGTGGTATTGGGTTGCCCGTTAACGCTGTCGCCGGCGATCTGAACGGCCTGCGCATCGGAACACCGGAACTGGTCCGGTGGGGCATGACTGCGGCCGACGCCGAACATCTGGCCGCGCTGATTGCAGACGGTCTGGCAAAAAAGGATATAGCGGGGCAAGTTTCAGACTGGCGGCAAAGCTTTTCGACCCTGCATTTCATACACTAAGACGATGCGGGCGCGTGAGCCGCAATCTCATGCGCCTGCGGTTGTTTTCCTCATACATTAGAGCGGCTTGCACCATTGCCAATAGGGCCGATGCCACCGGCGAAATTATTCACTCACGCTGTTCAAATCCACCGTGACCCGAGTTGATCGGGAACCGGCTTTCGTTTGTTCCGATCCGCCCCACATGTGCCCCGTGCATCTTACGGAACAAAGGACATGACCATGATCACCCGTTTCATCCTCGCCTCTGCCGCATTTGGCCTGGGCGTTTCCGCCGCTGGCGCGCAAAGCCTGACCGAGGGCGCTTATATTCAGGGCTTCGCCGGCTACAGCCGGTTGCAGGACAGCGATTTTTCGGGCTCGATCGGTGGCGCAAACCAATCAGTTGATACCGATTTCGACTCGGGCTATGGGCTTGGCGTGGCAATCGGGACGGAAGTTCCGCAATGGTCCAACGACAGGATCGGAACCCGGATCGAGCTGGAATTGTCCTATCGCGAAAATGATGTGGACGGGGTGAACTTCACTGGCAACGGACCGGCGACCGAGGGCAATATCTCGGGCGATGTCACTCAGACCTCGCTGTATGCAAACATCCTGTTCGACATCAAACAAAGCGGACCGCTGACACCCTATTTCGGCTTTGGTCTGGGTGCGACCTATTCAGATCTGGACTTCGCCTATGGTCCGGGGGTTGAGCTGAACGACAGCGGCACCGATTTTGCTGCACAACTGATTGCCGGGGCGGCGTATGACATCAATGACAACACCGCCTTCATCGCCGATGCCCGCTATTCGCGCGCCTTTGATGTTTCGTCCGATCGTTTGGCGCCAAACGGCGCGCTGACCGGGTCGGTCGAGGACGATCTGGATACGTTCAGCATAAATCTCGGCCTGCGTTACAAGTTCTGACGCGGTACGGGAAAGTGTTTCCCTCCGGTTTCGCTTTCCCCGCGTGCCCTCGTGATCTATGCACGGGGGCATGCGATCCTTTGTCATTCATATGTCCTCAAGCACAGCGCGCCGCGCCAATGCCGATCAGTTGTGCCAAGACCTTCCCAATGCCGAATTGTTCGAGGCCGTGAATGGTCGCGATCCGGACCAGATCGCGCATGTCAGTCTGCATCCCGGCAACCTGCACCGCCCCCATTATCCGTTTCCACTGCGCCCCGCTGAAATCGGCGTCTTCGAAAGCCACAGGCGGATCTGGAAAAAGATGGTCGATGAACAGATCGAACTGGCCATCATCACCGAGGATGATCTGCGCATAGACCCCCCCCGCATGGCCCAAGCACTGGACATGCTGGACTCTCTTGCGACCCCCGACCAATATATCCGTATCCCGGTGAAACAGCGCGAAGTGCCGGTGCAGACCCTGGCGGAACAGAACGGTTTGAAACTGATCCTGCCGAAAGTCATCGGATTGCAATGCGTGTGCCAGATGGTTGGCCGGCGCGCCGCAGAACGGTTGCTGGCCGCAACCAACGAAATCGACCGCCCGGTGGACACGTTTCAGCAAATGCACTGGCTGACCGGCCAGCCGATCCACGCCCTGCTGGGCAGCGGCAACCGTGAAGTGGCGCGGGAAATAGGCGGCTCCACCATTCAGACAAAACCGCCGCTCAGCGACAAGCTGACACGGGAATTCAAGCGCGCTGCCTATCGGGCGAAGCTACACCTGCACCCACAGAGACCACTGCCGTAATCAGATAGAAAGTACCTTCGGGAGAAATCGCGCCCCGAGGGGCGCGATGGGGGGAGGCAGCCCCCCCCTTGGACCCAGGCAGCCGTTACGACGGCGCCTTGGTCTTGCGCAGATAGGGGAAGATCGTCTCGAACTCGCCAAACTTCGCTTTGGCATCTTCATTCGACACGGTGGGCGGGATAATCACATCCTCACCCGGCACCCAGTTTGCTGGGGTCGCAACGCCCTTCGCGCTCATCTGCAGCCCGTCCAGCGCGCGCAGGATCTCGGCAAAGTTGCGGCCGACAGTCATCGGATAGGTCATGGACAGCTTCAGTTGCTTGTCCGGCCCGATGATAAAGACCGACCGCACCGTGGCGCTGTCGGCAGGTGTGCGGCCATCGGGCAGGTAGGCTTCGGCAGGCAGCATGTCAAAGGCCTTGGATACCGCCAGACCGTCATCGGCGATAATCGGGAAACCGGGGTTGGCATTGCCATAGGCCTCGATATCCTTTTTCCATTTCTTGTGATCTTCCACACCGTCGACGGACACGCCGATCACTTTGGTGTTACGTGCAGCCCATTCATCATTCAGCTGCGCCACAGCTGAGAATTCGGTGGTGCAGACCGGGGTAAAATCCTTGGGGTGCGAAAACAGGATGGCCCAGCTGTCGCCGATCCAATCGTGGAACTGAACAGTGCCCTGATCCGTTTCTGCAGTGAAATTCGGGACGGTATCGTTGATGCGCAAACCCATGGGGCATCTCCTTTCCTGTGAAAAAACCGAGTCGGTTGCCGTAAACCTAAACACTTTCCGCAATTGTTAAACCATATGCAGGGCAAAGCTGTCAGCAATTCGCAGAAATAATTTGATCAAATTATCTCTTGCCCGTATTTGGCGGCAATGACAGAGTGACGCCGAGCCCGAAGCCGGAGCAACAGGGTCAGGAGGACAGGCCATGATCGAGAAACGCAATTTCTACATCAACGGACAGTGGGTCGCGCCGTCAGCGCCCCAGGATTTCAACGTCATCAACCCCTCGACCGAGGAACCATGTGCGGTGATTTCACTGGGCTCGCAGGCGGATACCGACGCTGCAGTCGCTGCTGCCAAGGCGGCTCTGCCGGGTTGGATGGCGACACCGGTGGCGCAGCGGATCGCAATGGTGGAAAAACTTGCAGATATCTACCAGACCCGCAGCGAAGATCTGGCGCAGGCGATGTCGCTTGAGATGGGTGCGCCGATCGACATGGCGCGCACCCAGCAATCAGGTGCAGGTATCTGGCACCTGAAGAACTTCATCCGGGCCGCCAAAACCTTTGAGTTCGAGCGTCCGCTGGGCGATCACGCCCCAAATGACCGAATCATCTACGAGGCCGTCGGCGTGGCGGCCCTGATCACCCCATGGAACTGGCCGATGAACCAGATCACGCTCAAGGTCGGTGCGGCGGCGATCGCGGGCTGCACCATGGTGCTGAAACCCTCGGAACAAAGCCCGCTGAACGCGATGATCTTTGCCGAGATGATGGACGAGGCAGGCTTTCCGCCCGGTGTGTTCAACCTCGTCAACGGTGATGGCGCCGGGGTCGGCTCGCAACTGTCTGCGCATCCGAATGTGGATATGGTCAGCTTCACCGGCTCGACCCGTGCTGGGACCGCAATTTCGAAAAGCGCGGCTGATACCTTGAAGAAAGTTCATCTGGAACTGGGCGGCAAGGGCGCCAATGTCGTCTTCGCCGACGCGGACGAAAAGGCGGTCAAGCGCGGTGTTCTGCACATGATGAACAACACGGGCCAAAGCTGCAACGCGCCCAGCCGTATGCTGGTGCAACGTCCGATTTATGATCAGGCGGTCGAAACGGCGGCCGAAGTGGCAGGTAAGGTCACTGTCGGCAGCGCCGCCGAAGAAGGTCGCCACATTGGCCCGGTCGTGAATGAGGTGCAGTGGACCAAGATTCAGGACCTGATCCAGAAAGGCATTGACGAAGGCGCGCGCCTGGTCGCGGGCGGCACCGGTCGGCCTGAAGGTTTGAACAAGGGTTACTATGTGCGACCCACCGTGTTTGCCGATGCCAACAACCAGATGACCATCGCCCGCGAAGAGATCTTTGGCCCGGTCCTGACCATGATCCCCTTCGACACCGAGGAAGAGGCCATCGGGATCGCCAATGACACGCCCTACGGCCTGACGAACTATGTCCAGACACAGGACGGTGCGCGCGCCAACCGGATGGCCCGCGCCCTGAGGTCCGGCATGGTTGAGATGAATGGCCAGTCCCGCAGTGCCGGCTCGCCCTTTGGCGGCATGAAGCAATCCGGCAATGGGCGCGAAGGCGGCGTCTGGGGGCTTGAGGATTTTCTGGAAGTCAAAGCCGTCGGCGGCTGGGCGGCAGAGTAACGCGCCACAACAAGTCAGATGCGCGGCACCCGAGGGTGCCTCGCTTACTGGGCGTCAGGCATCCGCCTGCGCGGCTTCGTATGCCAGCATCGCGCGTTTCACCGGCAACCCCCAGTGATAGCCGCCCAACCCGCCGGATTTGCGCAGGGCGCGGTGGCAGGGGATCAGCCAGCTTACCGGGTTGCGGCCCACGGCTGTTCCCACGGCGCGCACGGCTTGTGGCGAACCGACCCGCTGCGCAATTTCGGAATAGGTCGTGACCTGACCTGACGGGATGTGCATCAGTGCTTCCCACACCTTGATCTGCAGAGGTGAGCCAAGCAGGTGCAGCGGCGTCTCGGCGCGGCTGGGCCCGAAGGCACCTTGCACCCAAGGGTTCAGGCGTTCGGAGTTTTCCACAAACTCCGCATTCGGCCAGCGCGCGACCATGTCCTCCATCGCTGCTTCCCCGCCCGTCTCGGACGCAAACGCGATACCGCAGATGCCCTTTTCCGTTCCCATGACCAAAGCCGGGCCAAAAGGGCTTTCGAACCAGCCCCAGAAGATCGCCAGTCCTTCGCCTTTGCGGGCATATTCGCCGGGGCTCATGGATTCCCATTTGAGGAACAGATCGTGCAGGCGGCCACTGCCGGACAGGCCGACATTGTGCGCGGTTTCCAATGTGGTGAACCGTTCCCTCAGCAGTGCCTTTGCATGGCCCAGCGTCAGATATTGCTGGTAACGTTTCGGAGACACCCCGGTCCAGCGCGAAAACAACCGCTGAAAATGCGCGGGGCTCATGTCCATCTGGCGAGCAAGCTCTTCGAGGCTGAGCGCCTCGCCGCCCTGGTCGATCAGATCGATGGCCCGGCGCATGACGTTGTAGTGATAGCCGGTTTCTGGATTCTGGACGTTCATGTTGCACCTCTTCGCTTGCATTAACATTACCGCGCTCAGACCAATGCCGCGACCCGGAACCTGCGCATATTTTTGTCAACTGAGTTGACGAATCGTTTTGCACCCATCAAGATTGAGGGCATGGAACATTCGTTGGATCAGCTCTATCAGGCAGTTCAGGCCACGCGGCCCCTGCTGCGCAACATTACAGCCGCGGTTGAACGCGGCAGCAATCGCGAAGGCGTAACTGTTGGACAACGTGCGATCCTTGAGGGGTTATCCCTTTTCCCCGGAGCGACAGCCCCACAGTTGTGCATCGAGTTGCAGCTAAAACGGCAATACGTCGCGCGCATCCTGCAGGAAGTGATGAAGGCCGGTCTGGTCGACAGTCGCGCCAACCCCAAGCGCGCGCGTTCTTACTGCTATCGGCTGACACCTGCGGGCCAAGACATCATCACTGCGATCAGAACAGATGAAATGTCAAAACTGGCCAGTTTTTCCACAGACTTCTCTCCCGAAGAGCTTGCGACTCACCACAAGGTGCAACTGGCGCTCACTCGGTTTTTTGCCAATCTGACTGAGGAGGTATGAGATGTCGGTTCTTTGGATTATCGTCACTGGAAGTGTGATCGCGGTTCTCTATGTTCTCAATGAAATTCGCAGGATCGGCACGCCAACAACCGGACCGGCAATTGATCTGGCCGCTCGTCCTGAAACGGCGCTGGTGGTGATCGACATGCAGACTGATTTCACCTCAATACCCGGATGGGATGCAGCGGAGTTGGATGGTGCCATTTCGAACATCAGAGACTCCGTCAGGCAGGCCCGCGAAACCGGAATGCCCGTGATCGCCATTCGGCACGTTTTCAAGGGAAAGCTGGCGAACCTTCTGAACGGCTGGTTCAATCAGGGGCGTGGCAATGAAGGGTCAGCCGGGATCGAGACCGATCCGCGCCTCGGGCTGGATGCGGACGCGGAATTTGTGAAATCCATAGGTGATGCCTTTTCCTCGAATGCGTTTGAACAGTTTTTGGAAGACAATCGGATCGGAACACTGATCCTGACCGGCCTTGATGGTTGTCATTGCGTCAACAAGACGGCGCAGGGGGCGCTGAACCGGGGGTATCGGGTGCACATAGACCCGACGGCTGTTCTGGCTGCTAATCCAGCAAACTGGGCGAAGGTCAAGGAGCGGTTGGAGTCAAATGGGGCGGAGCTCCGAGGGCTATAGGCGTGAAACTCCGATAGCAGCCCCGACACTCGGCCATTCGTATTGCCAATTTCCCGCCTTTTTAATTGCGGGCAGCGATCCGGCAGGGCATACCGTTCTGGATGGCTAAAC
Organism: Ruegeria sp. AB8; assembly: GCF_056542605.1. Classification (NCBI taxonomy): domain Bacteria; kingdom Pseudomonadati; phylum Pseudomonadota; class Alphaproteobacteria; order Rhodobacterales; family Roseobacteraceae; genus Ruegeria; species Ruegeria sp. AB8. Next base: position 51,839 of record NZ_JBQGAB010000003.1, read on the forward strand.
AACTCGACTACCACACGATCCGAGAGATCTTCACACGCTTTCAACAAGCCGACCCGGAACCCAAAGGCGAGTTGGAAAATGTGAATGTCTACACCCTAGTCGTGGCGGTGGCGCTTTCGGCGCAGGCAACCGATGCGGGTGTCAACAAGGCCACGCGCGCGCTGTTCATGATCGCAGATACACCGCAGAAGATGCTGGAACTGGGCGAAGAGGGTCTGATTGAACACATCAAGACCATCGGTTTGTTTCGACAGAAAGCCAAGAACGTCATCAAGCTGAGCCGAATTCTGGTCGAGGAATATGGCGGCGAAGTTCCCAACTCCCGTGCCGCGCTGCAATCGCTGCCGGGGGTGGGGCGCAAGACGGCCAATGTGGTGCTGAACATGTGGTGGCGGCAACCGGCGCAGGCGGTGGACACCCATATCTTTCGCGTTGGAAACAGAACCGGGATCTGCCCCGGCAAGGACGTGGATGCCGTCGAGCGTGCCATCGAAGACAACATTCCGGCCGATTTCCAATTGCACGCGCATCACTGGCTGATCCTGCACGGCCGCTATCATTGCAAAGCGCGCAAACCTCTGTGCGGAACCTGCATTATCCGCGATCTCTGTCAATTTGAGGACAAGAACCTATGAAAACCTACCAGCTTGTCGGCATTGGAAATGCCGTCGTTGACGTGATTTCCCAAGCCGATGACAGCTTTCTTGAGCTGATGGGCATCGAGAAAGGCATCATGCAACTGATCGAACGCGAGCGCGGCGAGGTGCTGTACGCCGCGATGGGCAGTCGGGTCCAGACGCCCGGTGGCTCGGTGGCCAATACCATCGCCGGGGCCGGAGCGCTTGGGCTGGACGCTGCCTTCATCGGTCGGGTGCATGACGATGCGCTGGGCCGGTTCTATGCCAACGCGATGAACGAAGACGGTGTGGATTTCGTGAACGCCCCGGTCCCGGGTGGTGAACTGCCGACCTCGCGTTCAATGATCTTTGTCTCTCCAGATGGGGAACGGTCGATGAACACCTATCTGGGGATTTCCTCGGAACTGTCGTCCAAGGACGTTCCGGCCGACGTGGCAGGCAACAGCCAGATCATGTTTCTTGAGGGTTATCTGTTTGACAAGGAAAAGGGCAAGGCCGCGTTCCTTGAGGCCGCGCGCAATTGCCACAAAGGCGGCGGCAAGGCGGGTATCGCCATTTCAGATCCCTTCTGCGTGGAACGCCACCGGGTGGACTTCCTTCTGCTGATCGAGAACGAGCTGGATTTCGTAATCGGCAACGAAGCCGAGATCAAGTCGCTGTTCGAAACTGACGACCTGGAAGAAGCGTTGGCCAAAACCGCCGAGATTTGTCGGCTGGTCGTATGCACCCGCTCAGGCGACGGTGTGACGATTCTGCACGAAGGACAGCGCATCGACGTTCCCGTTCAGAAGGTTGTACCGGTGGATGCGACCGGCGCAGGCGACCAGTTCGCTGCCGGGTTCCTGTTCGGTATGGCCACAGGCCGGGATTATGAGACATGCGCCCGGATCGGCAATATCTGCGCCCGTGAAGTCATCAGCCATATCGGACCCAGGCCCGAGGCGGATCTGGTTGCGCTGTTGCGGGAAGAAGGATTGCTCTGACCCCTGCATGGATGCGTTCCTGACCCGCCTGCCGGATCGGCTGGCGGGTTTTCTTTTTCAGGATCGGCGGATCGGGCGCGGGTATTTCTGCGTAACATTGCGCCGACGTGTTCTGATCGCTTGGAAAAAACTGTTTAACAACAGAAGGCATTTCTTCTTATCATTCAGCCGAAGCCCTTCGCTGCTCCCGGCGTTCTGGCACTGTTTGAAAAGCGAAACTTAATTTGGCACGTAAATGCGATAATTCCTTTCTGGGACCATTCTTTACCCGTTCCCGATCCGGATGTGCCCACAAGTCAGCGGCGTCCCGGAATTTGAATGTGAAGAACCTTTCTATGGATTCAGCGCGTTGAGGCGGGGTCTGGTCGCACTTCTGGTGCTATGGGCCGCCGCAGCGCAGGCCGAACCGGACTGTGCCGAAAGCCCGGTGCGAAACGCGGTCGATCTGGTTGCCTTTGAAATCGGCGCGATTGAATCGGACAAGGCATCGGACCTGCCTGCCGAAACACCCGGGACCGAAGTCACCGAGTCGCGGCGACCGCAACTAAGACCCTGCAAGTTCCGCAACATTGCCCTGGGACGCGAACGAATGCGCAATCGGGGTGCGGTGTGCAAAGACTGGACCATTCTGGGCGAAACGCTCAAACAGATATCGGGGCCATACAGGGGGTGCAGGATCGCGAACCCGGTTCGTGTCCGAAAGATCTCGGATGTTGCGCTCAGTCAATTGGCGTTGATGGATTGCGAAACCGCAATCACGCTGAAGACCTGGATTGAAAACACGGCCAAGCCGGCATTCGCGGATCAGGGCGGCGGCCTGAAAGGAATGCGGCTTGCAGGCCACTACGCCTGTCGGACGCAGAACAACCGGCCGCGCGCGCGCCTGTCGGAACACGCCAGGGGCCGTGCCGTGGACATTTCTTCCTTTGTGCTCTGGGACGGCACCATCATCACGGTGGGCGACGGTTGGACAGATGAGGACAACAGCGACGTTTTGCGTGAACTGCACAAGGGTGCCTGTGGTCTGTTCGGAACAGTTCTCGGCCCAGATTCAGACCGGTTTCACAAAGGCCATTTTCATTTCGACACCGCCCGACGCGGCGGTGGGCCGTTGTGCCGGTAGGCGCAAGGCATAGTCATCACGCAGTCAAGTCGGCTGACGGACGCCTGACTTAGGACAGGTATTCTTCAAAGGCCTCCAACACACTTTGGTACACGTCCCGCTTGAACGGAACGATCTCGTCGACCAGGTGTGCGGGTTCCTGCCATTTCCAGCGGGTAAATTCCGGGTGTTCGGTCTGGATATCGATCTGATCATCACGGCCTGTAAAGCGTAGCAGAAACCATTTCTGCTCCTGCCCGCGAAAGCGGCCCTTCCAGATTTTCGGAACGATGTCATGCGGCAGATCATAGGGCAGCCAGCCGTCGGTCTCGGCCACGATCTGAACCAGGTCCGCGGTCACGCCCGTCTCTTCCATCAGTTCGCGCAGGGCCGCATCGCGGGGGTCTTCGCCCTTGTCCACGCCACCTTGCGGCATTTGCCAGGCCTCGGCGTGGCGGTCGTTACGCTGACCGACGAATATCCTGCCCTCGCCATTCATCAGCATCAGCCCGACGCAGGGACGATACGGCAGTCTGGCGATTTCTTCAGGTGTCATGTGCGGCCTCGTGAAAATGCTGTGTAGCGTCTGTAACAAGCGGCACGGCGAAGGCAAAGAGTATGACGTTAGGTTTCACGTGACAATGTTGACGCGAACGTCAATCTATCAGCCGAGTTTACGAGGGAGAGTTCCGCCATGACTGCGTACCCAAACATGCTGGCCCCGCTGGATCTGGGCTTTACCACGCTGAAAAACCGCGTGTTAATGGGGTCGATGCACACGGGGCTTGAGGAAACCGGCGACTGGAACCGGGTGGCCGAATTCTATGCCGACCGGGCGCGGGGCGGCGTGGCGTTGATGGTGACAGGCGGAATTGGCCCGAACCTTGAGGGATCGGTGCTGCCCGGGGCGGCGATGATGACCAACGAGACAGAAGTGGCGAACCATTCCATCGTGACCCAGCGCGTGCGCGACGCGGGCGGCAAGATCGCCATGCAAATCCTGCATGCGGGCCGTTATGCCTATGGCCCCAAATGCGTGGCCCCCAGCCCGGTCAAATCCCCGATCTCGCCGTTTCCCCCGCATGAGCTGGATGAAGAGGGTATCGAGAAGCAGATCAGCGACATCGTGACTGCCGCCGTTCTGGCGCAGAAAGCGGGCTATGACGGGGTCGAGATCATGGGGTCCGAGGGGTATTTCCTCAACCAGTTTCTTGTGACGCACACGAACAAGCGCACCGACCGCTGGGGCGGTTCCTACGAAAACCGGATGCGCCTGCCGATCGAGGTTGTGCGCCGCACGCGCGAGGCAGTGGGCGCCGAATTCATCATCATCTATCGCCTGTCCATGATCGATCTGATCCCCAACGGCTCGACCCATGACGAAGTTGTACAACTGGCGCAGGAGATCGAAAAGGCGGGGGCTACGATCCTGAATACCGGAATCGGCTGGCACGAAGCGCGAATTCCGACGATTGCCACCAGCGTCCCACGCGCAGCTTTTGCGTGGGTGACCAAAAAGCTGATGGGCAAGGTGTCGATCCCGGTGATCACCTCGAACCGGATCAACACACCCGAAGTGGCCGAAGAAGTTCTGTCGACCGGTTGCGCCGACATGGTATCCTTGGCGCGGCCAATGCTGGCGGATGCGGATTTCGTGGACAAGGCCATCGCTGGCGACGGCGCAAAGATCGCGCCCTGTATCGCCTGCAATCAGGCCTGTCTGGATCATACATTCAGCGGCAAGCTGACCACCTGCCTAGTCAACCCGCGTGCCTGCAATGAAACTGAGCTGGTGATTTCCCAGGCGGAGGCGCCAAAAACCGTTGCCATTGTTGGCGCAGGGCCTGCCGGACTGTCCACCGCGATGACCGCCGCCCAGCGTGGTCACGACGTGACGCTGTTCGACCGCGCCGCCGAAATCGGCGGCCAGCTGAACATGGCAAAGCAGGTTCCGGGGAAAGAAGAATTCTGGGGCCTCGTCGACTGGTACCGCACCATGATGAGCGATCTTGGCGTGAAGCTGGAACTGAACCGCGAGGTGGAGGCAGAGGACCTGACCGGATATGACGAAGTGGTGATTGCCACCGGCGTCACCCCGCGCGATCCGCAGATTCCGGGGCAGGATCGGGTCAATGTCCTCAGCTATGTCGACGTATTGCGCAACAAGGCCAAGGTCGGGAAGTCCGTGGCCGTGATCGGCGCGGGCGGCATCGGGTTCGACGTGTCTGAGTATCTGGTCGAAGAGGGCCACAGCCCGACCACTGACCTGCCCGCTTGGATGAAGGAATGGGGTGTTACTGACCCGGCCAAGCACCGCTCGGGCCTTGCGCCGGAAGGGCCGCAACCCGAAGCGCCAAAACGTCAGGTCACGCTGCTGCAGCGCAAAAAACAGGCGCATGGCAAAGGTTTGGGCAAAACTACCGGCTGGATTCATCGAACGACACTGAAAATGAAGGACGTCAATTTCGTGGGCGGCGTGAACTATGAGCGCATCGATGATGAGGGCCTGCATGTCAGCTTTGGCGAAGAACGCGCCGACCCGACGGTGATTGCAGCGGACACGATCGTTCTGTGTTCCGGTCAGGTGTCCGAGCGTAGTCTGGCGGATGCGCTGATCGAACGCGGGATTACGCCACATGTCATCGGCGGCGCGGATGTGGCCGCCGAACTGGACGCCAAACGGGCAATCAATCAGGGCACGCGGCTGGCTGCGGCGTTCTAAGGAGACGACCCTTCGTTCGGCCTTTGTGGAAATTGGCCGCACACAGGTTTCGGTCTATATCTTAGGTTCTGCGCCCGTCTGCCGGGGCGCGGACCTGACCGGGTGCAACTGTGGAGAAGGCCATGGCAACGGGCGAAGACAATCGGCGCGGGTTTCTCACCGGCGCGGTCACTTTTTTCGGGGCGATCTGGGTTGCAGGGCGCACCGCTGCCGCGCAACTGACGCCGAATGCGGCAGAGGGTCCGTTCTACCCTACGGAACCGATGCGCGTCGCCGATGCGGATAACGATCTGGTCAAAGTCGTCGGTCTGGTTCGGGAAGCCGGAGGTGAGGTGATCACCCTAAAAGGACGGATCTCAGACAAGGCCGGGCGTCCCCGGGCAGGATACCGGATCGAGATTTGGCAATGCGACGTGAATGGAAAGTACATTCACCCCGGCGACAGGCGGAATGTGCAATACGACCGGGGGTTTCAGGGCTTTGGACATGATATCACGGACGCGCAGGGTCGCTATAGTTTCCGGACAATCAAGCCAGGCAGCTATCCGGGCCGGACGCCGCATATCCATGTCAAGGTGTTAGAAAGAGACCGCGAGGTACTGACCACGCAGTTGTACGAGGCGGGAAACCCCGGCAATCAGCGGGATTCGCTCTATCGGCGTATGTCCCCGGCCGAGGCCCGCAACGTTTCGATGACGTATGTCGAGGTCTCGGGCGGGATAGAAACGACAGTCAACATAGTTGTCTGACAGGCATTGTTCTCAGCATTGAAAGGCTCTGCACGCCAAGAGTTTACCCGCCGTGGTCGACGGAGATCACCGCAAAGTTCGGGGTAAGGCGGTTACTCCACCGTAATCGTAATCACCTCGGACACAATCGGCGTCGCATGCGGTACGTGGTCCGCATCGCCCAAAACCAGTTGCAGCGTGTGTTCGCCCGGCTCAAGGTCCAGCGTTACCTGGGTCTGGCCGCCACCGAAATGCAGGTGGTTGTCGTCGGCGGGCAGGCCATAGGACAGCTCGTCCGCTCCGTCCTCGCCCTCACCCACTGGCGGGCGGTCGATCAGTAGGTGGTGATGGCCGGTGTTTTCCTTTTCCGTCCCCGCAGGGGCAACCCCCATGCCGCTGAGGCCAAACACCACCGTGACCGGCGACTGGACGGTGTCACCATCCGCGAGATTGACAAAATAGACCCGGGCGTCGGGGTTTGACGGCGTCTCACCCTGGGCCAGCGCAAGCGAAGCGGACAGGCAAAGCGCGGCAACACCAAAAAATGATTTCATGATTCCCTCCCTGGACACAAATTTGCCATTCTCAACATAGCACGATTGGGCAGTTGTCCCCTGATTTGCTGACAAGGCACGTCCTGTAGCGCGCATGGAAACCACTGTTTCAGCGTTTCCCATGTGCAAACGATCCGAATCAAATCCCAGATATTATCCCATGTCTGCCCCGTTTCCGCCCAAGTTCAGGGCCATGGTCAGGCAAAGAACCAAGACCTGGGGTACGCGAATGGACCGATTGACCGAAATGGAAGCCTTTTCCAATGTAGTGGATCAGGGCGGCTTTACAGATGCGGCCAAAAAGATGGGCATCTCCAAATCAGCTGTCTCCAAGCATGTATCGAGCCTTGAGGCACGATTGGGTGCTAGACTGCTGAACCGGACAACGCGCCGCGTTTCGCCCACCGAGATCGGGCTGGCATATTATGATCGTGCCCGCCGCGTGCTGAATGACGCAGGCGAAGCGGACGCGCTGGTGACATCGATGCAGTCCGCCCCGTCCGGTCTGCTACGGATCAGCGTGGCCACGGATTTTGGTGTGAATCACCTGTCGCCTGTGTTGTCCGGCTTTTTGTCGGCCTATCCCGACATCACCGTGAACATGGTGCTGAACAACCGGTATGTCGAACTGATTTCAGAGGGGTTCGACGTCGCCGTGCGAATCGGAGAACTGGAAGACAGTACCCTGCGCGCGCGCAAACTGACCGAAACCGTCAAACGGATGGTTGCGGCCCCCAGCTATATCGAGAAATACGGACGCCCGCAGAAGATTGACGATCTGAACGAACACAAGCTTCTGCACTATTCCAGCCAGTCATCAGGCAATGTCTGGAAACTGACTGCACCCTCGGGCGAAAAGCGGCAGGTTCGCACCGCCGGATGGCTGAGCGTCAATGACGGCCAATCCCTGCTGAACGCTGCCATCTCAGGTTTGGGTATCGCCTATCTGCCCAGCTATCTTTATGCCGACGCGATGAAGTCCGGAGCGGTGCAGGACGCGATGCCGTCCCTGCCGGATGAGGTACAGGGCGTCTATGCCGTCTACCCGCCCGGCCGCTTCACGCAGCCCAAGGTACGAGCATTCATTGATTTTCTGGCTGATTCATTCAGCGACAAGGGTCCGATGGACTGGTAAATTCTCCCCGTGGAAACTGAACGGGCCGCACGCCTTTCGTGCGGGCCTTTTTTTGTCCCAGCCTAGGTAGGACTTTTAGGTATCTAATTGATCAGCAAAACCGCCTCGACCCGGCGATTGAGATCACGGCCTTCCGGCGTTGCATTCGAGGTGATCGGTGCCAGATATCCAACCCCTTCCGCCTCGATCCGGTCCGGCGCGACGCCATGTGCCTCGATCAGGCGGGTACGGACCGACTGGGCGCGTTTTGTGCTGACCGAGATATTGGCTTGCAGGTCGCCGGTGTCATCGGTGTTGCCCACAAGCGCCAGGCGCAGGTCGGGATTGTCGCCCAGAAACCCCGCCAGCAGCGCCAACGAGGCAAACGGACCCTCACCCAAATCAACTTCACCGGTGCTGAAATTCAGATCGTCCAGAATGACATGCCCATTCTGCTGCAAGTCCGCCAGCAGGCCACCTTCGGTTTCGACCGTTTCCTCGACCACGACCGGGGGCGGCGAGGTTTCCGCCACGGGTGTAACACGGATCATCTGCACGTACCCGTCGGGCGGATTGCGGCTGACCAGCAGGCTCAGCACTTCCTGATCGCGCGAGGCGGACAGAAAACGATAATCCTGAATGGCGACATACATGTCGGGTGTCGGAACCACTTCGATGCCAAAGCGGAAATCGAAACCGCCACAGGCGCGGACCTCACATTCGAACCCAATATCAAAGCCCTGCGCGACAAGCTGATCCCTGAGCGGGGCCAGAATCTGCAACGTCGTGCTGGATCCGGCCTGAAGCTTCCAGGTAAAGCGTTTGACCCGCCCCTCGACCTCGCGTGTCGGGACTGTGCCATCGGCGAACGGACCGGTCGGCAGCGCGTAACTGTCCAGCGGGCTGGTACGGTCGCTGATCTGACGGGCACCGGTTGGCATCGTCAGGTCCTGCGCCGCTGCCGGAGCGGCCAGCATCAACAGGCAAAGGGCAACGCAGCGGATCATCTGAACTGGGCGTGATAATCGTCGTTCGGGACCATACCCGTGGCGCTGGCCACCCGGTTCGACATGTTGAAAAAGCCGGTCACGTTGGCGATGTCCCAGATATCACGATCCGAGAAACCAACGTCACGCAGCCGCTGGCGGTCGGTTTCCTCGATCTCAGCGCTGGCTGTCGTCATTCTGGCGGCGAAATCCAGCATCGTACGCTGCTTGTCGTCCAACGGCGCCACGCGGTAGTTCATCACCAGCATCTCGCCCAGCTGCGGGTTGCCGGACAATTGCCGGACGGCTGCGCCATGCGCCACAAGGCAGTAGAAACACTTGTTGATGGACGAGACCACAACCGCGATCATTTCGCGTTCCAGCTTGGTCAGCCCGCTGTCTGCCAGCATCAGATCGTTGTACATCGCGGTGAACGCGTTCAGCTTGTCGATATCAAACGCATTGGCCTTCAGCACGTTTGGCACCATGCCCAGCTTTTCGACACAGATGTCGAAATACTTCTGTGTCTCGGGCGGCAGCGGGTCGACCATGGGCAGGTTCAGCGCTGTGGGCATGTCTTGATCGGGCACGGCTGTCTTTCTCCTCAGGCCAGCTGGCGGTAGTGATACTCTCCGGCGATCTCCATCCCAAGCGAGTGATAGAGTCGATTGGCGCCGGTATTTGCCTTGGTGCAGATCACGCTAAAGGTATGGGCGCCGTTGTCCAGCGCCCAAAAGGCCGCGGCGCGCATGGCCCATTGTCCCAGACCCTGTCGGCGATGAGCGGGCAGGATTTCCAAAGCATGCATCATGGCAACCCCTTCATGTACAGCCACGAATCCAACTCCCGCCGGTTGGTCCTTGCGCCGCAGAAGCAGGCCGGTCTTCGGGCCATCCGCCCGATCCATGACGGCCAGACGCTGCGGCCCGATACCGGCCGTCGCCCAAATCTCGCACATGATCGCAAGCGGTTTCCAGATGGTAAACACGGTCACGCGCGGCACCGGCACGTCCGTCAAATGCCCGACCGGGCAGGCGTAGATGTTGACCGGATCAAGCACCGTGTAGCCGCGTCCGGCAAGCTGGGCATCCAGCGCGTCGTCCCCCGGAAGCAGACAGAAGAGGCGTTTCTGCCCGAGTGCCAGAATGGCTTTCTCGGCCGCATCAATATCGGCTTCGGTCGCGGAAGAGGTCGCACTGGCAGCGGACACCCGAGAGCCGCCCCCCTGCCCTTGCCGCAGCCGGAACGGCCCGATTGTTTCGTACGCGGCGGCTGGCCATGTGCCGTCCACCACGGCCTCCCAGTTGACGCTCAAAGCTGAAGCTCTTTCGCCAGGCGGGTGGTTGCGGCGTCGATGCGGGCACCGTCGGTGCCGCGCACAACGACGTTGGCACCAAAGACCCCGTTGATCTGGAACGGGTAGCAGCCGATGGTCAGATCGGAGAACTCCTCGGCCAGCGACGCCAAGGTTTGCGCGATGTCCCCTTCACCGCGGTCGATGCGCAGGGTCTGCGACAGCAACGGGCTGCCGCCGGTCAGCGTGGGCAGAACACTGGCCACCATGGCCTGAAAGACGGAGGGCACCCCAGCCATCACATGCACGTTTTCGATGGTGAAACCGGGCGCCGTCGAAACCGGGTTTTCGATCAGTGCGGCACCGTCCGGAACGCGCGCCATGCGCAGACGGGCAGCGTTCAGGTCCAGCCCCGACTTGTCGTAATGCGCCTCGAGCAGGGCACGTGCGTCGGCGCGAATATCAATTGGGGTTTCAAACGCGCGGGCGATGCAATCGGCGGTGATATCGTCATGGGTCGGGCCGATACCACCGCTGGTGAAGACATGATCGTGCGCATCGGACAGCGCCCTGACCGCCGCCTCGATGGCCGGTGCCTCATCTGAAACGATGCGGACCTCTTTCAGGTCGATGCCGTGCTTGTTCAGCTCCTGAGCAAGATAGTGCATATTGGCGTCGCGGGTGCGGCCGGACAGGATTTCATCCCCGATCACCAGCATTGCGGCGGTTGGATTGGCCATGTGCGCTCCCCTCTTGATCGACCGTTTGGGCAGGTATAGGCCGTGAGACATGCGATTTGAAACCCCTCTTGTCCCCGCCCGCCTGATCCGCCGATACAAACGCTTCTTGGCCGACTGCACGCTTGAGGACGGGCGCGAGGTTACAGCCCATTGCGCCAACCCAGGCTCGATGATGGGGCTGGCCGAACCGGGTGAGCAAATCTGGCTGGAGCCCAATGACGATCCGAAGAAAAAGCTGAAATACGGCTGGCGGCTGGTCGATCACGAAAACGGACATTTCACCGGGGTCGATACATCGGTTCCGAATAAAGCCCTGCGCGCAGCACTGAACGCCGGTGAAATCCGGGAACTGGCGGCATATGAAACCATCCGAGCCGAGGTGAAATACGGCCAGAACAGCCGCATCGATTTCCTTCTGACCGGGCCTGGCCTGCCGGACGCCTATGTCGAGGTCAAAAGTGTCACCCTGTCCCGCAAGCCCAGTCTGGCCGAGTTCCCAGACAGCGTAACCGCGCGCGGCACCAAACATCTGGGCGAGCTGGCGGCGATGGCCACACAAGGACACCGCGCCATTATGCTTTATCTGGTGCAGCGCACCGATTGCGACCGGTTTGCGCTGGCCGACGATATTGACCCCGCCTATGCGGCAGCCTTCGAGGCCGCGCAGGCGCAGGGCGTCGAGCGGCTGGTTTACGGAACGCGGATTTCGCCGGAAGGTGTTTGGGTAAACCTGGCATCCATTCGCACATAAGGACGCCTTGCACGGCGCAGGCGTTTCGTTTCAACCCAGATTTGGATCACCACAAAGATACCGACGGGTTACCTGCGTTTCCTGACACGGTGGAGTTCATAGGTCTCCTTGAATTTGGGCCTCTTACTTCACGGCGTCTTGAGCCTCTTCGTGCACATCCGGCCAAAGCTCCGCATCCAGTCGCTTCACAAATGGCGCCAAGTGATCCGCCACCTCGCGCCAACGACCGACCGACGACGTGCTGACGGGCCGGCGGACCTGAAGGCTGCTGGCGGTTTTGACCGCGTCCGATGAGGATTGCGGCGTCAGCATGCTTTCTTCGAACGACAGGTCGCAAACTTGGGCAAGCTCTGCTGCGGCGTCCTGCAGATTGTTGACCAGATACTCGTACCGGATGTCGTGAATACGGCCCGGCAGTTCCTTGTGCCAGTGCTGCATGTAGCGGCGGTAACGGTTGGCCTCGGCCGCCATCCATTTGAAGTCATGGGTGAAATACATCCCCTGCGCACCGAAATTCTCGCGCCACATCGACAGGGCGACGTCCCTTGGATCGCGCTGGACGTTCAGGATCAGCGCATTGGGAAAGGCCTGTGCAATCGCGCCGAGATAGGCGTAGTTGCCCGGCATCTTGTCCACAAAGGCTGTGGCGTCCCGGTTCAACTCGGGCAGGCGCTCGACATAGTAATCCGCCAGTGGTTGCGCCTGTGAATGCAGGCTTTCCTCTTTCATCACCCAGAACTGAACGGTGGCAAGCTCTCCCAGCCCCTGTACCTGTGAATGTGCCGACAGGATACGCTCGACCAGAGTTGTGCCCGATCTGGCAAGGCCGACAACGAAGATCGGGCGTGGAATGTCGGTTCGCGGGTCCGAAGATTCCTTCGGCAAAGGCGCAGCAAGACGGTCGCGGCATTCCTTCTCGCGGCTCTCCTCCAGACTTTCCAAACCGTCGCGCCGCAGTTTGTGCGCCTCGTCCAGATGATGCATCTCCTGCGCCAGGTCCTTGTCCAGACGCGCAAGGCTTGCGGCAGCGAAGTGAATCAGCGAGGCACTTTCACGGTTGGCGATCGGCCCCTCGCCGAAGAATTTTGAGACCTGAGCCCGCAAGGCAGGCAGATCGTCCTGCTTCAGGCCCGGCAGCTTGCAAATGAACTCCAGTGTTTCCGGATGACCGGGCGCCAAGGCAAGCGCGAGACCTGCGTGTTTCAGGGCTTCGTCCAGCCGACCGACCCCGGCCAGAGCCTTGGACAGGCGCAATTGCCCGTACTGAAATTTGGGATGCTGTTTGACAAGCGCCGTCAGGAGCCCGACCGCATCGTCCCAGCGGCGCAATTCGTCCAGAATATCGGCTTTCAGGCATTGCGCCTCGAGATTGCCGGGCTGGCGCTTCAGCACCAGATCAACGGCTTCCAACGCCTTTTGTTCCTTCTGCTCTCGCAGAAACGCCATCGCGCGAATGAACTGCTGGGGTGGCGTCAGGGGTGCGCGCGCGCCGATTTTGTCAATGAACGCCAGCGCCTTGCCAGCGTCGCCACCCTGAACAAGGCTCATGCCGTAATTCTGGATCAAATCCGCGTTTCCGGGTTCCAGCCGCCATGCCCGTTCGAAATAAGTCTGGGCCAGAGGGAACTTGCCCTGCTGGATCGCACACAGACCGGCAAGTCTTGGCAATGCCGACACGTTCGGCCATTTCTTGGCGGCCTTGGTTGCCCGTTTGAAAGCCCGATCGGCCCGGCCTTTCCTGAGCAGATCGCTGATGCTGGCGATTTCGGCCCTCAGCTGATCAGCTTTTTGCATTGCCATGCCTTTCTGTCATTTGCACAAACCCGGCGGCTTGCCATGTGCTATTTCATTCTGCCCGCGGGGTCTACCAGAGATAAGGCAACCCTCCGACTGCAGGTGCTACCCTGCACCCTCTGGTACTTTCTGCACAAGCAGCGTAAAAGGAATGCTGCGCGACATATTTGGAGCTTAGCGTCGATGAAAGAGCATCGTGGCCGTCTGACCAAGGACGGCATCCGCATTTATGAACAGGGTGACTTTGCCGGGATGCATGCGGCAGGGGCGCTGGCGGCGCGGATTCTCGACGACATTGCCGACCATGTTTTTCCGGGCCAGACGACGGGCGCGATTGACGGTCTCATCACGCAGATGGTCGAAGATGCGGGCGCGACTTCGGCCACTATCGGTTACAAGGGCTATCAGCACGCAAGCTGCATCAGCGTGAACCACGTGGTCTGCCACGGCATCCCCGGCGACAAAAAGCTGAAAGACGGCGATATCCTCAATGTCGACGTCACCGTCATTGTTGATGGCTGGTTCGGCGACACGTCTCGCATGTATGTTGCGGGCAAACTGCCGCGCAAGGCGGAACGGCTGATCCAGGTAACCCATGACGCATTGTTCAAGGGCATCGAAATGGTCAAGCCCGGCAATACGTTCGGCGATATCGGCCATGCCATTCAGACCTATGTCGAGGCCCATCGGATGAGTGTTGTCCGCGATTTCTGCGGCCACGGTCTGGGCCGGGTCTTCCATGCGCCGCCGAACGTTCTGCATTACGGTCGTCCGGGTACCGGAGCCAAACTGGAAGAGGGGATGTTCTTTACCATCGAGCCGATGGTGAACCTGGGCCGCCCCGAGACCAAGACCCTGGCCGATGACTGGACCGCCGTGACCCGCGACAAGTCTCTGTCGGCGCAATTCGAGCATTCGGTAGGGGTGACCTCGGACGGGGTCGAGATCTTTACCCTGTCGCCGGGCGGAAAGTTCCACCCGACCTATTCTTCCTGATCGGCAGCCTGCTCGCGCAGCAGTTTCAGCAGCATCGTCTCGTCACCCCATGGGGTGATTGCGTCATGGATAAACACGGGCGCGCGACGCGGTTTTGGCGGCGGGCCGGTCGTTGTGTCGGTATCGGATGTGATCGTCCAGAACGGAGACGGTAAGGCGCGGTCCATATCAGGGATGGTAGCACGCCCGGCTCAAATTCCCAAAAGCCGCGGGGCGTCGGCCATGTCGTGAAACACCTCTGCCCCCAGTTGCGCCAGGGATGCCCCGTCGTCATGGGCGGCAAACCCCAGGCACCGCATTCCGGCACGAATGGCGGCAGTGACGCCATTCACACTGTCTTCGATCACCACCGGGGACATCGAACCGAAACGTTCTGCGGCGGCCAGAAACATATCCGGCTCGGGTTTGCCGGTTCCCAGCACATGGGCGGAATACATCACATCGCTGAACCGGTCCCACAATCCATTCTGGCCCAATGTGATCCGCATCTTGTACGGGCTTCCATTGGACGCGACACAGAACGGAATGCCCTTCTGATCCAAAAGCGTCAGCAGGCTTTGCACACCTGCCACCAACGGCACGCCCGCTCGCAGCTTTTCGTATGTTTCCGCATAAACCTGATCGGTCCAGTCCTCGGGCAGGTCCGCGCCCAAAGCCTGCGCTTTGTCCCGGACACCTGCCATGGTTCCACCCACGAACAGAGACATACAATCCGGCAGTGAAAGGCTCAGCCCGTATCGCGCCAGATTTTCCATCAAGACCCGGTTCGAGATGACCTCACTATCAACCAGAACTCCGTCGCAATCGAAAATGACCAGATCGTGCATACGGTCCTCCGCCTGTTTTCGGTTGAGCTAGCCGAGGATCGACCAGCCTGCAAACCTGTAATCCGCGCAGGTCGTTTCAATCCGAAAAGCCACGCTGCATCAATGAGATATGGGTGTCGCCGTATTTCCGTGCATCCAGCAGGCTGAACCCCTCAGGTATAACCATGGCAGAGTTTTCTTCCCAGACCAGAACCGCGTGGTCGCTGATCCAGCCGCCGGTCAGGGCAGCGGCGATTGCCTTCTGGCCCAGCGCCTTGCCGTAGGGCGGATCCAGAAAGATCAGATCACAGGGTGCGCCGGGGTTTTCCTCCAACCGGGTCGCATCGCGGCGGATCAGGTTGGTGCGGTCGACACTGCGGGTCAGGTCGATATTACGTCGGATCAGCCCCTGCGCCACGCGCCCGTCATCGACAAAGGTCACATGAGATGCACCGCGTGACAGCGCCTCGAGCCCCAATGCGCCTGTGCCCGCGAACAGGTCCAGCACCCGCAGACCGTCAAAATCGATCTTGTGGGCCAGAACGTTGAACAGGCTTTCGCGGACCCGGTCCGTGGTGGGGCGCAAATGCGCGCCTGCGTCCCCCTTGCCGACCGGGGCCAGCGCGCGGCCCCGGAAGTCTCCGGCGATGATCCTCACGCCTTGAGCAGCGGTTTCAAGTCCGCGTCGGGGTCGGCCACAGTCGCCGGATCCGCCGTCTTGCCCATTTCGATCAGGCGCTTGCCGACCATGTAGGCGCGCGGGTCGTTCATCGCATCAACAGCAATCAGCCGATCCCCGCTGTAATACCAGAACGAAACGGTCTGACCCTCGCCCTTGCGGGTCACAACGCGGTCATAACCGGTGTTCAGCCCCGCGATTTGCAGTTTCACATCGTACTGGTCTGACCAGAACCACGGCGTTGCAACATAGTCCTTTGCAGCCCCCAGCATGTTCTGGGCCACGATCTCGGCCTGATCGATGGCGTTGGGTACGCTTTCCAGGCGGATTCGGTCGCCCTTGTGCGGGAAGGACGCGCAGTCGCCCGCCGCCCAGATCGACGGGTCCGAGGTGCGGCCATGGGCGTCGGTTTTTATGCCGTTGTCCAGTTCCAGGCCTGCCATTTCAGCCAGTTGGGTCGAGGGGGCGATACCAACGCCGACCACCACGAAATCAACCGCAAGCTCGGTACCGTCGGTCAGTACCGCGCCGGTGACCTTGCCGTTGTCGCCAACCAGACGGTCCAGCCCGACGCCTTCGCGGATGTCGGCGCCATATTCACTGTGCAGGGCGCGGAAATAGTCGCTGGTCTCGCGGGCAGCGACCCGTTGCAGGATGCGGTCGGCCATCTCGACCAGCGTCACCTTGACCCCGCGCTTGGCGCAGACCGCCGCAGCCTCGAGGCCAATGTAACCGCCGCCCACGATCAACGCGCGTGCGCCGTCTGTCACACGGGGCTCCATCTCGTCGATATGGGCCAGATCACGCACCACGTGCACGCCGTCCAGATCCCCGCCTATGGATGCGGGCAGGCGGCGCGGGTCCGATCCGGTGGTCAGTGCCAGCTCGTCGTAAGGAATGACCTCATCGCCCAGGGTCACGGTTTTTGCCTTTGGGTCGATGGCGGTGACACGCTGGCCAAGACGCAGGGTGATATTGTTCTCGGCATAGAAGCTTTCGGGTCGCAGGAACAGGCGTTCCAGCTCCATCTCACCCAACAGGTAGGCTTTGGACAATGGCGGGCGCTGGTAGGGCAGATGCGGCTCGGCCCCGATCAGGGTAATGTCCCCCTCAAACCCGTCCTTGCGCAGTCTGGCAACAAGCGAAGATCCGGCCTGACCGGCACCAATCACGACAATATGGCTCATGTTCCTCCCACCCTGTCGAATTCCCGTGGTTAACTTGATCCGCTCACCTATATTGCGGCAGGGACCGACTCTGCAAATCCAAATGACAGGAGCGCTAAAATGATTTCAACAGGTGATATGCTGCCCGAAGCCACGCTGACCCAGATCGGTGCGGAAGGCCCGGAAGAGGTTCGGGTGTCGGACAAGACCAAAGGGCGCAAGGTGGTGATCTTTGCCGTGCCGGGCGCGTTCACGCCGACCTGCCATTCGGCGCATGTGCCCAGCTTCATGCGCACCAAGGATCAGTTCAGCGCCAAAGGCGTCGACGAGATTATTTGCATCTCGGTCAACGATCCGTTCGTGATGAAAGCATGGGGCGAGGCGACGGGCGCCTCGGATGCGGGCCTGACCATGCTGGCCGATGCTGCATCCGAGTTCACGAAAGCCATCGGAATGGATTTCGACGCCCCGCCCGCCGGTCTGATCGCACGATCGAAACGTTATGCGATGCTGGTCGAAGATGGCCGGGTCGTGGCACTGAACCTCGAAGAAAGCCCGGGCGCATGTGAAATTTCGGCCGGCGAAGGTCTGCTGGACGTCATCTGAAATTGGCTGGCCCCGGGGGCAAGCCGGGGCCGGTTAAAGTGCATTTAACTTGATGCAAAGCCCCGAAGTGCGAATACTTGGCACATATAACCGGGGAGTTTGTTTATGATGCTAAAGATTTTTCCTTTGATTTTAGGTGGCGCAGGCTTGTTGGCGGCCTGTGGACCGGCCCCCACACCGCAGCAGCAAGCCGCACGGCAGCATGAGATTGCGTGCCTCAGCGGGACCTTGGGTGGTGCGCTGATTGGCGGGGCCATCGGCAATCAGTTTGGCGGCGGGTCGGGCCAGACGATTCTGACGGCAGCCGGCGCGGCAGCCGGTGGCGTGTCCGGTCAACGTTACGCGTGCTGAGGAGAGGCGGAATGAAACGTGGTATTATAGTGATCATGGCCATGATGATGGCCGGTGCCGTTTCCGCAGAAAGCGTCGCCGAATTGCATGAGGGCGAGTTGAACGCAATCGACGGAAACAACGACGGCTTCCTGTCGCGGGACGAGTTCAACGCCTTTTCCGACTATGCCTTTCAGGCAATGGATGAGGACAAGAATGGCACCCTGGGTCAGACCGAAGCGAAACCCTTTCTAAGTCTCGACATGTTCCGGAAAGTGGACCGCAACAACGATAGCCAGGTTTCTCGTGCCGAATATGACGCACAGATGAACGAAGATTTTCTGGCCGCCGACCAGGACGGCAATGGCCAGCTGGACTGAAACGGACCGGCCCCGGAACAACCGGGGCTGATCTGATGGGACGGGAGCCTTTGATGAACAAATGGATTGGCCTTGGGATTCTGAGCGTGATGGCGGCCTGTGACGTCCCGCAGGCCCCGGTGGTGACGGGTCCCGACGGGCAGGCGCGTATCCAGATCAACACCAATGGTCTGACCTGTTATCAGACACGTTGTCTCGATATTAACCCGGCGGCGCGCAGCGTCCGGTCGATCGGCAACAAGACAACCCGGATTCCCGGCGGCATCAATGTCAGCGATGGCACGGTTACTCCGGCTGAATTCGAACAGATGGGCGTAGCCGCGTCATTGGCGGGCGGTGTGGGCTCGGGCAGTGACCGGGGCTAGAGCAGACTGTCCATCTTGCGCGCCAGCTTGGCATCCAGCGCGGAAAGGCCGCCTACGTCATGGGTGGACAGGACCACTTCGACGGTGCGGTAGATATTCGACCATTCGGGGTGGTGGTTCCACTTTTCCGCAAAGATCGCCACCTGCGTCATCCAGCCAAAAGCGTGGACAAAATCCTCGAAGATAAAGGTTTTTGTGATTGCATCCCGGTCATCGACCATCGTCCAGCCGTTCCTGAACAACGGATCCAGTAGCGGGCCGCGTGTCTCGGTCGACAGTAGTTCGGTCATTGCTGTTCCTCCGGGTTCGATTTTCTGAACGGGCCATAGTCCGTCAGAATCTCAATCTCTTCTCCCACCGCGCGGGCTTCGGCGTCCAGATAATTCTGCACAGCGTCCGCAAATCCCGGATCGCCGATCCAGTGCAGACTGTGCGTACGCGTGGGCAAATAGCCGCGGGCCAGCTTGTGCTCGCCCTGCGCGCCCGCCTCGACCCGTTTGAGGCCATGAGCGATGGCGAAGTCGATAGCTCTATAATAGCACAACTCGAAATGCAGACAGGGGTGATGCTCGACACAGCCCCAATAGCGTCCGAACAGCGTTTCACGCCCGATGAAGTTCAGCGCCCCGGCAACCGGATACCCATCGCGTTCAGCCAACACCAATGCCATGTCATCTGCCATGGTTTCCTGTGCAATATCAAAGAACTGGCGCGTCAGATAGGGTGCCCCCCATTTGCGCGAACCGGTATCCTGGTAAAAGCGCCAGAAAGCGTCCCAGTACTCGGGGTGCAGATCCGCGCCTGTCAGTGTGCGAATGTCTCCGCCGAAGCCGTTTGCCTGTGCCCGTTCTTTGCGGATGTTCTTGCGCTTGCGGGACGACAGCGCCCTCAGAAACGCATCGAAATCGGTGTAGTCATCGTTGAGCCAGTGAAACTGCTGCGAGGTCCGGTGCATCAGTCCCATCTGCTCACCTGCACGCGCCTCATCATCGGTACAAAAGGTTATGTGAATTGACGAGATCCGGTTGTCGGCTGCCAGCTGCACCGCGCCCTGAACCAGCGCCGACGTGCCGACACCTTCATAGCCGGGGCGCACCAGAAAACGGCGCCCGGTTGCCGGGGTAAAAGGTACTGCGATTTGCAGCTTCGGATAGTAGCGCCCGCGGGCATTCTCATAGGCATGGGCCCAGCTATGGTCGAAGATATACTCGCCCTGGCTGTGCGATTTGGCATACATCGGGGCGGCAGCAATCAGCATCCCGTCCAGATAAGCCGTCAGATATTGCGGCTGCCAGCCGGTACCGCGCCCGACCGAGCCGCTTTCTTCGAGCGCCAGCAGGAACCGGTGCGTGGTGAACGGGTCCAGCGGACGCCCACCATCATCAGTCTCGGGACAAGCGCAACTGTCCCACTCGACCGCAGGTATCTGCGAGAGCGACCCAAGAACCCGAACCTCAATCTGTGCCTGATCCATATCCCCTCCCGCGTCTGTTCTTTATCTGTGACGGCCCGGGGCGGGATCAACCCGGATGTGCCGCCAGATACCCCTCGAAGGTCACGTTGTCGGCAACCTTGCGCGCCTCGGCCTCCTGCCCGGGCGCACGAACGGTCCAGCACAGGATCGGCACGCCACGCGCCTTGAGTTCAGCCACGCGGGGGCGGGAAAGATCCTCGGCCTCGTGACTGATGAAAGCGGCACCGACCCGGTCGAAATCCGGGATTTCGCGCAAGTGGTCGCAAACCTTTTGCGGCAGAAGCTCCACCTTTGGATCGTAGGAACACGTAACCAGACCACGTGGCAGATGCGGGGCAAGCCGCGCCAGTTCCGCAACGCTGTTGGGGTTGAAGGACATCAGCGCCACGGGGCCTTCATACCCGCGCAGTGCCCGCACGGTGTCGCGTTCCAACGGTCCGATATCAGTGCCCATGGCACCGTCCTGATCCTTGAGCTCGATCAGCAGTGGTACCTTGCCCCCAATCAGCTCCAGCACTTCGTCCAGCGTGGGAATACCGTCATCGCCATGCAGCAGATGCATGGCCTTCGCCTGAGCGCAGGTGGTCTGGCGTATCGGGCCAGGCTGCCCGGTCAGCCGGGTCATGTCATAGTCGTGAAATACCATGGCCCGGTCATCGGCCGTCAGTTGCAGATCAACCTCGATGCCGTACCCGGCCGCGACAGCCGCGCAAATGGCCGCCCGGCTGTTTTCCGGGCGGTGATCCGCAATGTCGTGCAACGCCCGATGTGCAATCGGGGCTCGCAGGAACTCTGCTGGCAGAGATGGCGTCATTGGACTTCGAAAATGCCTTCGATCTCGACCGCGACACCCAGCGGCAGGGATGCCGCACTGACAGCCGAGCGCGAGTGGCGGCCGGCTTCGCCCAGCGCCTCGACCAGAAAATCGGACGCGCCGTTGATGACCTGCGGCTGGGCCGTGAAATCAGCGGTCGAGTTCACAAAGCCGGTCAGCTTGATAACGCGCACGAGTTTCTCGATATCGCCACCACAAGCCGCCTTGACTTGGGCCAGCAGGTTAATGGCGCACACCCTGGCTGCGGCTGCGCCTGCCTCGACATCCATGTCGTCACCCAGTTTGCCGGTGATCAGATCGTCGGCCTTGGAAATCTGACCCGAGACATAGACGATGTTGCCAACACGTACGAAGGGCACGTAGTTCGCGGCCGGTGCGGGTGCGTCGGGAAGGGCAACGCCCAGGCTTTCCAGTTTCGCTGCAATGCTCATGTGATGATCCTCACCTTGTTTGACTCGGGCGGACGCTAACCGCGAACACGCGGTTGGGAAAGCTGGAAACCGTCATTTTTCATCGCTGAACGGCCTTGGCGAAACTTTTCTTATTCTGAACTGTTGAACTTGAGTCACTTTACCTACTTCCTTTCGGCGGGTTAAACGCTATGTGTTTCAAAGTGATTGCGAAACACATATGTGACGGCGAATTGGGCCTTGAAGCGCTGAAAAAGGCCACATTGATTAAGTATCCGGTGTACCCGCAACGGATGTATTGGAGTAACGAAGACCGTGTCGAGTAAATTCAGCCTGAAACCTCTGATCCTGCTGTCTGTGTTTGCTGTCCTGAGCGCCTGCGCATCCCAACCGCAGGACGAAGCCGCACGCGGAGAAATCTTTGATCCGTATGAAAACGCCAACCGGGGTATCCACAAATTCAACCTTGGCGTTGACCGGTTTCTGTTTCGTCCCGCCTCGAAAGGCTACGTGAAGATCGTGCCCGACCCGATGGTTACAAGCTTCAACCATTTCGCCGAGAACCTGACCATGCCCGGTCAGGCCCTGGACTATCTTTTGCAGGGCAATATCAAACAGTCCGGCAATGCGCTGTTGCGGTTTCTGATCAATACGACAGTGGGCGGTGTGGGCCTGTCCGACCCGGCAAGCGAATTGAACCTGCCGCCAGTTGACACGGATTTCGGTGAAACCCTGCATGTCTGGGGGGTCGGTGAAGGCGCCTATGTCGAACTGCCCTTCTATGGTCCGTCGACCGCGCGGGACTCGGTCGGTGTGATCGTCAACCTGTTCTCGAACCCGATCAATTTCAGCCCGGTCCGCCCGGTGGACAACATCGGCGTCTATGCCGAAGTTGTGCGCCGGATGGGCGACCGGGGTCGGTTTGCAGACACGGTCGACTCGATCCTGTATGAAAGCGCCGACAGCTATGCCCAGGCGCGCACGATCTACCTGCAAAATCGCCGCTTTGAACTGGCCAGAGACGATGAGGACGCCTATCTGGGTCTTTATACCGACCCCTATGCCGAAACCGGAACCGACCCTGTCAGGGACCCCTATCTAGACCCTTACGAGGACCCCTATGCCGAATAACCCTCTGAACAGACGCGATTTTGTTGCCACCGGATTAGCAGGCCTTGCGCTTGCCCTAGTCCCCCTGCCCGCGCTTGCCCAGACCGAAGCCAGTGCCAAGGCTTTGGTTGTCAGCGTTGTTGACGACATCAATCGCGTGATCGCCTCGGGCAAATCCGAAAATGCCATGTTGCGCGATTTTGAAAAGATCTTCGTGCAATATGCCGATGTGCCGATCATGGCGCGTTATGTGCTGGGCGCCGACGGCCGCGCGGCCAGCCCAACGCAGCTGAAACAGTTCACCAAGGCGTTTCAGGGCTACATTTCCACCAAATACGGACGCCGGTTCCGCGAATTCATCGGCGGCGAAGTGACTGTTCGCGACGCGCGGAAAATCAAGGCTGGCTACGAGGTCAGAACCTCTGTCAAGCTAAAGGGATCCGCGCCGTTCGATGTAACCTTTCTGGTCTCGGACAAATCCGGGCGTGACCGGTTCTTCAATATGTTCATCGAAGGGGTGAACATGCTGCTGACCGAACGGACCGAAGTCGGAGCGATGCTGGATGCGCGTGGCGGCGACCTGAACAGGCTGATCAAAGACATGAACCGGCTCAGCTGATCCCATTCGAGAGATCAAAAAAGCGCCGCGCGAAACACTCGCGCGGCGCTTTTTCATTTCAGTTGAGGCGTTCGCCGGTCTCTTCGGCGAAATAAGACACTTTGCTCATGTCGAAGGCCAGGTTCAGCATCTGACCAGCCTGTGCGCTGGTTTCCGCATGCAGGCGCGCCGTGACCTGTTTGCCGCCCAGTTCCGAGACCACATAAGTGTCCGCGCCTGCCGGTTCGACCATATCGACCATGCACGCGGCCTCCTGTACGCCCGCTCCGGCACGAAAGCCTGCTTCGGCGATATCCTCGGGGCGCAGGCCAAGGATCACATCCGTTGGCAGGGACAAGTCGCGGGCATCGTTCAACACCAGCGTCTCGCCCGCTCCGCGCGAGATAGCGATCTGGGTGCCTGACCCAGTGTTCGATGCTTTGGCCGGGATCAGGTTCATCGCGGGCGAGCCCATGAAGTCAGCGACAAACAGGTTGGCCGGATTGTTGTAGATCTCGGCCGGGCTGCCGATCTGCTGCACGATGCCGCCTTTCAGAACGACGATCTTGGTGGCCAGCGTCATCGCCTCGATCTGATCATGGGTCACATAGACGATTGAGGCATCCAGCGTCTGGTGCAACTTCTTGATCTCGGTCCGCATCTCGACCCGCAGCTTGGCGTCAAGGTTGGACAGGGGTTCATCAAAGAGAAACAGCTTGGGATCGCGCACCAGCGCCCGCCCCATCGCCACACGCTGACGTTGGCCACCAGACAACTGGCTGGGACGACGGTTCAGCAACTGCTCGATTTGCAGCAGTGACGCGACATCTTTCAGTTTCGCGTCCTGCGTGGCCTGGTCGACGCCTCGCACCTTCATACCAAAGGTGATGTTTTTGGCGACAGTCATGGTCGGATACAGAGCGTATGATTGGAACACCATCGCGATGTCGCGATCCTTGGGGCTGACATGGGTCATGTCGTTGCCACCGATGGAAAGGGTGCCGCCCGAGATCGGCTCCAGACCTGCAATGCAGTTCAACAGGGTGGACTTGCCGCAGCCCGAGGGGCCGACCAGCACCAGGAAATCGCCCGGTTCGATCGAGATGTTGATGTCCTTCAGAATCTCGGTCGCACCGTAATTCTTATACAGGTTGTTGATATCGAGGATGGGAGCCATGGGTTATCCCTTCACGGAACCGGCGGTCAGGCCGCGGATGAAATACTTACCGGCAACGACATAGACGAGCAGCGTCGGCAGCCCCGCGATGATCGCGGCAGCCATGTCGACGTTGTACTCTTTGACGCCGGTGGTGGAGTTTACGATGTTGTTGAGCGCCACGGTCACGGGCTGCGTTCCCGCCTGGCTGAACGACACGCCGAACAGGAAGTCGTTCCAGATTTGGGTGAACTGCCAGATCACGGTCACCACGATGATGGGCAGCGACAGCGGCAGGAAGATCGACCAGAAGATCCGCAGGAACCCGGCACCGTCGACCCGAGCCGCTTTGGTCAGTTCGGACGGAATGGTGACATAGTAATTGCGGAAGAACAGCGTGGTGAAGCCCAGCCCGTAGATCACGTGCACAAAGATCAGGCCCGGAATGGTCCCGGCAATCCCCATCATGCCCAACAGGCGCGCCATCGGCAGCAGGACGACCTGAAACGGGATGAAGCAGCCAAACAGCATCAGCGAGAAGATGATATTCGCGCCTTTGAACCGCCATTGCGCCACGACATAGCCGTTCAGCGCGCCCAGCAGGGTCGAGATGGCCACTGCGGGCACCGCGATCAGGACCGAGTTCCAGAAATAGGGCCGCAGACCCTCGCACTGGATACCAGTGCAGGCGCCGGACCACGCGGTTTTCCAGGCCTCAAAACTGACCTCGCGCGGTAAGGAAATCAGGCTGCCCGTGCGAATTTCCTCAAGGCTTTTCAGCGATGTGGTCAACATCACGAAAAGCGGCATCAGGTAATAGAGCGCGAACAGGCCCAGCAGGACATAAAGCAGCCAACGCAGGGCAATCTTGCCGGTGGCACTTTGGGTGCGGGTTTGGGTTTGGGGCATCGACAGATCAGTCATTTTTCGCCCTCAGCTCTGAGTAAAGGTAGGGAACCACGATCGCAAAGACGACCAGCATCATGATCATCGCAGAGGAAGCCGCCTGACCGATATCGCCACGCGAAAACGCCATGGCGTACATGTAGGTTGCGGGCAGATCGGTCGCGTAGCCCGGACCGCCACCCGTCAGGGCGATGACAAGGTCAAAGCTCTTGATCGCAAGGTGCGCCAGCACGATGAAGGCGGACAGGAAGATCGGGGCCATCGAGGGGATGATAATCGCCGTATAGATGCGCCATGTGGGGATACCATCGACCTGCGCGGCCTTGATGATCTCACCATCCACCGAACGCAAACCGGCCAGGAACAGCGCCATGACAAAGCCCGAGCTCTGCCAGATCGCAGCAATGACGATGGTGTAGATGGCGTAATCCGGGTTCACCAGCCAGTCGAATTCGAAGTTCGGAAAGCCCCAGCCCTGCACCATCGCCTCGATACCCAGGCCCGGGTTGAGGATCCACTTCCACGCGGTACCGGTCACAATCATCGACAGCGCCATGGGGTACAGGTAGATCGTGCGAATGGCCCCTTCGACGCGGATCTTCTGATCCAGCAGAATAGCCAGCAACAGGCCCAGCATCATCGCGATCACGATGAACAGCGCGCCAAAGATATAAAGGTTGTTGATCGCCGTATCCCAACGGGGCGAGTCGAACAGGCGTTCGTATTGAATGAAGCCCTTGATCTCGTATTTTGGCAACAGTTTCGATCGGGTCAGCGACACCCACGCGGTCCATCCGATAAATCCGTAGACAAAGATCAATACGGCGATGAACGACGGTGTAAGCACCACCTTGGGCAGGTGGTTTTCCAGCCATTCGGACATTTTTTCCTCCGGGGAAAGATGCTCTGCCCCGCAGTATAGGGGGCAGAGCGTGTTGGATCAGTAGCTGTTTGCCACCGCGTCCGCCAGTTGCTGAACCGCGTCAGCCGAGGACATATCCGAGTTGAAATGCGCGGTCACAACGTCGGTGATCGCACCAGCCTGCGCACCGCGCAGAGCCATACCATGCGCGTAAGACGGCAGCAGAGAACCTCCTGCCGAGGTCGAGCCCATGTCTTCGGCCGAAATCTGCGCGCAGATGTCGAACGCATCCAGTGCAACATCCGTACGGGCCGGGATCGAGCCTTTGTTCAGGTTGAACACTTCCTGAAAGTTCGGCGCAACGATCAGCTTGGCCAGCAGTTCCTGACCGGCGCGCTTGTCGTCACCTTCCACGTCAAACATGGCAAAGCTGTCGACGTTGTACAGATAACCGTCGCCGGGGGTCGAGGCGCACAGGAAGTCCTCGCCGGGCTTCTTGCCAGCCGCCAGGAATTCGCCCTTGGCCCAGTCACCCATGATCTGAAACGCCGCTTCGCCGTTCATGACCATGGCGGTGGCCAGGTTCCAGTCACGGCCCGAAAAGTTTTCGTCCACGAACCCGCGCAGGGTGCGCATCTGGTCAAAGACCTGAACCATGGTATCCGAGGTCAGCGTTTCAGGGTCCAGATCAACAAAGGCCTTCTTATAGAATTCGGGTCCACCCAGACCCAAAGCAACCGCTTCGAACACGGTCGCGTCCTGCCAGGACTGACCACCATGGGCCAGCGGGATCACACCGGCGGCCTGCAGTTTCTCGGCTGCAGCGTTGAACTCTTCCCATGTCGTGGGCATTTCGATGCCGTTGGCAGCCAGCACGTCAGCGTTCGCCCAGATCCAGTCGATGCGGTGAACGTTCACAGGAGCGGCGCACCATGTACCTTCGCACATCATGTGACCGGCGATCGACGCGGGCAGGACATCCGCCCAGCCTTCGGCCTCGGCCACGTTCGAGATGTCAGCCAGAACGCCTTCTTCGTACCATTCCTGAATGGCCGGGCCTTTCAACTGAACTGCAGTCGGAGCGTTACCGGCCAGAACACGGGCCCGCAGCGCGGTCATTGCCGCATCACCACCGCCGCCGGCAACGGGCATGTCAGTCCAGGTACCGCCATTTGAGGCGAATTCTTCCTGCAGAACGGCGACCGATTTGGCCTCGCCGCCGGATGTCCACCAGTGCAGAACTTCGGCCTGCGGCTCGGCCGTAACCGAGGTGCCTGCGACCACAGCCAGAGTCGAAACTGCGGACAATGCAAAACGTTTCATAAAGGGATCCTCCCAGATACTTTTTTAGCCACCGGACCGGCGGCGATGCGCGATACTACGAATAGCGGATGGCCGTCTGGCAATGATTATCCGGGGTAAATCCCGGCAATGGTGGAATTTTTCCCACCATTTGTTACAGCCTGTTACGTTGGACTTGAATCTGTTGCCGTTCGTTACAATTGGCGAGCCGGACAGAAACCGTGACAGGGAGGAGAAGCGTGACCATTTCGCGCTTGTTGGTGGTGGATGACGACCCGGAAATGCGGTCGATGATGACCCAGTTTCTGCAACAGAACGGGTTCATCGCACTTCCCGCCAGTTCGGACATGGAAATCCGCACGCACATGTCCTCGGGGCGCATCGACCTTATTCTGCTCGATGTCATGCTGGGGGATGAGAACGGCGTGGACATCTGCGCCCGATTGCGGCGCGAACAGGATGTCCCGATCATATTCGTGTCCGCCTTGTCCGCAGATCATCAGCGCATGGCCGGGTACGAGGTGGGCGCGGACGACTATATCGCCAAGCCTTTCAACCCGCATCTGCTGCTGGCGCGGGTGCGGGCCGTGATGCAGCGGACTCGGCGCACGCCGTCTTTGGCCTATCGGCGCCGCACCCGGACCTTTCGCTTTGCAGGCTGGGTATATGACGGCAAACGGGACGAGGTTTTTTCGCCCGAGGGCTATCTGGTGCCCCTTTCTCAGCGCGAAAGCGCATTGCTCAAGGTGTTGCTGGCCAATCCGCATATCCCGCTGACCCGGGGCGAGATCGCCGCAGCGTTGGACGTCACCGGTGATGGCGACAAGAGCGAGGCACAGGGCCGCGCCATCGATATGCTGGTGGGACGTCTGCGTTCGAAGATCGAGGCCAATCCCAAAGAACCGCAAATGCTGCGGACCGAACGGGGGCTGGGATATGTCTTTGCCACGGATGTTTCGGTGGAAGAGGACGCATGAACAGGCCTGCGTTGCGTCTGCGCAGCCTGGGCTGGATCTGGACAATCGCCGCGTTTTCCGCCGGTTTGGTTTCAGCCGGACTGTGGTTTGCGTCTGCGCAGGCGTGGGAGGGCTTCCTGACGCGGGCGCAAGTTGCGGGCTTCGCGGTCTATGAGGACCTGCGTGTCGGCAAAACCCCGCCCTCCGGCATCACGATAACCCGATTGCCCGTGCCAAGCGCCGCCCTGGCCGAGGTCGGCCGGTTCGAACAACTGCCCGGCATGTCGGACCGCAGTTTTGTCACCAACCTGTCGATCTTCACCGACAGTTCCGCCCCGCTGAGCGGGCGCGAACTGACCCTGACCGTCATGTCTGACCGCCTGGTTTACCCCGTTTCGGACATTCTCTCGGGCAGTGATCAGACTGGGCCGGAAAAGATGGGCAGCCTGACCCGGCTGCTGGCGACCTATTGCAGCGAACCGGTTCTGATCGCCCGCTTTGGGCGCAGTGCGTGGCAGATGGTGGACGGAACCGACGTCTGGGGCTGCGGTGCCGCACCAGCTGATCTCCGGCTGCCTGCAATTCTGGTGGCCGTTGTTGCGTTGGCGATCCTTCTCACTTCGGTCGGGAATGTCAGCGACACATTTACCCGGTTCTCACACGCACTGCGCGACCGAAAGCGGCGCGGCGGGCCGGACAGCTACGATACCGAGGGTCCCGGCGAACTGCGCGAAATCGTCGAGGCCGTGAACGACCATCTTGATGCGGAACGGGCGCAGCTGGAAAAGCGCGCCATTGTCTTGTCTGGCGTCAGTCACGATCTGGGCACACCGGCTACGCGCGTTCGGTTGCGCGCCGCCCTGATCCCCGACCGCGACCTGCGCGAGAAACTCGAGGCTGACGTGGACCAGATGACCGGAATGATCGAAAGCGTCCTGACATTGACACGGTCCGAACTCAGTGTCGAGGAACCACGTCAGATCTCGCTGACGGCGCTGGTTGAATCCGTGGTGGCCGATTACCAGGACATGGACCGGCCCGTCACCCTGAAACAGGCCGCCCCGGTTCTGGTCGAAGGCGGGCGTTCGGTTTTCATGTCGCGCCGCGGCCATGGCTCGATGCCCGAAACGCGGCGCATTCTGGTTATCGGGCGGCCAATTTCGCTGAAACGCGCATTGACCAATCTGATCGACAATGCGCTGAAATACGGGCGGCAGGCCGAGGTCGAGCTTGCGACAGATGCGCAGACGGCCACCATCACGGTCGAGGACAAAGGCGCCGACCTGACCGCCGCGGATATCGAGGCACTGATGGCACCGTTCCGGCGCGGGTCGAATATCGGATCCTCTGACGGCTATGGCCTGGGCCTGACGATCGCCGCAACCATCGCCGAACAGCATGGTGGGACACTTAGCTTCGAGGCCGGAGAACAGGGATTGCGCGCCCGCCTGCACATCACACGTCAATAGTGGTTCATGTCAGATCGCGTAACTGCGCACCAATGCGCCTGCGATCAGGGACCACCCGTCAGCGATCACAAAAAAGGACAGTTTAAACGGCAGTGACACGGTAGCCGGGGGAACCATCATCATGCCCATCGACATGAGAACCGCTGCGACCACAAGATCAATGATCAGCAACGGCAGGAAAATCAGAAATCCGATCTGAAAGGCCCGCGCAATTTCCGACAGCATGAAAGACGGCATCAGAACCGATACCGGCGCGTCCGGCGACAGCGCAATCGTGTCGCCGCCCGGACGCAGGGCCGCCATGGCGTGAAACGTGTCCGGGTCGAGTCGTGCGGCCATGAAGGTGCGAAATGGAACCAACGCACGTTCCAGCGCCGGTTCCACATCCATTGTCTCTTCAACCATCGGGCGTATTCCGGTTTCCCAGGCCTCGGTGAAAACCGGCTCCATGATGAAATAGGTCAGGAACAGGGCCAAGCTGACAATCAACATGTTCGGCGGTGACTGCTGCAGGCCGATGCCCTATCGCAATATGGCCAGAACCGTAACCAGAAACGGAAAGCAGGTGATCATGATGGCCAGTCCGGGCGCCAGACTCAGCACGGTGATCAACAGGATCAGCTGCACTGTGCGCGCCGAGATCGATCCACCCTCACCCAGCGACAAGGTCACATCCTGCGCCGCCGCCAAAGACGGGGTCAGCAGCGCCAGCGCCAAGGCAAGCCAGACCAGCGGACGCATCAACCGATCCCGCGCTGAAGGTCCGATATCTCGGTCAGGCGCACGGCCAGTTGACCGGCCTGATCGCCCTCCAATTCTTCCAGAAGCCCCCGCGCAACCAGCTGGTCGCCAACATACAGGTCAACGGGATCCTCGATACGCTTGTCCAGGGTCAGTACCGCGTTTTCGCCCAACGCCAGCAGGTCGCGGATCAATGGCCGCGCCCGACCGACCGAGACCGTCACTTCGATCGGGACGGTTTCAAACGGATTTGATTTGCCATTATTTAGGGTCTGATTTTCACTCATTTGACAATCCCTTTCTTGCCTCGAACAGATAAGCGTCGAATGCGTTGGAAATCGACGCCAGCAAGGCGTTGCAATCCACCTCCTGCTGCGACATGCCAACCTGCAGCCGCGCCTTCCCCGGTTCCAACGATGAATCCTCGATCACTTTTGGGGGTGGGCTCAGACCCGGCGGCACAAGAGCACCGACACCATCCGCCTGCCCCACAGGAACCAGTACTTGCATAGGCTGACCGATCTGCTCGCCAGCCAATTCGCACAACTGCTCCACCAGACGGGTACCAAAGCCCCGCTCCAGCGTTTCTGGCAGAACAAGACGGACGAGCCCCTCGAACATCGTCTCAAGTGACAGCGACATCCGGTTCAGCGCCTCGTGATAGGTGAAGGACATGTCTTCAAGCGACGCGGCCAGCGCAGCGGACGCCTGATCAAGGCTTTGCTCCTGCGCGGTCAGGGCATCCTCCCAACCTGCCTTGTAGCCGTGTTCAAATGCGGCAAGGCGATGCTCTTCCAATGCCTCCTCGTCCAGCAGATGCACCTGAGCACCACTGGCCTGTGCCGAGAAGTCTTCGAGAAGATGGGCAATGGACATCACACAGCCTCCTCACCTTCTTCAAGCCAGCTACGCAGAATTTCGACGGTTTCTTCCTGCTTTTCACCGATCATTGCGCGCAAGCGGTCAACCGGGTCAGCGCCGGCAGGCGACCCCAGCGCGGGAACCTCTGCTTGCTTCGCCTGACCGAGTATTTGCGCAAACTCTGCCCCATCCGCCGTCGCGATTTCACCAACAAGAAATGGAGCGGCCTCTGTCTCGAGCGTACGGTCCGCAGGCAAAAGCGCGGCGGCCGCAACCGGCTTTGTCAGAATCGGGCGGATGACAAACAACCCCAGGATCAGAGAGACAATCGCCAGCACCGCCATCTGAATCAGAGACATGGCGTCCAGATGGAGTTTCGGCCAGAAGGAACCGGAAACCAGCACTCCTTGCGGCTCTATCAAAGGCATATCCATCGATTTGAGTGTAATCACGTCGCCCCGCGCAGCGTCGAAACCAACGGCAGACGCGACCAACTCGCGAAGCGCGTCCAGCTCGGTCTGCGGCAGTGGCACAAAGCTTTCCGCCCCTTCATCCGTCACTTCCCTGGAACCGTTGACGAGAACTGCCACTGTCAGTCTTTTGACCGCACCAGGGGCGTTATGCACTTCCAGTTCGGTCTCGGACACTTCGTAATTCACCCGTTCCCGGGTCTGGGTCGCAGTGGAGTTAGATTCGTCACCGCCCGCCGCGTCGCCATCCGGAAGGTTCGACGCGACGGTCACATCCGAGGACTGGTTTCGCGCACTGTCTGAACGTTCTTCTACATCCGTGCTGATCGCCACGCGCGTTTCAGGGTCGATGCGGCGTTCGCGGATCGATTCAGTTCTTGTCACCGTATCGACACTGACTTCGACCACTGCGTTTCCCGCACCAACGCGGGCCTCGACCAGGCGCAAAACCCGCTCGCGCAGGGTTCGGGCCTTGTCATAAGCCGTGTCTGCCGCGGCCTGACTTTCCTGGGCGCCGATCACCGCTCCGTTTGAATCGATAACCGCCACGTTTTCCGGGGTCAGGCCACTGACCGCCGACGACACCAGAAAGCGAATGGCACGGGCCTGATCTGCCGTAATCTGACCACCCGAAGGCACCAGATACACCGATGCTGTTGGCGCGGCGCGGCGCTGGAACGGGTTGGAAGAGCTGTTGGCGATATGAACACGGGCCTGACTGACATAGGCACTGCCGACGATGGTCCGGGCAAGCTCACCTTCCTTGGCGCGCCAGTAGGCGGCATCGAACATCTGCGACGTGGTGCCGAACCCGCTAAGCGAGTCGAGCAGTTCGTACCCGCGATTGCCGTTTGCAGGCAACCCCTCGCTGGCGAGCGTCATGCGCAGTTCATCCCGCTGCGTTCCGGGGACATAGATCGAACCACCGCGAATCTCGAATGCAACCCCGCGCTGATCCAGAGCCCGGACAATATCGCCAGCGGCCCCACTTTCGAGTCCGGCGTATAGCAATGTCATCGACGGTGCCGTCACCAGCCGGGACATGGCAAGAACCCCAAGAAAAACCAGCACCACCGCGCCGGCGACGACAATTTGCTTACGCCTGTCCAAATTTGCCCAGACAGTTCCGATCTGCTGCACGCTCACCTCCGACTCGCCGACATTCTGCCCGGCGCAACCTCTGTTTGGACGATTGCCCTTAACAATCGGTTAGTCACTGCGGGGTTATGACGGTGGCCGAACGGATGGATGAGGACGCCATGGCTGACGCAACGGCTGAAGAAAGCGAAGCATCGGTAAAACCCGGTAAAACAGGCCTGATAGTCGGGGCGGTTTTGGCCGTGCTCGGTACGGCCGGCGGGTATTATCTGGCAACGTCCGGCCTGCTACCGCTTGGTGACGACCGTACCGAATCCGATGAGGAAATGGCTGAAATCTCTGCCGAAGCAGTGCCCGAGATTGGCTTTGTCGACCTGCCACCCGCGATCATTTCGGTGGATGTCGGCGATTCGCGTCATCTGAGGTTTCATGCCCAGCTTGAAGTGAATGCACCCTACATCGGTGATGTCGAAAAGATGAAGCCCCGCATCATGGACGTTCTCAATGGTTATCTCCGCGCGATCGAAGTCGAAGATTTGGAGGATTCGCTGGCCTTGATCCGCATCCGGGGACACCTGCTGCGACGTATCGAAATTGTCGTGGGCAAAGGGCGCGTCCGCGATGTTCTGGTGATGGAATTTGTACTGAATTAGGAGGCGAAATTGGAGCTGATTGCGGATATTTTGCTTGTTGCAGGCGCTCTTGGCGCCGGTCTGTATTGTTTTGTGCTGTCGCGGCGGCTCCGGAAATTCACTGATCTGGAGCGGGGTGTCGGTGGTGCCGTGGCGGTTCTGTCCTCGCAGGCGGACGCGCTAATAAGATCGCTTGAGTCGGCCCGGTCTGCCTCCGATCAGTCCGGAGTTGCTTTACAGGAGCTGACCCAGCGTGCCGAGTCCGTAGCCGGGCGGCTCGAACTGATGATGGCCTCGATGCATGATATTATCCCGGACAAGGGCAACGTTGGCCCGGATCCGGAAGACCCTGGGCCCAGAGAAGCCGAGCCAGAAAACTCCGCGGTTGAACCGGCGGTGGATTCGGAGACCCCGGCGCCACAGGGTCCCACAAAACAACCGGATACGGAGAAACACGAGGATATCGTGGTCGCACCTCAGCCTAAGGGTAACCCGGAAGGTCTGATGTTTTTCAGGCATGCCCGCAAATCAGGCGAGGCTACGCCATGAAACAACGAAAAACGCCAAGCAGGCGGGGTCGGTCTCGTGGCGGAGTATTGACTGTGATTTCCTTGCTGATGGTCGGGTCCGCTGTGATCCGATTGGGTCTGGAAGCCGGCCCCGCCCTTGCAAAGGCTGCCGACCCGTCTCAGCCACTGCTGCAACCTGCTTCTCAAAAGGCACCGGATGTTCAGGTTCTGCTGACCGAACTGCTTCGCCGGGAAGAACAGCTGGTACAACGTGAAAACACCCTTCTGAATAGGGAAAAGGCCTTGGAAATAGCAGATCAGGCCATCGAATCCCGCCTGATTGCCCTGCAGCAGGCAGAACAGGACCTGCGAGCCACTTTGGCCATCGCCGACACAGCCGCCGAAAGCGATCTGAGCAAGCTTACGGACATGTACCAAAGCATGAAGCCGAAAGACGCCGCCGCATTATTCGAAACTATGGACCCGGTGTTCTCTGCAGGTTTTCTGGCCCGAATGCCTTCCGATGCTGCGGCCGGCATTCTTTCCGGGCTCCCACCCGAGGTCGCCTACACGGTGAGCGTCGTGATGGCAGGTCGCAACGCTTCGGCCCCCGAAGAATGATGAAACTATTGGTCGCACCCAAAACACATTTTGCCGGAGAACGCAGATGATCGGACTTGTAGGAATCATCGTCATTTTCGTCATGGTTTTCGGCGGTTATCTCGCAGCTGGCGGCAAGATGGCTATCATTATGAAATCATTGCCTTTTGAAATGATGATGATCGGCGGAGCCGCTGTTGGGGCATTTCTGATCAGCAACGACATGAGCGCAGTCAAGCATACCGCCAAAGACATGGGAAAGGTATTCAAGGGACCCAAATGGAAACCGCAGGATTACCGCGACCTGCTGTGCCTGTTGTTTTCCCTGATCCGCATGGCCAAAGCCAACCCGGTCGAGGTTGAACAGCATATAGAAGAACCCGAAAACTCTACTTTGTTTTCCGCATATCCGAAAATTCAGGCAGACCGGGAAGCGGTGGATCTGATCTCTGACACGATGCGATCAGCGGCCATGAATTATGACGATCCGCATCAGGTGGAAGAAGTGCTGGAAAAACGGATGGAGGCCAATTTCCACCATGCCATGCATTCCAGCTACGCGTTGCAGACCGTGGCGGACGGGCTGCCAGCATTGGGAATTGTCGCGGCGGTTCTGGGTGTGATCAAGACGATGGGATCGATCGACCAGCCACCCGAAGTTCTGGGAAAGCTGATCGGCGGCGCCCTGGTCGGCACGTTTCTGGGTGTCTTTCTTGCCTATGGCCTGGTCGGACCGTTCGCGGGGAAACTGAAAGCCGTGGTCGAGGAGGACAACCATTTCTACCAACTGATAAAAGAGGTTCTGGTTGCCAACCTGCACAACCATAACGCTGCAATGTGGATTGAAGTCGGACGACAAAACACGCCAACGCACAACCGCCCCGGCTTTGCCGAACTGGAGGATGCGCTGAAGGAACTCAAACAGGCGGCGGCATGATCCGGGGTGCTCTTCTCGCTATTTCTCTGTTCGTGGTCGCCAATTGTGCCGCGGCACAATCCGTCACGGTTCGATCCGGCGAACATGACGGGCACACGCGGCTTGTCGCGCAGGTGCCTCATGGAACCGAGTGGGCTTTGACCCAGAAAAAGAACGGTGCGCGTCTGAAGGTGGCCATTGACGATGTCAGGTTTGAAACAGGGTCTGTCTTTGCCCGACTCTCAAGCGCCCGTTTGAGAACGCTTTCTCAGGCGCAGCCCGGTGCCGAACTGGACATGGAATTCGGGTGCGACTGTGCCGCGTCCGCCTTTCTGTATCAGAACACGATGATCGTCATCGATATTGCCCCGGTGGATATCCTGCCACCACTTGGCCCATTGTTGGTGTCCTTGCCAGACATCTCGCAGGGTTTCGAGCAAGAACAATCCGCGTCTGACCGGGCGCCAGAGCCATTTGCACTGCCGCTTCTTGAACAGGGATTGCAAAGAATAGAAGAACGGCTTTCTACGCGGTTCGTGCAAGGCGCGGATCGCGACATCCTTGACCTGAACCTTGCCGGTCAGGGACCGCGCCGGGTGCCTGAGGTTCACGATTTGGAAGATTTGCCGGACCTGGAGCCGAACTTCCGGGTTTCGTCAGTGCTGGAGGACTTGCCGGGCTTTCCGGTGCCGGACATTCCACCGGTGCCATCGCGCCCGCCCTGCCTGACACGCGCGGAAATCGGGTTTGATAGCTGGTCAGAGGGGCGTTCCTTTTCCGAACAGATAGCCGATCTGCGAGTCGGACTCTTTGAAGAGTTTGATCGTGTGGATTCGGAAACTGTCATTAAGCTGGCAAAACTATACGCTTTCCACGGTTTCGGAATCGAGGCTTTACAGGTGCTGGATCTGACCAGCCCGCAATCTTCCGATGGGGACCGGATCGCGGCCATTGCCCGGATCATTGACGATCAGACAGTCGCGGAACCGAACCCGTTCGAAGATCTTCAAGGGTGCGCCAGTGACGCCGCGCTCTGGTCGGTATTAAGTGAACAGACATTGCGGGCCGACGCTGATCTGAAGGCCATTGAACAAGCTTTTCCGCGCCTGCCAAACCATCTTCAGCGCCACTTCGGCCCTTCATTGGCGAATATCCTGGTGGAAGGCCAGAAACTTGAGGCGGCGCGGCGGATCCTGCGGACAATCGACAGAGTTGAGCCCGAAAGCCGGCCTGAGGTCAGTCGCGCGAAAGCTGCGGTTGCCAGTGCTGAAGGGGATGACCCGCAAACAGAGGCTTTACTGAACGAAGTCATCTCGTCACCAGATGCCGTGCTGGAAGCCCCGCTGGCGCTGGCGCAACTGATAGAAAAACGCTGGGGGGAAAGGGGTGCGGTCTCGGCTCAGGACGTCGATCTGGCGGCGGCATATGTGCGGGAGTTCCGGAGATCCGAAATTGGGTCAATGGTGATGCAGGCCCATGCAGTGGCGTTGAGCCTGAGTGACCAGTACGATGCGGCGGTGGATCTTGCCGAAAGCCTGCCTGCGGGTGAAGGCAGGGCGGGAACGCTGAACCAGGTTATGTTGATGGTGGCGGAACGCTCGGATGACGTGACATTCCTGCGTCGAACCCTAGGCTTGGCGGATGACTTCGTGTCGGATCTGAGCACCGAAACCGCCATCGCACTTTCCGATCGGTTGGCGACGCTCGGGTTTGCGTCAAAGGCCCATTTCTTCGCCAGCCGCCCGCAAGACAGTATCAAACGGTCGGAGCGTGCAAGTCTGAGGGCTCGCGCGGCCTTGCTGGGCGGGCGTCCTCATCAAGCCATGCTCGAGCTTGCCGACGATGATAGCGTTCAAGCCGACCTTCTTCGGATTGAGGCGGCCCGTACTGTCGGAGATTTCGTAAAAGCCGGTGAACTATCGAAGAAGCTTGGGACGCTGAATGAAGCCGATAGATATTTCTGGCTGGCCAATCTGACAGATCAAACAGCAGATCAAAACGGGCAGTTCGCAAAGATTGCCGCAACGACGCGGGCTTTGGCAAAACAACCAGCACGAAACCCGGCCAAACCGCTGGCAGATGCGGCATATCTTTTGAAAGATAGTGAAGATACGCGCCAAAAGATTGCCGAGTTGCTTGCCGCGCTTGATCCCTAACGAAAGCCACTGCCCACGATTGCATGAGTGGTTCGAGGGAATAGACGCATCGGCTGTTCGATCACAAACAGCACTGTAATGCCGTGGGAAAGGTAACTTTAGTCTTACCGGGCTTAATCTCTCCTTACCTTTTCGGCAGCACTTTCTCGGTCGATTGATCTTGATGTACAGAGTCTGAGATTTCGAGAAACCGAGAGCTCCGGTCTTTTTTCATTTAGCAGACTGATCAAAAACGGGCCGATCCGGGCGCAATACAATTCGCGCGCATTGTCGCCGTTCAACCTGCCACTATCGGCGACGTGACCGAACATGGGTTGAATTCACACCGAATCGTTCCTTCATTTCCATTGGACGCAAAAAAAACGCGCCAAATTGCTCGCATGGCGAGGGGACAGGCTGGACAAATATCGGCTCAATCAGAAGCCGGTCAGCGGAAATCTTGAAAAGTTCCTAAAATGTTCTATATTTGTTCTCATGTTGAACGGAGGTTTTCGAGCTATGACCAACGCTGCCCGCCAAAGCTGGTTTGATGCGCCCAGCAACGACTATCACATGCTGCCGGTGACGGACCGGCAGATGCGCTATGCCCGTGCCATTGCGGAAAAGTCTGCTCTGGAAATTCCGGTTGAGGCGCAGCGGGACCGAAAATCAATGTCGGACTGGATTTCGGCACACAAACCTAACGATCCTTCACCCTTCGCCAATTACCCGACAGGCAAGCAGGTGGCCTTTGCAGAACGTATTTCACGCAGCAAACGCCGGCCTATTCCTTCCGAGTGCTTTCGCGACAAGCAACGCATGTCGCAGTGGATTGACAGCAACAAATAGACTCTGTTGCGAGGGTAATCAGGGGTCAGTGCGGATGCCTGTTGTGTTCGCGCCCATACAGCCCAACTGCCGCGGCCACGAACAGGCCCAGCAGAATGTAGCCGGTGATCGCCTCGGCCACTGCCAGGCCGCGGCACAGACCGGCGGGCTTCAGGTCTCCAAACCCAACGGTCGTGAAAGTCACATAGGAGAAATACAGCACATCGGCCGGACCTTTTGCGCCGACAACACACAGGTCATAATAGCCGAACGCGCCGTAAACCGCAGCGAACAGGAACGGCACCACCTGTATGAACGATATTCCCATCAACAACAGCTGACGACGGGGAGACGTGACCTGAGTCATGTAGTACCAGGTCTGCGAGATCAGCCACAGCACCAGCGCGCCCGAAGCAATCGTGCCAATTGTGTTCCCTGCCGTGGCCTCGTTGAGACTGGAAAGAGCGTACCAGGCCAGAAAGCTGACCAGAACCAGCCCGAAGGCGGCGGCCAAAGTCGATTTCCATTCTTCCAGCGTTCTTGGTTCGGTCGACATGGGTGTTCCGGACAGTTGCGTATGCGCGATCATCAGCGTTCCGGCGGAAATCGACAACCCTTAACGCGTGGCGATCAGTTTGCGCCCAAATGCGCGTCCCCACGGGCGCGGGCCAGTGCAATCTGTTTCTGCCGTTCGCGAAAGCGCATCTTGTCCGCCTCCGAGGTCTCACCGATGCAATGATGGCATGAAACGCCATGCTCGTATTCCGGCCGCTTCGTGTCATCCGGCAGAATCGGGCGTCGGCAGCCATGACACAGGTTATGCGGCCCTTCGACCAACCCGTGCCCGACTGAGACACGGTTGTCGAACACAAAACATTCCCCCTGCCAGGTGCTGTCTTCGGCCGGAACCTCTTCGAGATACCGCAGAATCCCACCTTTCAGGTGATAGACATCGTCGACCCCCTGTCCCAGCAGGTAGTTGGTGGATTTTTCGCATCGGATACCACCAGTGCAGAACATGGCGACACGTTTGTTGTGGAAACGGTCCTTGTTCGCCTCCCACCAATCTGGAAAATCGCGAAAACTGGCTGTTTTAGGGTCTACTGCGCCCTCAAAAGTGCCGATCGCCACCTCATAGTCGTTTCGCGTATCGATCAGTACAACGTCATCCGAGCGGATCAGGTCGTTCCAGTCTTCAGGTTCGACATAGTGACCGACGCGGGCCTGCGGATCGACATCCGGCTGGCCCATTGTCACGATCTCTTTCTTAAGGCGCACTTTCATCCGGCCAAAGGGCGGGTGATCCGACGAAGCCTCTTTCCATTCCAGATCGGCGCAGCCCGGAAGGGCGCGGATATGGGCCAGAACAGCATCGATCCCGGTTCGCGGGCCTGCAATTGTGCCATTGATCCCTTCTTGCGCCAGTAGCAGGATTCCTTTGACGGACTGCGCCTGACACAGTCCCAGCAATGGCTCACGCAGTGCGGCGTGATCGGCGAATCGGGTAAAGTGATAGAGAGCGGCGATTGTGTACATGCGCGCGATCTAATACCACCCGCGCAGAGTCGCAAGAGAACGGATTGACGCCCCCCATCTGCCCGCCTACCGATAGATCGACGGAAGGAGGTCCGCATGACTCATGCCCTGATCGTGATCGATGTTCAGAACGATTTCTGCCCCGGCGGCGCGCTTGCTGTTCCCGGCGGCGACGAAGTGGTTGTCCCAATAAATGACATGATGGACGATTTCGACGCGGTCATTCTGACCCAGGACTGGCACCCGGAGGGGCATTCGTCATTTGCAAGTTCGCATCCCGGACGGAACCCATTTGAATCGGTCGAAATGCCTTATGGCCCCCAGGTTTTGTGGCCGGATCATTGCATTCAGGGCAGCCAGGGCAGCGCGTTTCATGCGGAGCTCAGAACCGATGCAGATTTGATCATTCGCAAAGGATTTCGCCCTGCCGTCGACAGCTATTCGGCCTTTTTTGAGAACGACCAGAAAACACCCACCGGCCTGGAGGGGTATCTGAACACCCGTGGCATCACCAAACTGACGCTTGTCGGGTTGGCCACTGATTTTTGTGTTCAATTTTCAGCACTTGACGCGGCGCGTCTGGGATTTGGCGTGACTGTCAGGATGGCGGCCTGTCGCGCCATTGATCTGGACGGATCCTTGAAGGCGGCGGAAAGCGCGATGCACAAGGCCGGCGTCACCCTGATCTAAGGCGTCGCGCCGGCTGCTGCCAAAAATCTGAGCAAGACAATCAACAGCACAGCCAGACCCAGCGCGATTCCAATGCGCCAGGGCAGCGTCCGCCGTTTGGGCGGCACCGGTTGCGGTGCGCTTTCCGGTTCAGGCTGAATGTAGGGCAGCAACTGTATTGGTGGTTTTCGGCGGCGTTTTCCTTGTGGGCGGGCGGTTTTGATGCCGTTCAGAAACGCCCACAAATCAAATTCACCACAATACTCGCCCGCCAGGCCCGTGGCCTTGATATTGGCAAAAAGGCGCTGGATGACGAGGTTTCGCAAATCCTCGTCTTCTGCCCGGTAGATACCATTGGGCAAACTGCTGCTCCGGGTTTCAAAATCGAACCCGGCGTCCACAAACATTTTGCGGATATTCGGTGACGTGTCGCGCAGGGCTTCTGCCGTCTGAAAGTCGCGGAACAAGGCTCGGGCCCGCGTCTTCCCATTTTGCAAAGCTACTGTGTCCGCCTGAGCTGGCTCCACTTCGTCCTGTGCAATCGTTACAATATCAAAGTCGTACTCGAGACCCATTCACTAAACTCAACTCACATGTCCATCCCCTCTTTTCACTAACCCGTGAAAAGCACACACAATTTGCCCGCAATGTGACTGGACCTTGTCATTGTCACCAATTGGGCGACTCTTGCCATTCATCGTTCCGATTGATCTAACAATGGAAATCGCAGGAGTTCCACATGGTCGATATTGCGACACGCGTGTACAATCACAAATGGAAGATCGACCCGATTGTCCGGTCTTTGATCGACACGGACTTCTACAAACTTCTGATGTGCCAGTCAGTGTTTCGAAATAAGCCCCAAACGGACGTCGTTTTTTCGCTGATCAACCGGTCGAATCACATTCCGCTGGCGAAACTCATCGATGAAGGCGAACTGCGCGAGCAACTGGATCATATCCGCTCGCTCAGCCTCAGCCGCGGCGAAAGCACATGGCTGCGCGGCAATACTTTCTACGGAAAGCGGCAGATGTTCCGGTCGGATTTCATGGAATGGTTCGAAAACCTGCGCCTGCCGCCCTATCACCTGGAACGCAAAGGCGATCAGTACGAGCTGACCTTTGAGGGCAAATGGCACGAGGTCATGCTGTGGGAAATCCCGGCGCTGGCGGTGTTGATGGAACTGCGGTCGCGCGCGGTTCTGAATGACATGCGCCGGTTCGAACTGCAGGTACTATATGCCCGAGCGATGACACGGGTCTGGGAAAAGATCGAACAACTGCGCGGTATTGGCGGCTTGGGGATCGCCGACTTCGGAACCCGCCGGCGTCATTCCTTCCTGTGGCAGGACTGGTGCGTTCAAGCGATGATCGAAGGGCTGGGCAGTTCGTTCACCGGCACGTCGAACTGCCTGATCGCGATGCGGCGCGAGGTCGAGGCCATCGGCACCAATGCCCATGAACTGCCCATGGTTTATTCCGCACTGGCCGATAGCGATGCGAACCTGGCCCAGGCGCCTTATGACGTCCTGAGCGACTGGCACGAGGAACATGACGGCAACCTGCGGATCATTCTGCCCGATACCTATGGCACCAAGGGGTTTCTGGACAGCGCGCCCGACTGGCTGGCCGGATGGACCGGCATTCGTATCGACAGCGGCGATCCGGCCGCCGGTGCCGAGATTGCCATCGACTGGTGGAAATCCCGCGGCGAAGATCCGCGCCAGAAACGTATCATTTTTTCAGACGGGCTGGATGTTGCAAAAATTCAGGAATTGCACGGCCAGTTTGCGGAACGGGTCAACGTGTCCTTCGGTTGGGGGACCCTGTTGACCAATGATTTCCGGGGGCTCGTGCCAGATGATGCGCTGGCGCCGTTTTCGCTGGTGTGCAAGGCAGTTTCTGCCAATGGCCGACCGACAGTGAAGCTATCGGACAATCCCGAAAAGGCTATGGGTCCGGCGGATCAGATCGAGCGCTACAAGCGTGTATTCGGTGTTGGCGCGCAAAAGGCGATCGAAGTGATTGTCTAGATCATCGCCCGTGGAAAGCCGCCACTGTTTTCAGTTGCGAGAACCCGTACAGCGCCTCGAACCCTTTTTCGCGTCCGTGACCGGATTTTCCCACCCCGCCAAAGGGCAATTCGACCCCGCCACCTGCACCGTAATTGTTGATGAACACCTGTCCCGAACGCAATTGTTTCGCCAGCCGCATCTGCCGCGCCCCGTCGCGGGTCCAGATGCTGGCAACCAGACCATAATCGGTGCTGTTTGCTATATTTAGAGCCTGTTCCTCGGTGTCGAAAGGGATCAGAACCTGTACCGGGCCAAATATCTCGTCCCGGGCCAGGACGTGATCCGGCGGCACGTCCGAGAACAGGGTCGGGCGAACATAAGCGCCACTTTCCGGCGCACCCTCAGCGATCCGCCCCTGCGCCGCGATGTTCAGATCGGTACCTTTTTCAAGAAACCCGGTCACGATCTGCTTTTGCCGGTCCGAAATCAATGGGCCAACCCGCAAATCCTGCATCGCCGGTCCGACGGACAACTGTTCATAAGCTTCGGCCATACGCGACCGGACCTGATCGTAAATACCGCGCTGCACCAATATGCGAGACGAGGCGGAACAGGTCTGGCCAGCATTCTGAATCCCTGCGTTCACCAGAAACGGCAGCGCAGCATCCAGATCGGCATCGTCAAACACCAGTTGAGGGGACTTTCCGCCCAGTTCCAGCGTCACCGGCACCACGTTGCGCCCCGCCGCCTGCTGCACCAATGCGCCCGTGGCAACGGATCCGGTAAATGAGATGTGGTCGACATCCGGATGTGCCGACAGCGCCGCTCCGGCCTCGGTCCCAAGCCCGGGCACGACGTTCAGCGCACCGGGCGGCAAGCCGGCTTCAATCGCCAGATGCGCAAAAGCCAGCGCGGTCAGGCATGCCTCTTCTGCGGGTTTCAGAACACAGGCATTGCCCATCGCCAACGCGGCGCCCACAGACCGGCCGATGATCTGCATCGGGTAGTTCCAGGGCACGATGTGGCCGGTAACCCCGTGCGGCTCGCGCAGCGTGTAGACAGTATAGCCGTCCAGATACGGAATCGTCTGGCCCATGACCTTGTCTGCTGCGCCACCGTAGAACTCGCAATAGCGCGCCAATGCAACCGCATCTGCGCGAGCCTGGGTCAGAGGTTTGCCGA
Organism: Ruegeria sp. AB8; assembly: GCF_056542605.1. Taxonomy (NCBI): domain Bacteria; kingdom Pseudomonadati; phylum Pseudomonadota; class Alphaproteobacteria; order Rhodobacterales; family Roseobacteraceae; genus Ruegeria; species Ruegeria sp. AB8. The sequence goes on from NZ_JBQGAB010000003.1 coordinate 95,842, forward strand.
CATCCATCGCCTCGAGAGCGGCAAGGTCTTCGACCTTTTCCAGAGCCAGTTGCCCCAAGCGAGTCAGAATACGTCCTCGGTCCAGCGCCGTCATTCGGCCCCACGCTCCATTCGAAGCGGACCGGGCCGCGCCAACAGCAGCATCGATATCCTGCTTCGTGCCGCGCGCAATCCGGCAGATTTCTGATCCGTCCGAAGGATTGGTCAGGGGCAAGGTGCCGCCGCTGATCGGTAATATCCACTCGCCTGCTATCAGACACCGAGTTGGGTCAAACCAGATCTGATCAGTCATTCAATGTCTCCGATTCAGGCTCTAACACGGCAGTTCACGCGGCACCCCGATTGTAATCCGGCAGCTTTGGCGCAGCGGAAATCAGCTTTTGCGTATAAGGATGCTGCGGATTGCTGAAGACGGCTTCAGTCTCACCCTGTTCAACAATTCGTCCGGATTGCATCACCATGACCCGATCCGTGACCGTGCGAACGACGCTCAGATCGTGGCTTATGAACAGATAGGTCAGATCATAGGTCGCACAAAGCTCGGCCAGCAGGTCAAGGATTTGCGCCCGAACCGATACATCCAGCGCCGAAACCGCCTCGTCAAACAGGATCAGCTCCGGCCGAATGATCAGCGCACGGGCGATGGCGATCCGCTGACGCTGCCCGCCCGAGAATTCATGTATGTATTTTCCGGCGTCACCGGGGCTGAGGCCAACGGCCGTCAGCATCTCGGAAATCCTGTCCTGCCGCTCTGATCCCGTCGGAGGGGTGTCCAGCATGTGAAACGGCTCGGTGATCAGCCGCCCGACACGATGGCGTGGGTTGAAGCTGCCAAAGGGGTCCTGAAACACCACCTGCATGTTACGGCGCACCGCAAGATTGGGCTTGTGGGCCGCAAAAACAGGCTGCCCGTTCAACAGAACCTGCCCACCCTGAACATCTTCAAGCCCTAGAATTGCCCGTGTTAGTGTCGATTTTCCACAACCGGACTCTCCAACCAGACCAAGGCGCTCACCCCGGCTGAGGGTAAAGCTGACGTCATCCACCGCCCGGTGGCGAGCCGGTGTTTCGAATAACCGCCTGCGGGGCAAACGGTAGTCACGAACGACATTTGTCACCTCCAGCAGCGGGCCCGGTCGAACGGGATCGGGAAGTGTGACCTGATGGTCCGAGGCTTCGAACAACATACGGGTATAGGGGTGCTGCATGTTCCGCAGCAGATCGTTCGTTGCACCCCTTTCCACCACTTCGCCATGGCGCATGACAATAATCTGGTCCGCCATGTCGGCGACAACCGCCAGGTCATGGGTGATCATCAGTAATCCCATGCCGTATTCGCGAACCAGCCCTTTCAGAAGGTCCAGAATCTGTGCCTGCGTGGTGACATCCAGTGCGGTGGTCGGTTCATCGGCGATCAGAAGCCGAGGGCGCAAGGCGATTGCCATTGCGATCACAACGCGCTGACGCTGACCGCCAGATAGTTCGTGCGGATAGCGCGACAGCGGAAACCGGTCGGGCGGCAGGCCGACGCGGGTCAGAACCTCTTGCGTTTGCTCACGGGTTTTGGCGGGTGACATCGCTTTGTGGATCAGAATCGTTTCCGTCACCTGATCACCGATCGTCATGACCGGGTTGAGCGCAGTCATCGGTTCCTGGAACACCATGCCGATGGCCGCGCCACGCAGGGCGCACATTTGGCTCTCGGATCGTTGCATCAGATCCTGTCCGTCCAGCTGAATGGTGCCGTTGGCCACCGCTCCGTTCGGCAACAACTGCATCACGGCCAGCGCGGTCATGGATTTGCCGGATCCACTTTCACCAGTTACGGCCACGATCTGTCCGGGATCAATTGTCAGGCCGACTTGTCTGAGGATCGGCGCGCCATGAATCGACAATGACAGGTTTTCGATTTGCAACAGGCTCATGTGCGGGCCACCCGAATACGTGGGTCCAGAAAGTCGCGCAGACCATCGCCCAGCAGGTTCAGCCCCAGAACCGTGACAATGATCGCCACCCCCGGAATCAGAGCCAAATGCGGGGCAAAACTGACCATCGTCTGCGCATCCGCCAGCATCCGCCCCCAGCTTGGCGTGGGCGGTTGCGCACCCAGTCCGACATAGGACAGGCCCGCCTCGGCCAGGATGCCAAGGCTGAACTGGATCGTGCCCTGCACGATCAGCAGATTTGCGACGTTGGGCAGGATATGTTCGATCGATATCCGCGCCGCACCCTTGCCCGAGACACGGGCGGCGAGAATAAACTCCCGCTCCCACAGCGACAGAGCCGCGCCGCGGGTAATTCGGGCGAAGACCGGGATGTTGAAGATACCAATGGCGATGATCGCGTTGATCGCACCGGCGCCAAAAACAGCGGTGATCAGGATGGCAATGACCAGCGAAGGGAAGGCAAAGACCAGATCGTTGCCGCGCATGATCACCTCGTCCAGCCAGGATCCTTTGCGGGCGGCCGCCGCCAGTCCCAAGGGCACGCCCAGCGCCATGCCGATGCCGACGGCCACCAGCGCCACCGCAATCGACGTGCGCGCACCGACCATGATCATCGAAAACATGTCGCGCCCGAAATGGTCGGTTCCGAACCAGTGCATTGAGTCCGGAGTCTGCAACTTGCCGGGGATGTTCAGCGTGGCGTGGTCGTAAGGCGTCCAGACAAATGACAAAAGGGCCGCCAGCAGAACCAGCGAGGACAGCGCAGTGCCGAGGATCAGGTTGCGGCTCATGTCCGGCTCCTTAACCTTGGATCAACAGCGGCGTAGGCCAGGTCGACCAGGAAATTGACGGTGATGACGGCGAAGACCAGCAGCATGACCACGGATTCCACTACGATCAGGTCGCGCGCCGAGATGGCCTGAAACACCAGTCGCCCTAGGCCGGGCAGATAGAACACTTGCTCGATGATGATCGAGCCAGCCAGAAGGAAGGAAAACTGCAGCCCGATGATGGTCAATACCGGGATCAGCGCGTTTCTAACCCCATGCCGCCACAGCGCCCGGCGGCGGGTCAGCCCCTTGGCCCGGGCAGTGCGCATGAAATCCTCGCCCAGAATGTCCAGAAGGGCCGACCGCATCACACGCGCCAGAATCGCCGCCTGCGGCAAGGCCAGCGCAATTGCAGGCAGGGTCAGGGAATGCAGGCCGGTCCAAAGGCCATCCTTCCATCCTGCAAACCCCCCGGCATTGAACCAGCGCAGGTTGATGGCGAAGATCAGCACCAGCATCATCGCAAACCAGAAATTCGGCACCGCGATGCCCAGCTGCGTGGCACCCATAACGGCCAGTTCACCCGGCTTGCCACGGCGGGATGCTGCGTAGATTCCGGCGGGAAAGGCGATCAGGGTAGACAGCGTCAACGCATAGAGCGCGAGGGGGAGCGACACCCAAAGACGATCCGCGATCATCTGGGAAACAGGTGTGCGATACGTGTAGGACGTGCCGAAATCCCCCACCAGCATGCCGCCGACCCAGTTCAGATACCGTTGCAGCTTTGTCCCATCCAGCCCAAGTTCAGCCCGCAGCGCCGCCAAAGTATCGGGCTGTGCATTCACGCCTAGCATGAAAGAGGCCGGATCACCCGGCGCGACTTCGATCACCGCGAAGATGACGACCGAGGCGACGGCGAGGCTGATCAGCAAAGAAATCAGACGTTTGAGGGCATAGCGCAGCATCAGGACCACGTTAGGGGCGCATACCGCACGGGTCCAGCACCTAAGGTGTCATCAGAAAGGCAAAAACCGCATAGCCGACGATGGCTGCGTAACCCAGCGGGTAGATCCACTTGATCGCATAGTTGTCCAGGTTTCGTGCCGCGTCCTCGCGACCGGACACTTTCAGTTTGCGCAGCGCAACATTGAACACGATCAGTGCCCCGGTCATCAGGAACATGCATTGCAATATGAAGTCCAGAAAAGTCAGGTAGCCCAGCTTGGGCAGGTCGGCAGAAATGGCCCAGTTGAAGGCCACGAATACCAGCAGGTTACCCCCGGCGATCTCGATCCGGCGGCGGTATTCATCCAGAAAAAACAGCGCCCAGCCGACAGAGATCAGCACCAGCATCGGCAGGAATACCCGGATCACATAATAGGTCAGGTGCCGGTGACCCTCGAAGGCAAGCGCGATCTGGTCACTGTCCCGGCCGGACAGTCCGATCACGGTCGAGTGCTCGACCCGGGCGTTGTCCAAAATCCACTCTTCCTCGCCCAGCAGATCGCCGAGGCCTGAATACGCCTCGAGCGGGTAATAGGACACGTATTCAGTCGGAAAAACCGAGACGACTTCGAAATAGAACTGCTGCGTGTCGAAGGGGTATTTCCGGAAATCGAAATGCGGGGCCTGCAAGGTCAGCGAGGATTTCTCGGCATAGACAACATGCCCGTCATGGCGCACCGAGGCGGCGGCTTCATGGACCCACTTGTTGGATTGCTGATTATGCACCACAAACGCAGGCAAAACCGCCCCCAGTTCGCGGGCGTGATTGGCCAGCACCGAAGGGTTGAACACCTGAATTTCGCGTCCGACGTCATCCCGGTCAAAGGCCAGCGTCGGATCGGTCCATTCGGCCCTCAATATGACGACGGCCCCATAATTTTCAGCCTTCTGATCCACGCTTGTGATCTGATCGATCCGGATACCGATCCCGACCTGGAGCGGGTTTTCCGGTGTCCCCTTCAGCGCGTGAAGCCCGCCGCCCAGCGTGTTCTGCGCCAATGCCGGCCCGCCCCCGATCAAAGAGAGGCATGTCATCACAGCCAGGAGACATATGACGCGGACCAGTTTCACATTCGGGCTCGCTTTGAGTTGAGGATCACCGAGGCCGCCAGACGCGGCCCCGGCGTGATATTATTCTGACCAGCTGATCCCGGTCAGATCAATTGCGGCGGTGGGCGCATTCTGCCACAGCCCTTGCACTCCGGCCCGGGCCACGCCCAGCTTTGCCAGCTGAAACAGATATCCATTGACGTAGTCATTGGAAATCAGCCGTTGCGCCTCGCCCAGAAGCCGTGCGCGTTCGTCAGGATCGGTCGTGGAATTCAAGGTATCCATCAGAGCCTGAAAATCAGTGCTGTCATACTGGAAATAATAGTCGGGGCGCGCATAGATACCGATATCCATCGGTTCCGTGTGGCTTACGATGGTCAGGCCGAACTCTTTGCCTTTGAACACCGTCTCAAGCCATTGCGCCCATTCCACGTTGATGATTTCGGCCGTTATACCGACCTCGGCCAGCTGCGCGGCAATGATTTCACCGCCACGGCGGGCATAAGATGGCGGCGGCAGATGCAGCGTGGTTTCGAACCCGTTTTCCAGACCCGCCTCGGCCAGAAGCGCCTTTGCCTTTTCAGGGTCGTAGGCAGAATTGCCGGTCAGATCCACATAAGCCGGGTTGTGCGGCGCGAAATGAGTGCCGATTGGCGTGCCGTATCCGAACATGGCGCCGTCAATGATGGCCTGACGATCAATAGCATGAGCCAGCGCCTGGCGAACGCGAATGTCATCGAACGGGGTCAGCTTGTTGTTCGTCGACAGAATCGTCTCGCCCTCGGTCGAGCCGACCAGAACCTGAAACCGCGGATCGGCCTCGAACTGAGGCAGATTCTCGGGAGCCGGGTAAATGTCGAAAACGTCCACATCCTCGGCCATCATGGCGGCAAAGGCAGCGGTCGGGTCCGAGATAAACTTGAAGGTGGCCGTTTCCAGCGCGGGCTGGTCACCCCAGTAATCAGGATTGCGGTTCAGCGTAATGCTGTCGCCCTGAACCCAATTGCCAAAGGTATAAGCGCCGGTGCCGACCGGATTTGTCTTGATGTTTTCTATGCTTTCGGGCGCAACGATCACCGCGTCGCCCCAGGCCATGTTGAACAGAAAATTGCCATTGGGTTCCGACAAGGTGACTTTGACGGTCAGCGGGTCAACAACCTCGACATCCTGAATTCCGGCGAACAACGCCTTCTGCGCATTGGCGCTGTCTTCGGCGCGGGCGCGATCCAGGCTGAATTTGACGTCCTCGGCATCCATGGTCGTGCCGTCATGGAACGTCACCCCGTCGCGCAGCGTGAAGGTGTATTCGGTGCCATCATCCGAAATCTCCCAGCTTTCCGCCAAACCCGGGACAACAGATCCGTCACCCATGAAACGGGTCAGGCCCTCGAAGATATTGGTGTAAACGACCGAATCTATCGCTTGTGCTGCCGCGCTTGTCGGGTCCAGATGCGGCGGCTCAAGCTGCATCGCTATTGTGATATCTGATTTGGCCAGAGCCTGGCTGGCAAACAGGCTGGCACTGACGGCCAGTGCTGACACAAAGGGTCGAAACATCTGTATTGTCACGAAATTCACTCCCCACTGAAAACAGACCGGCTCATGCTGTCACCGGCTTTATTGATAACAATGTCACTCTAAACCTCGGGTCATTCAAGGAAATGTTCGCGCAACCGGGGTTTCTTCGCCAGCGCGCGATCTGCTATGCTGCACTGCAACATTGACCCTGCAGGAACGAGCATGAGCGCCACAGCCCGCAAAAAAGCCCCAAATGCCGAGGATATTCGCGCCCGAAAAGGCGGTGATCCGTTGGTCAGCCTGACCGCCTATACCACTCCGATGGCGCGGCTGATGGATGCCCATTGCGATTTTGTTCTGGTGGGCGACAGCGTCGGCATGGTGCTGCACGGGCTGGAATCGACCCTTGGGGTAACGATGGAGATGATGATCCTGCATGGCCAGGCCGTCGCGCGCGGGTTGGAGACGGCCTTGATGGTCATCGACATGCCCTTTGCCAGCTACGAACACGACCCGGCACAGGCGTTCAAGAACGCGGCCCGCCTGATGGCAGAGACCGGCGCGGGCGCAGTCAAGCTGGAAGGCGGCGTTGAGATGGCCGAGACGATCCGCTTTCTGGTCAGGCGTGGCATCCCGGTGATGGCTCATATCGGCCTGACGCCGCAATCGATCAACACTCTGGGCGGCTACAAGGTACAGGGCCGAGATGATCAGGCCCACGCCGTGCTGGCCGACGCCCATGCCGTCGCCGAAGCCGGCGCATTTTCCGTCGTGTTAGAGAAAGTCCCGCAAGGGTTGGCCGACCGCATTACGGCTGAGATTGCGATACCGACAATTGGTATCGGTGCGTCCGCCGGGTGCGATGGGCAGATCCTCGTGGTAGACGACATGGTGGGCTTTTTCACCGCTTTCAAACCGAAATTCGTCAAACGGTATGCCGAGCTTGGCCCTCTGGCCGAGGCTGCCATTGCCGAATACGCCGCCGAAGTGCGGGCGCGGACTTTTCCGGCGGACGAACATGTCTTTGCCGACCGGGCGCCGTCCAAAGGACCCGGGAAATGACCGCTCCAATCCTTCGCCGTCTGGCGGATTTGCGCGCGCTGACCACCGATTGGCGCCGCAAGGGCGAGGTGATCGGGGTTGTTCCCACCATGGGTGCGTTGCACCAAGGGCATCTGTCACTGGTCGAGGCCGCGAAGGCGGGCACCGACAGGGTGATCGTCACGATCTTTGTGAACCCCAAACAGTTCAACAACCCCGAGGATCTGGCCAATTATCCGCGCACCGAAATCGAGGACGCGCAGAAACTGGCCCCATTGCGTGTCGACGCGATCTATGTGCCCGAGCCCGAGGAAATCTACCCGCAGGGCTTCGCCACCAATGTATCTGTCATGGGTCTGACCAATGTGCTTGAGGGCGAATTCCGCCCCGGTCACTTCGACGGAGTCGCCACGGTGGTCGCAAAACTGTTCCTTCAAACACAGTCAGATCGAGCCTATTTCGGGGAAAAAGACTATCAGCAACTGTTGGTCGTTCGCCGGATGGCACGGGATCTGGATATCCCCATCGAGGTGATCGGCTGCCCCACGGTCCGCGAACCCTCGGGTCTTGCCATGTCCTCGCGCAATCTGCGCCTGTCACCCGAAGGGCTGAAAACTGCCGCGAACATAAGCAGGGTCATGCAGGAACTGGCGGACGCGCTGGATGGCGGGGTAGCTTTCGATCCGCTGGCTTCGAAGGCGCGCACTGCCCTGCTGGCTGCTGGCTTTGCGCAGGTGGAATATTTGAAACTGCACTGCGCCGAGACACTGGAACCCTTGAGCCATGCTGAGCGGCCTGCCCGTCTGCTGGCAGCGGCCTGGCTTGAAGGTGTTCGGCTGATCGACAACATTCCTGTCTGAACGCTCTGGCACGATTGTCATTGTTTGCGCTAAAGTCCTGCAAAACCAAACGGGAGAGGGCGCAGGCTTGACCTATATTCTTGCCATTGATCAGGGCACCACATCATCGCGGGCCATTTTGTTCGACACGGGTATGCAGCGCGTCGGCACCGCGCAGCACGAATTTACCCAGCACTTCCCGCAGGAGGGCTGGGTCGAGCATGATGCCGAGGAAATTTGGGAAAGCGTCCTGCGTGTCTGCCGCGAGGTGATGGACAACACCGGCGTAGCCGCAGATCAGATCGCGGGCATCGGTATCACCAATCAGCGCGAAACCACCGTCGTCTGGGACCGCGCCACAGGCAAACCCATTCACAACGCCATCGTCTGGCAGGACCGCCGGACCGCCGAGATTTGCGCCCGCTACAAGCAGGCCGGTTGTGAAGATGACGTCACCGCCCAGACCGGTCTGCTGCTTGATCCCTATTTTTCGGGCACCAAGGTAAAATGGCTGCTGGACACCGTAACCGGCGCGCGGGAACGGGCCGAAGCCGGAGAGTTGATGTTCGGCACCATCGACTGCTTCCTGATCTGGCGCCTGACGGAAGGACGCAGCCACGCCACTGACGCAACCAACGCCGCACGCACTCTGCTATTTGACATTCACAAGGGTGAGTGGAGCGCCGAGATCTGCGATCTGCTGGATGTACCGATGAATATGCTGCCGAAAGTACATGATTGCGCGTCGGACTTCGGAAATACGTCTCTATTTGGTGGCAATATTCCAATCCTGGGCGTGGCCGGGGACCAGCAGGCCGCCACCATCGGACAAGCCTGTTTCCAGCCCGGGATGATGAAGTCAACCTATGGCACGGGTTGCTTTGCGCTGCTGAACACCGGACCAACGCCGGTCAAATCCAACAATCGCCTGTTGACCACCATCGCTTATCAGCTGGACGGTCAGCGGACTTACGCGCTGGAAGGGTCGATCTTTGTCGCCGGGGCGGCGGTTCAATGGCTGCGCGACGCGCTCAAGATTATCGACTCGGCGCCGGAAAGCGGAGAACTGGCACAGCAGGCCGATCCCAACCAGCATGTTGTGCTGGTTCCGGCCTTTACCGGCCTTGGGGCACCCTATTGGAAGCCGGATTGCCGCGGCGCGGTGTTTGGCCTGACCCGCAATTCAGGCCGCGCCGAGTTTGCCAAGGCTACGCTGGAAAGCATCGCCTACCAGACGCGCGACCTGTGGCATGCCATGCAGGGTGATTGGGGCGCGGATACTGATGTCACCCTGCGCGTCGATGGCGGGGCGAGTGCATCGGATTGGGCGATGCAGGGCCTGTCGGATTATCTCGGCGCCGAGGTTGACCGCCCTGTGATGCAGGAAACCACCGCCCTGGGTGCTGCCTGGCTGGCCGGGATGCGCGCCGGCATCTACCCGGAGCAGCAGGGATTCTCGGAAACCTGGGCGCTGGATCGCCGGTTTGAACCGGAAATGTCCGCCGAAGACCGCGATGCTGCCTATGACCGTTGGAAACGTGCCGTTTCTGCCGCAATGGCGTTCTGAAACCAGTGAAGGATCAGCTGTGATCCTTCATCAACCGCTGCTTCTGCCGTGACCAATCGCGCTTGGCCTGGGTTTCGCGCTTGTCGTGCAGCTTCTTGCCCTTGGCGATGCCGATCTTCAGCTTCGCGCGGCCCTTGTGGTTGAAATACAGAACCAGCGGCACCAGTGTCATGCCTTTGCGCTGGGTCGCGTTCCACAGGTTCGACAATTCCTTGCGCGAAACCAGCAGCTTACGCCGGCGGCGTTCTTCGTGTTTGAAGACCTTGGCCTGTTCGTAGGGCGCGATGTAACTGTTGATCAGCCACAATTCTCCGTCATCGACCGAAGCATAGCTTTCGGCGATGTTCGATCCGCCAGCGCGCAGGGACTTGACCTCGGACCCCTCCAGCACGATGCCGCACTCGAGATCGTCCTCGATCGCGTAATCGAAGCGGGCACGCCGGTTTTCGGCGATGACTTTGTAGTTCGGGTCTGTCTTCTGTTTGGCCATGACGCGTTGATTTAGGCGGCTTGGGCGGACCTTGCAAGCCGTAGACGTCAGGATGGCGCCGAGATGATCAGATCGGGGCCAAAAATCGTGTCAGAGTGGTTGTGCAGATAAATCTTCAGCCACGGCGTAAACCGGGATGGGTGGCGCTGCACCTCGGCCAGAAGATCGTGATAATCGATCCAGCGGATCTCCATGACTTCTTCCGGATTAGGCTCGATTTTCAGAGAACCACGAGCCCTGGCCAGAAACACGTCGACCACTTCATGTTCGATCATGTTATTGCCGACATCGGCGTGGTATTCCAGCCGATGACGGTATTCCGGGTATAGCCCTGTAATCCCAAGTTCCTCGCGCAGACGGCGCACAGCGCATTTGGATGCGGTTTCACCCCAGTCAGGATGTGTGCAACAGGTGTTCGCCCACAGGCCCGGCGTGTGGTACTTTCCCAACGCCCTGCGCTGCAGCAGAATCTCGGTCCCGCGCACGACAAAGACCGACACCGCCTTGTGCCGCAGGCCCTTTTCATGCGCCTCAAGCTTGTCGACGGGGGTCAGTTCGCCATCGACCCATGCCGGGATCATGATACCCATTTGTTGTCTCCTGCTGCCAATCCGCCTGTGTGACGGGACGTTGCGGATTACCTTTGGCCGGATCGGCTTGACGTCGCGGCATCACATGTTCAGAGCGTGACTGGCCGCGCATTCCCAACGTGGCGCTGATCGTACCCGTTATCAACCGCACGAAAGGCCGCAGGGGCTGCGGCCTTTTGTACTTACACAGGTCGTCTGATGGCTGGAGATTATTCGCCCGAAACGCTGACGATATAAGCGTAGACGTCTTCGCCGCCGCTTTTCAGTTTGAAGGTCATCTTGGACTTGGCAGCTGTGTCATCCAGATAGGATTTCAAAAAGGTCTTGGGATCTTGCGAATACTCGACAAAGGTCGCTTCATCCCAAACTAACCCGTTTTCACCTGCAGCAACGATGCTGTCGCCGTATTTGAACCCTTCGACGGTGCCTGCGGTCCGACCCGCGATTCCATACAGGTTCGGGCCGGTCTTGCCGCCCTTGACGATCACTTCGCCAGCAGGATCGGCGATCTGGTGGCAGGATTTGCATTTGTTAAAGGTCTTTTTGCCGGCCTCGGCGTCGCCTTCTGCATATGCGGGTAGGGCCATCAGGCCGACGATTGCGGTTGCGAGGATGCGATTCATAGCTTTTGCTCCGATACGAATTGGCTGCACCGAATGGATCGTCGGCGCAAAAAAGAGTCAACGCGCAGATTGCCGCGCGCGGCCACTGTGCCACTGCGGCATAGTGGCCGTCCTTAACTTATGTCATGTGACCCGGACCAACAGGGCAAAAGATCGCCAGCCGCTGGTGTTGCCAGATAAATCGCCCGCGCAATGGCGCGCGCCAGACATAGCGAGGCGGCGTGACCGATCATTCCCAGCTCTGCTTCGTTCTCCAAAGGCATTGACCCGGTACTGACACCAAAGACCAGATCACCGTCACCCGGCGTATGGGCGGGCAGGATGGCGCGGGCAATCCCATCATGCGCGGCCACGGCCAGCCTTTGGCATTGCGGTTTGGTCAAAGCGGCGTCCGTCGCCACGACAGCGATGGTTGTGTTGGTCTTGTCCGGCTCGGCCGGGCGCATGGCCTGCGCCTTGAGGCTGACTTGAGGCGCTCCTAGGCCTGCGCTGGAATCAGGCCCTAAACAGCCGAATTCGTCGCCAATTTCATAAGGCGCGGCCCAGAAATGACGGTCGCCGGGCGTGGTGACACTGCCCAGCGGGTTGGCTGCGACCAGAGCCCCGACGGTGACGCCCGTGTCCAGAACAAGCGATGCAGACCCAAGCCCGCCCTTGTGCATAGCGGCCAGGGCTCCGGTCCCTGCACCGGCCGTGCCCAGCGCAAAGTCCTTTGAGGCCGCGTCAAAAGCGGCGCGCCCCAAGGCACGGTACGGGTTCTCGGTCCAGCTTTTGTCACCGCCGTTGAGCAGATCGAACAGGATTGCCCCGGGCACGATCGGGACCACGGTATGGCCGACCGGATACCCCCGGCCTTGCGACCGAAGCGCATCCGACACGCCGGAACTGGCATCCAGTCCAAAAGCCGATCCGCCGGACAGGGCGATGGCATCTATCTTTGTCACCGTTTTGTCCGGGGCCAGAAGATCGGTTTCGCGCGTACCCGGCGCGCCGCCCATCACGTGCACAGACGCGGTGAAAGGTACATCGGCGGTCATAACGGTCGTGCCGGATTTCAACCGGTCATCCTGCGCGTTTCCAACCAGTAGGCCGGAAATATCGGTGATCAGGTTCTTAGGTCCGGGTTTCATCGAGATGGTTTCCCTTGTCTCAGCAAAGCGCTGCCCCCGGTGGAGGTGCTTTTCAAAAAAGAGGGCGCAGGTCAGATACAGCGGCCACCGTCAACCTCCAGCGCGGTTCCGGTAATCATGCTGGCCTCGTCCGAGCACAGGAAACAGGCGGCGTTTGCCATGTCCTGAGGCGTGGAAAACCGGCCCAGTGGAATGGTCGACAGGAACTTGGCGCGAATCTCGGGTGTGTCTTCGCCCATGAAGGATTTCAGCAAGGGGGTTTCTCCGGCCACCGGACAGATCGCATTCACGCGAACGCCAAAGGGCGCCAGTTCGACGGCCATCGTCTTGGTTGCGGTGATCATCCAACCCTTTGAGGCGTTGTACCAGTTGAGGTTCGGGCGCGGCGACAGACCAGCTGTGGAAGCAACGTTCAGGATCGCGCCCGAGCCTCGCGCCTTCATTGCCGGTACAAATGCCCGCGCGGTGTGAAAGACCGATTTCATGTTAACGCTGAAGACGCGGTCGAAATCCTCCTCGCTCACTTCCTCCAGCGGTGTCGGCAGATGCGTCACGCCTGCGTTGTTCACCAGAATATCAACCTGCCCAAACTGGGCGATGGCGGCGTCTGCCATTGTTTGAACGGAAATCGCGTCGGCGACATCAACGTGCTGGGCGACGGCTGCCGCGCCAAGGGTCGCGGCCATTTGCTTTGCCGCATCCTTGTTGATATCGGCGATCATCACGCGCGCGCCCTCGTCAAGAAACTTCTGGGCAATCCCGGCCCCAAACCCCGAGGCGCCGCCAGTCACGATTGCGGTTTTATCCTTAAGCCTCATCGCGTTACCCCTCTGCCGATGCTCCGGGTCAGACTATCAACGCCCCGGCAAGATACCAGATTAATCTTCGGACACCTTGCCCCGCAGCGCTTTGACGTCGCCACGCGCCTTTTTTGCCGCAAGCCGACGCTTGACCGAACCGTAGGTGGGCTTGGTTGCAATACGCCGCTTGGGCTTGACCAATGCGCGGGTGATCAGTTCGGCCAGTCTGGCGCGCGCGATTTCACGGTTGCGCGCCTGCGAGCGGGTCTCTTCGCACTGGATGATGATCGCGCCCTCTTTGGTCCAGCGTCGCCCGGCGAGCCGTTTCAGCCGGGCTTTGACCGGATCCGGCAGAGACGGGGAGCGCGCCGCCTCAAACCGCAGCTCGACAGCGGTGGAAACCTTGTTGACGTTTTGCCCGCCTGGACCGGACGAGCGCACAAAGCTCTCGGTCATTTCCCAGTCCTGCAGGATGATATCGTCCGTAACGCGCAACATGCGCGCGACCTTACAGGTGGCGCGCAGAAACAAAAAGGGCCGCCCCGGCGGGACGGCCCTTCGAAAGTTCAGGAGGTCGGGTCGGTTAGATCAAACGACCAGCCGGAGCGAGCGCTCCGCCAAGGGCTGCCTTAACAGGCGATCCCCCCGGTTGTTCCGACACCTCTCTCCAATCTCTTTCTCGACACTGGATCACCTCCTTTTCTATCTGTTGCGGTTGAAAAGAAGCGTGACACAAGTTGTGCCAATCTCAAAGCACTTTTTTACACAGGCTGAGCGGTCAGTCGCGCAACGATCACTTTGAACGGGATCAGTGCGATCATCGCCAGCGACAGTTTCACCAGCCAGTCGGCAAAGGCCAGCGTTACCCACAAAGGTGCCATTGGACCGGACAGCATGAAGGGAACAGGTTCCCATGCCCAGCTGATGGCCGCATCGGCATTGGCGCCGAAGAACGTGACCGACGCCGAGAATGCGATGGTGAAGAACAACGCGGTGTCCAGCGCCGAGCCGACCAAAGTCGAGACCAGCGGCGCGCGCCACCAGCGGCCGCCGCGCATCGCGTTGAACACAGTAACGTCCGTCAGCTGCGCGATCAGGAAGGCGGTTCCGGACGCGACGGCAATCCGCAGCGGCACTGCGGCATAGGTGAAGCCATCGCCCTGCAGCATGATCTGGCTGCCGATGAGCGAGCAGATGATACCGGTGACAAACCCGGCAAACACGACCTTGCGGGCCGGACCCACGCCATAGACGCGGTTCATGATGTCAGTGACCAGAAAGGCCAGCGGATATGTGAAGGCACCCCAGGTCAGCAGGCCGTCAAGGATCAGGAACTGGACCAGGATGTTCGAGGCCACAACGATAGTGGCCATGGCAATAATGCCGGGAATAAAGCTGCGTTGCATTTTCAGATGCCCGTTTTGACAAGGTAGCGGCGACTTGGCCAAGGGTTCATCCCAAGGCAAGCCGCGCTTCTAGCGAGTCGAATCGTGTTTGGCAAGTCATTCGGGCAGCAGGTATTCCACCAGTTCGGTACGCTGCAGGGCCAGAAAATTGTCGTCCGAGATCATCGTCGCCCGCAGACGCCCCTGACCGTCGCGCCAGACCGACAACCCTTCGAGGTTATCATGCGTTCCGGTACCGGTTTCAAACAGGGTCTCTTCGGACATGGGTGTGTCTGCATTGATCTGCCAACGGCGCAGGCGCGAGCGGAAGCCGGTCAGCGATACGGCGCGTTCGAGAACATACAATCGGCCATCCGGGCCGAAATCTGCGGACACAGGCAGGAACCGGCCCCGCTGCGGCAGGACAAACGGTGTAGACCACGCCTGACCGTTCCAGCGATAGACCGGGATATTGCCTTCGGCGGTGCGGTTCTTTTCCGGCAGGGTATACAGCCGCCCCTGAGTGTCGATCGCCAACCCCTCGAACGATCCGTTGCCATCCAAACCGTCGAACGCCTTGGGGCGTGGCAGAACGCGCGCAGCACCGCCAGGGCCCGAATAGCGGGCAATGCGGTGAATGCCTTCGAAAGAGATATAGAAGCTTTCGTCAGGCGCGACGGCGAGTCCTTCGGAATCACCTGTGTAACCGGGCAAGGCGCGCCCTGTGCTGGACAGGACAGGCCAATGCCCCAATATTTTGACCTCGCTGATACGGTCCCCGTCCCGGTCAATCCGCGCGGCCACAAGGACGGCCCGGTCGCTGAGCGCGATCAGCTTGCGACCGTTCTCGGACATATGGATCGCCGAAAAACCGCCAAACCAGTCCGACCCGTGGGTCCACGTAAAACTGCCCAGATGGGTGGCGGCAGGACCCTCGGCTGCCCGAAGAGGCCCCGCCAGCACCAGTGTCGCAATCAGTTGGACTGCAAGACGGCGGTGCATTGCTGGGGCAGATCGGCCAACCGGTATTCGCGGCGTTTCTTGGGGGCGGGCGCGTTTGGATCAGGCGGCGGCGGGTTGAGGATATTCTGCACCCATTGCTGCGCTTCGGCACAGCCATCACCTTTGGGCGGCGTATCCTGATTGACGCAGCCACGCGATCCTCTGGGGCATTTCAGCCGGACATGGAAGTGATAGTGATGCCCCCACCATGGCCTGATCTTGCGCAGATAGGCGCGGTTGCCCTTTTCGTCGTTGCACATCTGAACTTTGGCGCCCGGGAAGACGAATATCCGGGCCACGCGCTTGTCCTTGGCGGCCTCTCGCAGAACGGCATGGTGCTGTTTGGTCCAGTTGCCGTTCACATACGCCCCGTTCGAGCGGCGCAGGGAAATCGACGAGATATTCTCGCGTGCCTTGCGGGACAGCCTCATGTCGTTGCCCGGCAGCATCCATATATCGATGTCCAGACCCAGCTGATGGCTGCGGTGGCCGGATGTCATCGGACCGCCACGCGGCTGGCTGATATCCCCGACATAGAGACCATTCCAACCTGGTTGCTTCGCCGCAAAACGGCTGAGGTCCTGCACGTAATCGATCGCTTCAGGATGCCCCCAATTTCGATTTCGCGACAGACGCATGGCCTGCCATGTCGGCCCGGTTTCGGGCAATTGCACCGACCCGGCCGCACATCCGCGCGAATAACTGCCGAAGGCGGCGGGTTTTTGTTGTGAACTGACTCTCTGCGCCCCGAACAACTGCTTGGCCAGGGGTTGCGCCCCCGCCGCGCCTGCCAGCGTCAAAGTCGCAAGAATTGCCAAAAAACGTAATAAAATCATCTGCTCTGATCCCCTTCCGGTTTAACCCAGCGCATTAGGAACAGGCCCAGAATAAACAACAGAACGATGGGTGACACCCCCAGTCTTGCGCTGCCCGTCGCGGCGGTTGCGATCCCGATCAGCAGGGGCGCGGCAAAGGCAGTGGCGCGACCGGACAGCCCGTAAAGCCCGAAGCTCTCGACCGGCGCCTCGGGATCGGTATGGCGCACCATCATGGATCGGCTGGCCGATTGCAGGATACCGCCCATGCCACCGATCAGAACACCGCAACCGAAGAAGACCAGATCTGGC
This sequence comes from Ruegeria sp. AB8, assembly GCF_056542605.1. Classification (NCBI taxonomy): domain Bacteria; kingdom Pseudomonadati; phylum Pseudomonadota; class Alphaproteobacteria; order Rhodobacterales; family Roseobacteraceae; genus Ruegeria; species Ruegeria sp. AB8. The sequence goes on from NZ_JBQGAB010000003.1 coordinate 112,725, forward strand.
AGGTTTGATCCCTCGGGCAACGCAATGCCGTAGATCTGCGTCCGGTCCATCAGAACGACAGTGACGCAGACAAAGATCAGAACCCAAATAGCGGTCAAAATAACCGGTTTAGGGCCGTATTTCCGGTCCAACTTGCCGCCGATCCAGGCAAAGATGGCCGAGGCCAGAACGCTGACGATTCCAAACACGCCGATCTTGATCAGGTCCCATTCCAGCACCAGGCGAGCGTAAACGCCGCCAAAACTGTAAAGCCCGTTCAGCGCGTCACGGTAAAACATGGACGAGCCCAGATAGGCCGCAAGACTGCCCCGGTGCCGCAGGGCGGCAATTGACTTCCCGAGCAGCCGCAATGCCTCGCCGAAACTGCCCTTCTTGTTCGTTTGTGCATCGTCGCGTACCCACAGGAAATAGGGCACCATGAACAGAACGAACCACCCGGCGGTGAAAGGCCCGACAAAGCGCGTGCCCCCGCGCGCGGCGGCGTCCAGCCCGAACAACGGCTCCATCCCGATCAACGTCTTGCCGTTGGGTTGTTCGACAAACAGCAACAGCATGATCGCCAGCGAGATCAGACCGCCAAAATATCCAAAGGCAAAGCCCGAGCCTGAAATCTCTCCGACTTCATTGTCATCGCCCAGATCGGGAAGCTGCGAGTTGATGAAGATCAGCGCATATTCCGCACCAACAAACCCCAATCCGAAGGCCGACAGCATCAGCCACATGTTCGAACCATCCGGCAGCGTGTACCATAGCGCGGCGGACCCCACCGCATACATCACCGAAAACGCGAAAATCCACGGGATGCGGCGGCCGGACACATCTGCCATGGCCCCCAACAAAGGCGCGCCAAACGCGATGATCAACCCGGTGATGGTCAGGCAGTTCGCCCAAACCGTCTGCGCTTGCGCGGCGGCGGCTTCTGTTTCCAGCCCGGTATTGGCATAGTATCCGGCTGCGACCCCTGCAAAATAGGGGCCGAACACGAATGTCACCAGCAGCGTATGATATGGCTGACTGGCCCAATCGAAAAACCACCATCCCCAGATGCGCTTGCGCTTGGAAATCTCTGCCATCACTGCCTCTTTGTGCGTTTTGCTTCATAAGACGGGGCTTCGCGGCATTTCGCAAGCGTTCTGTTGGCCTGCACTTGCTCTTTGCGGCCGGGGCGCTTAGGTCTCAGCAAACGCGCAAACGGAGTGCCCATGCTGTCGCTGATCCAAATCCTTCTGCTGATCCTGGACATTGTCTGGTTCATCATCCTGGCCCATGTGATCATGAGCTGGCTGATCAACTTTCAGGTGCTCAACCTGCATCAACAGCTAGTGGCGCAGATCTGGTATGGCCTGAACCGACTGTTGGAACCGATCTATGGCCCGATCAGGCGCGTTCTGCCCAACATGGGCGGACTGGACCTGACACCATTGGTGGTGCTGATCGCGGTCTATGCGCTGCGGATCATCCTGATCAACAATGCGGTCTATTTCGTCTGACCTCTTGTTCACCGAATCTTAGTGTGTGATTGTCCTGTCTTAAGAGCAGATAAACCTTAAAACAGGGCGCCCCCGCACATGTTCGACGCCGCACCCTTGTTGCGAGATGTCTTTGGATTCGACGATTTCCGCCCCGGGCAGGAAGAGATCGTCGATGCCGTGACCGCAGGCGAAAACGTGCTGGCGATCATGCCCACTGGCGGTGGTAAATCCCTGTGTTATCAGCTTCCTGCCCTGCTGCGCGACGGGGTGACGGTGGTGATCTCCCCTCTGATCGCCCTGATGCGCGACCAGGTGCGCGGGCTGCAAGAGGCTGGAGTCGAAGCGGGTGCACTGACATCCGGCAACACGCCCGAGGAAACCGACGCCGTGTGGGAGGCGCTGGAAGCCGGGCGGCTCAAGCTGCTTTACATGGCACCGGAACGGCTGGCGACAGGATCTGCGCTGGGGATGCTGCGGCGGATCAATGTCAGCCTGATCGCCGTGGACGAAGCGCATTGCGTCAGTCAGTGGGGGCATGACTTCCGCCCCGACTATCTGCGGATCGGAGAGTTGCGGCGCGCGTTGGATGTGCCGCTGGCCGCCTTCACCGCGACGGCGGATGCGGAAACGCAGGACGAGATCGTCGAGAAACTGTTTGACGGCACCGCTCCGCGTAAGTTTCTGCGTGGCTTCGACAGGCCGAACATCCATCTGGCCTTTGCCGCCAAGGACGGGCCGCGAAAGCAGGTGCTCGACTTCGCCGCCGCCCGAAAAGGGCAATCGGGCATTGTCTATTGCGGCACTCGCAACAAGACCGAAGTTCTGGCGCAGGCCCTGCGGGCTGAAGGCCATTCTGCCTGCCACTATCACGGTGGCATGGAGGCCGAAGATCGCCGCATCGTCGAAACCCGCTTTGCCCGTGAAGACGGCCTTATCGTGGTCGCCACCGTGGCGTTCGGCATGGGGATCGACAAACCCGATATCCGTTGGGTCGCCCACGCGGACCTGCCCAAATCCATCGAAGCCTACTACCAGGAAATCGGCCGTGCTGGGCGCGACGGCAGCCCTGCGGAAACCCTGACCCTGTTCGGCCCCGACGACATCCGCCTGCGCCGTTCGCAAATCGACGAAGGGCTGGCCCCGCCTGAACGGCGCATGGCCGATCACGCACGCCTGAACGCCCTGTTAGGACTGGCCGAAGCGCTGGAATGCCGCCGCCGGAGCCTTCTGAGTTATTTTGGCGAACAGGCTGAACCCTGCGGTAAATGCGATCTGTGTGACAGCCCACCTGAAGTGTTCGACGGCACCACACCTGTTCGCATGGCCTTGTCCGCGATCCTGCGGGCCGAGGAATGGTTTGGCTCGGGTCATCTGATCGACATTCTGCTGGGCAACGAGACCGACAAGATCCGTGCCCGCCGCCACGATGATCTGTCGACATGGGGTATCGGCAAGGACTGGTCACGCCCGCAATGGCAGGCGATTTTCCGGCAGATGATGGGCCATGATCTGGTTCGACCCGATCCTGAACGCCACGGCGCGCTGCGCATGACCGAGGCCGCAAAGCCGATCCTGAAGGGCGAGGCGCAGATCAACTTGCGTAAGGATACAATACGCAAGGCGACCCGTCGGCCAGCGGTCAAGATGATGGTGTCGGAAGAAGATGCGCCTCTGCTGTCTGCGCTGAAGGCCAAACGACGGGCGCTGGCGGAATCAGCCCGGGTTCCGGCCTATGTGATCTTCCCCGATCGGACCCTGATCGAGATGGCAGAAAAGCGCCCCGCCACGCTGGATGACATGGCCCGGATCGGTGGCGTCGGCGCGAAGAAACTGGAGCGGTACGGCGACACCTTTCTTGAGGTGATCGCGGGTGTGGTCGAAACCGTGCATCCCGCGCGGCGCAAGCTGGCCGGGCGCGATCAGGGCGACATCTACGATCGCCTGCTTGAAATTCAGACACGCTTATCACGCGGTCCGGACGGGATCGACAAACCGCTGACTTGCTCGGCTTCTCAACTGGCAAAGGTGGCGCAACTCCGCTCGGACGATCCAAGAGCGATCGAGCAGGTTCTGGGAGACCGCCGTCACGAAAGGTTTGGCGCTGCCTTTCTGGACGTGCTGCGTCAGGCGGGCTAGATACCCTGCATCAGGCAAGAAACGAGGGCGGATATGCTGGTAGTCATTTCCCCGGCCAAGCGGCTGGACTGGGCAGAGCGGGATGTCGATGTCACGCAACCGGACTTTCAGGTTGACGCGATCCGCCTTTCGAAGACCGCCAGAAACTTGACTCTGGGCGATCTGAAGAAACTGATGGACCTGAGCGACGATCTGGCCCGGTTGAACCGCGACCGGTACCGTTTTTTTTCCGATGCGCCGGACGCAGAAGTGACCCGCCCCGCCGCATTGGCATTTGCCGGTGACACCTATCAAGGGCTCGAAGCAACCTCATTGGACGCCGAGGAATTGGTCTGGGCGCAGGATCATCTGCGCATTCTGTCCGGCCTTTACGGTGTGCTGCGACCGTTGGATGCCATTCAGGCCTATCGGCTGGAAATGGGCAGCAAGCTTAAGACCCGGCGCGGCAAAAACCTTTATGAATACTGGCGCGACCAGTTGAGCAAGGCCCTTAACGCGCAAGGTAGCGCTATTGGGTCTGACATTCTGATCAACTGCGCCAGTCAGGAATATTTCGGCGCTGTCGACCCGAAGGCGCTTAAACTGCGGGTCATCACACCGGTGTTCATGGAAGACAAAGCCGGTAAGCCGAAGATCGTCAGTTTCTTTGCCAAAAAGGCGCGCGGTGCCATGGCGCGGTATGTTATCCAGCACCGGCTGACCGATCCCAAGGGGTTGCTGGATTTCGATACCGGAGGTTATCAATACCGTCCCGACCTATCGGAACAGGACAAACCGGTCTTTGTGCGCCCCTATCAGGCCTGATCCAGCATTGAAGGATCAAAAGCCACCAGTTCAACGGTGTTGCCTTCGGGGTCCTCTGTGAAGACTCCACGCCAGCCGATCCAGCCGAATTCTTCGACGCGGTAGGGTTGTCCTAAATCGGTGTACCAGCGCATGACGGCCTCCTGCTCGGAAAACGGCAGCGAAAGGGCAATGTGATGCAAGGATGACCTGCCTCCGGTCACGGGCTTGTTTGCGCTGTTCGGGTGCAACCCGGGCCGCGGAGCCGCCGTGTGATGAAACAACGCCAGCACCTGTGTATGTCCGCCAAACCCGTCGGCGATGCGAAAAAAGGTAATGGCGCTGTTGTGATCGCCCGATAGACGCTCAAGCCCGATCACATTTTCATAGAACGCAACCATCGCGGGCATGTCGGCGCAGCGGATCGCAATCTCGCCCAACGCACGAGGGCGAAATCCGCGGTGATCCGAGGTTTGCTTGCGGGTCATGCGATCAGGCTATTCGACATGTCCGAGTTCGGCAATGACCGGGCAGGCGCCATCGGGACAGTGGTCGTGGATCCTCTGAAGTATGCGCTGCTTGTGTAGCGGTTTCGTCAGATAGTGATCCAGCCCGGCGGACAAAATTCCGGTGTCGTCCCCGTCCATCGCGTGGGCGGTCAGGGCGACAATGGGCACATGGCGTCCTGTCCCAACCTCGCGCCGCCGAATTTCAGCCGTAGCCTGTTTGCCATCCATTTTCGGCATCGAGATGTCCATGAAGATCAGGTCCGGGTCAAAATCCAGATGGGCCTGCACCGCATCAATCCCGTTATCTGCAAATCGCAGATCGATATTCGCATCCTTGACCATCTTTTTCAGGATCAGTTGATTGGTACGATTGTCCTCGGCCGCCAAAACCCGCATCAGACGCTGCCCGGAAGGCATATTGACCCGGCTGGGTGCCTCGGTGACCGAGACCGCTTCGACTGTTTTGCTGGCTTTGCCAAGCGCCATCAGCTGGGAATACAGTTCGGCCCGGGGAATCGGTTTCTGCAAGACACCTTCAACCAGGTGCCGGGACGCGCTGGCGTGGATCAAAGCCGGGTTGGCGGACATGACGACGACGGGTGCGTCACCCAGTCCGCGTTCCTTCAGGATTGCCGCCAATTCAAGCCCGTCCATATCGGGCAGGTCATGGTCGCATAGTAGCAGGTCGACCGTCTCATCCACGATTTTCAAGGCCTCTGATCCGGTCTCGCAAACTGTGACCCTGAATCCCAGGCGCCCCAGCTGCTTGCTCAGGATGGCTCGATTTACAGCCAGATCCTCAACCACGACCACATGACGCAAACGTCCCCCCAGATCAGGTGGCTCCGGCTGTGGTCCCGGCATGGTCGGCAAAGAGATGCGAAACCCAAAACACGACCCCTTACCAGGATCGCTCTCGACCCAGATGGTCCCATCCATCAGGGTGATCAGTCGCTTGGTAATGGCAAGCCCCAGCCCGGTCCCCTCGAACAGCCGGTTTCTTTCATCTTCCACCTGGTTGAATTCACCGAATATGTGGCCGATCTTGTCTTCGGCAATTCCGATCCCGGTATCTTCGATCGCGACATGGATGTCGCACGTCTGCGCCTTGGCATTAGGGACTCCGGTTACGCGGATCAGGACGTGGCCCTGTGCGGTGAATTTCACCGCGTTGCCCACCAGATTGGTCAGAACCTGCCGAATACGTCCCGGATCGCCCATGAACAACGTTGGAAGAAACAGATCATAATCCACCAGCAAGGTCAGACCTTTTTCCCGGACGCCGGGCTGCAGCAGCATCGCCATTTCGAGAATGCACCGTTCGAAGTCGAACTGCTCGGGGTGCAGGGTCAGCCTGTCCGCTTCGATCTTTGAATAATCCAGCACATCATTGATGATGACCAGCAGCGCCTCGCCCGAGTTCCGGATGGTGTTGACGTATAAACGCTGCTCTTCCCCAAGCTGCGTCTCGGCCAGCAACTCGGTCATTCCGACGATGCCGTTCATCGGGGTTCTGATCTCGTGGCTCATATTGGCCAGAAACGAGGATTTGGCGCGGTTGGCGGCTTCGGCCCGTTCCCGCGCCGCCGTCAGTTCGGCCTCATGCCGGACCGAGGAAGTTATGTTCAACGCAAGGCTGACCACGTCCCCGCCGTTGCCGCGTTGATCGATCAGCTTGATATACTGGCCATTCCAAAGCTGAATGACCACCGGTTCGGGGTTTGCCTGCATCCACCGCGACTGCATCCGCGCCTGCCAGTCGGCCGCGTACTCGGGTCCGGTATCGACGATCCCCTCGGTGGTCAGGATCTCGAGGATACGCGCGTAGGATATGCCCGAAGCGATCTCTTCCAAGCCTTCGAACACGCTCAGATACGCGGCATTGGCCCCAATCAGGCTGTGGTTTGCGTCAAAGAAGGCAAACCCGTCCTGAATGGTCTGGATCGAATGCCACAGACGCCGCTCGGCCACTTCGATCTTGGCGTGGGCGACGGTCAGGTCGGACTTGACCCGTTCGTTCTCGCCGCGAACCGTCTCAACCTCGGCCTGGGTTTCACCGATGCGTCTGGTCAGGGCGATGGCGTGCTGGCCCAGTTTGCGGTTCGCGGCTGACAGTTCTGCCTGTTTCAACTCCAACAACCGTTCGGCTGCCAGCCGCGCACGCCGTTCCTGCGCCAGTTTGTTTGCAAGACTCATTTCAGGTGATCCCGGAACACATTCCCGCACCATCCCGCCAGACCGTGAAGAAGTGTTTAAGCCGTTGCCAAACAAGCGGGCCACATGCGAGGGTTGCTGCAAATAGGAGGTTGCGATGCACCGCTTGGTTTTGATTGCAATAGTTTATTTTCTTTCACATTTTTTCCAGCCAGCCCCAGGTCAGGCACAAACTGCCGCGCCAGAGTTCCGATACATCACGACCCGCGACGCTGATTTTATCGGAACCGATCTGAATGCGCTGTTCGACACGGATCTGAAAACCTGCATTCAGGCGTGTTCGGCCATCCAAAGCTGCACCGCATTTACCTTCAACACTCGTTCGGATGCCTGCTTTCCAAAGAAGGACATAGCCCGGCAGGAACCCTACAACGGCGCTTTGTCCGCACAGAAGGTTTCAACGCCAGATTCGACCCTAACACTGGCAGAAACCCGCAAAGGTACGCTGGATTTCCTGCGACCGACCGATTTTGAACGGGCGCGTGATCAGGCCAGGAACCTTGGATTTCTGCACTCGGCCGGCGGATTCAATGTCGAAGACGCGATGAACGCCGCCCGCGCCGCCAATACGCCGGCACTGGCCATGCAGTGGACCGGTGTGGCCCTGTCGATCAATGATGCCTCTGACCTGTGGACAGATTACGCCCGCCTGCTGCTTGCCATCGAAGCGTCGGGTTGGAACGAAAAAAATGTCCTTCACGATCAAGCGCTTGGCGCCGCCATCAACGGATACTTGCGCGCGGAATCAGAGGGCGCTCAGGTATCAGCACTAATAGTCTTGTCGAACGCGCTTGAAGCTGTCGAACGCGGGCGTGACATGATCCCGGCGCTGCGACTGGCCAAGCAGCTTCAGCCGCGCGAGGAGGTTCTGGCCGCTCTGGATCATGCGATCGGCAAATACGGGTTCCGGGTTTTGGACAGCAGCGTTGAAAGCGATGCCGCTGCGCCGCGCATCTGCGTTGAATTCTCGGAACCGCTTGTCAAAGCCGGTGTCGACTATGACCCCTTTGTTCAGCGCAGCGACGATGGTCTGGTGGTGCAGGCAGACGAGAAGCAGCTTTGCGTCGATGGTGTCGCGCATGGTGCGCGGTATCAGTTCACCTTGCGCGAGGGGTTGCCAGCCGCCTCGGGAGAAGTGCTGAACCGCAATGTCAGCCTGACCCACTACGTGCGCGACCGTTCGCCAACGGCCCGGTTTCCCGGGCGCGGATATGTGCTGCCTAAGTCAGCGGATGCGGCCTTGCCCGTTGAAACGGTCAACGTCGCCGAACTGGATCTGACCTTGCGCCGGATCAGCGACCGTAACCTGTTGCGTGCGGTTCAGCAGGGCTTTTTCGGCCGCCCCCTCAGCGAATGGGAAGAACGCGAGTTCAGCAACGAGATTGCCGAGGATATCTGGACAGGTACAGCGGAAGTCAAAAACCAGCTGAACCAGACCATGACAGCGCGCCTGCCGCTGGCTGAGGCGATTGCTGATCAACCGGCCGGTATCTACACGCTGTCCGCGCGGGTGCCCGGCAGTGACCCTTACGACGACCCGTCAGCCACGCAGTGGTTCGTTCTGTCTGATCTGGGTCTTTCAACTGCTCAAGGCACGGACGGCCTGCATGTCACGGTCCGTGGCCTGCCCAACGCCGTACCCCGCGAAGGGATCGAGGTTTCGGTGATCTCGAATGCAAATGCGGTTATTGCCCGGGCCAAGACGGATGCCGAAGGCCATGTCCTGTTTGATGCCGGTCTTGTTCGGGGAACGGGAGCAAGCTCGCCCGCGCTGGTCGTGGCTGTCGATGGTGACAGCGATATCGGGTTCCTGTCGCTAACCAACCCGGCCTTTGACTTGTCCGACCGTGGTGTCGAGGGTCGGGCACCAGCAGGACCAATCGATGTCTTTCTGACCACCGACCGGGGCGCCTACCGCGCCGGTGAAACGATTCACCTGACGGCCCTGACGCGTGACGATCAGGCGCAGGCCATCGAGGGTTTGCCGCTGACTGCTATACTGCACCGCCCGGACGGGGTTGAGTACCGACGCGCCGTGTCGGACGGCGGTGTTGCCGGAGGTCATGTTTTTGCGTTGCCCGTGGCTGTGGATGCACCGCGCGGAACATGGCGGATCGAAGTCAAGTCGGACCCGAAGGCTGATGCGCTGGCGCAGCAGACCGTTTTGATCGAAGACTTCCTGCCCGAGCGGATCGACTTCGACCTGTCCTTGCCGGACGCCCCGTTGCATCCCGGCGACAACCCGCCTCTGCGGATCGAAGCCCGCTATCTGTTCGGCGCACCGGGGTCGGATCTGAGCATCGACGGCCAGGTCCTCGCGCGCCCGGCGGAAGCGGTTTCTGGATATGACGGATATCGGTTTGGCCGCTATGACGCAGCGGTTTCCACCAAAAGCACCTATTTTGGCAATACGCGCACCGACGCCACCGGTCTGGCAACTGTCGCGGTGGAATTCCCTGTATTAGAGACTGAAGGGAAGCCCGTTGAAGCCACGGTGATTGCCCGGCTGGCAGACGGGTCAGGGCGACCGGTCGAGCGCCGGCTGACGGCTCCGGTCCGGCCAACGCAGCCGGTCATAGGAATCAAACCACTGTTTGACGGTGTTGTGCCTGAAGGCACCGAAGCCGGATTTCAGGTCGTCGGACTGTCGCCGGACCTGTCGACCACCCCGATGCGCTTGCGCTGGACCCTGAACCGGATTGAAACCCGGTATCAGTGGTACCAGCTGTACGGAGAATGGAAGTGGGAACCCACCACCCGGCGCACCCGGATCGCCACCGGAGAGGCCGAGTTTCAGTCAGACCCGCTGACTTTGACATCCGCGGTCGACTGGGGCCGGTACGAGCTTGTGGTGCAGCGCATCGATGGCGCATACGCCGAAGCGGCCTTCGATTTCTACGCGGGCTGGTACCAGGCCGCCGACGCCACAAGCACTCCGGACAGGTTGGACATGTCATTGGACCGTGACAGCTATCGCCCCGGTGACACGGCGCAGCTAAGGATTGTGGCCCGCATGGCAGGTGTTGCGCAGATCGACGTTCTGTCGAACCGGCTGATCCAACGCCAGATGATCCAAGTCCCTGAAGGGGAAACCGTTTTTCCCATCGACGTCACGCCGGAATGGGGCGCGGGCGCCTATGTCGCAGCCACACTCATCCGGCCGATGGACGTATCCGCCGGCCAGAACCCGGCCAGGGCCATGGGGATCGCTCACGCCAGTGTTGAACCGGTCGGGCGCAGGCTGCAGGTCGGGATTGAGGTGCCCGAACTTACGACGCCAAGACAGGTGCAAAAGACCCGCATCAGGGTCGAGAACGCCCCGGCCAATGATCCCGTCTGGCTGACGCTGGCAGCGGTAGATGTCGGTATCCTGAACTTGACAGGTTTTGAATCACCGGACCCGCAATCCTATTACTTCGGACAACGCCGTCTGGGCGTCGAATTGCGGGACGTCTATGGCCGACTGATCGACGGGATGAACGGGACCATGGGTCTCGTTCGTTCTGGTGGTGACAGCGACGCTGGTATGCGGCGGCAGGCGCCGCCGCCGACACAGGATCTGATGGCCGTTTTCAGCGGTCCGGTTCAGGTCGATGAAGCAGGCGAAGTCGAACTGGACATTCCTCTGCCCGATTTTAACGGCACCGTGCGTCTGATGGCCGTCGCCTGGTCGCGCAGCGCAGTCGGTCAGGCCGAAGCTGAGATGGTCGTTCGCGACCCGGTTATCGTATCGGCCAGCTTGCCACGTTTTCTGGCCCCTGGCGACCAAAGCCGGATGCTGCTGGAGATCGTGCATGCCGACGGTCCGGCAGGTGAAATGGCACTGGGTCTGGCGGCTTCGGCCGGGCTGGAACTGGCCGCAACCCCGACCAGTTTCACGTTGCAACCCGGCGGCAAGACCGTTTTGGAAGTTCCAATTCGCGCAACTGCGGTTGGTGACCCTGAGATCAACCTGTCAATCACAACACCGGACGGCCGCGATCTGCCTCAGACGTTGCGGATGCCGGTTCGCGCAAACGATCCTGCCGTTGCTCTGACACGCCGATTTTCGCTGGGCGAGGGTGACAGCTTTCTGTTTTCGCAGGATGTCTTCGACGGATTCCGGCCCGGATCGGTCAAGGCGATCCTGTCCGCCGGTCCGCTGGCGAAATTCGACACGCCCGGCCTGCTGGATTGGTTGAACAGGTACCCATATGGCTGCACCGAACAGATCACCAGTCAGGCGCTGCCGCTGCTGTATCTGTCTTCGGTCGCCCAGGCCTCGGGGCTGGGGAACGGACCGGCGATCGAAGCGCGGATCAGCACGGCCATCCGCAGCATACTGACCCGGCAAACCTCGAATGGTGCCTTTGGGCTGTGGCGCGCCCAGGGCGGCGATTTCTGGCTGGATGCATTTGTCACCGACTTCCTGTCCCGCGCCCGTGCGCAGGGCCATACAGTGCCGGACCGTGCCTTTGCACAGGCGATGGACAACCTGCGAAACAGGATCAGCTATGCCCCTGATTTCGATGAAGGCGGGCAAGACATCGCTTATGCGCTGATGGTTCTGGCCCGCGAAAGCGCGGCATCCATGGGCGATCTGCGCTATTACGCCGACGTCAAAGGTGATGCCTTCGCCACGCCTCTGGCAGCCGCTCAGCTTGGGGCGGCGCTGGCCTCTTACGGGGATCAGACACGAGCGGACAGGATGTTTGCACGCGCTGCCCAGCTGCTGGCCGAGCGGCCGGATCAAAATCAAAGCTACTGGCGCACCGATTACGGAACCGAACTGCGCGATGCGGCCGGACTGCTGACGCTGGCCGTGGACGCAGGCAGCGAGGTGATCGACCGGGACGATCTGATCCGGCGGATCAGTTCCGCCCCGGCGCATTTGTCAACGCAGGAGGCATCATGGTCGCTGCTGGCGGCGCATGCGCTGATCTCGAACCCGGAAAGCGCCGGGCTGCGTGTAAACGGTGCGTCGATCGAGGGGCCGTTTGTGCAGGTCCTGCATTCGGACAGCGACGATGTACTGAACATAACTTCCACGGACGGGCAGGCCACGGACATCACGATGACGGTGACGGGAATACCCGACGTGCCGCCTGCGGCGGGCGGAACCGGATATGCGATCGAGCGGGTGTATTTCTCAATGGAAGGTGAACCGCTGGACCAACCCGCACTTTCGGTGGGCACGCGATTTGTCACGGTTCTGACCGTCACGCCCTTCGAGGATGGCGGTGCGCGCCTGATGATCGACGACCCGCTAGCCGCTGGTATCGAGATCGACATTCCCAACCTGTTGCGTTCAGGTGATGTGCGGTCGCTGGACTGGCTGGATTTGTCCGAAGCCAGGCATACCGAATTCCGGTCTGACCGGTTTTTGGCAGCGGTTGACTTGCAGGACCGCAAGCCGGTCACGCTTGCGTATGTGGCACGTGCCGTAACACCCGGTGCCTTTCATCACCCGGCGGCCTCGGTCGAGGATATGTACCGCCCGCAGAACCGGGCGCACACCAACACTGGGCGCGTTGTGGTCGAATGATCGGGGGTCAAACATATCGAAGTTTTGGCAAGGCCGATGCCTAGGGTCAGCCTTCTGCTCTTGGCACTTGCGGGGCTTTTGTATGTGACCGGCTTTGCCCGCGACCGCTTTGCGGACTGGGTCGACGCCACATCGCTGCCTGCGGTTCTGACAGAAACCTCGGTCGAGATGCGGGACCAGAACGGCGATCTGCTGCGCGCATTTCCGGTGGCGGACGGTATCTGGCGGATGCAGCATGGCCCGGTCGATCCGGGTTTTGTCAACATGCTGATCCGGTACGAAGACAAACGGTTTCGCGCTCACTCCGGCATCGATCCGCTGGCCATGGCGCGGGCGGGGGCGCAGTCGCTTTGGAACGGCCGACCTGTTTCTGGCGGATCGACCCTGACCATGCAGGTTGCCCGCCTGATCGAGGATGGCCCGACAGGTCGGTGGAGCGGCAAACTCCGCCAGATCCGGGTGGCCCTGGCGCTGGAACAACGTCTGAACAAGGATCAGATCCTGTCGCTGTATCTTACCCACGCCCCTTATGGTGGCAATCTTGAAGGGGTCCGGGCGGGCAGTCGGGCGTGGTTCGGCAAGGATCCGTCCCGTTTGACGCCTGCGCAGGCGGCTTTGTTGATCGCCCTGCCACAATCCCCCGAGGCACGGCGACCCGACCGCAATCTTCAAGCAGGGCGCAAAGCCCGCGACCGGGTTTTGCAACGGCTACATCGCAATGGTCTTTTGTCCAGACCCGAGATGCAAAGCGCCATGGCAGACCCGGTGCCAACCAGAATGCGGCCCTTTCCCCGGCTGGCACCCCATCTGACGGACCGGGCTCGTGCGGGGTTGCCCGAAGCTCTGGCGCAGGACCTGACCCTGGACGGGGCGTTGCAGGCAAAGTTGGAACCGCTGATCGCGCAGGCCGCCAAACGGGCCGGACCCCGCGTTTCCGGCGCAATGATCGTGGCTGACCATGAAACCGGCGCGATTCTGGCTTCGGTCGGGTCGGCGGGTTATCAGGACGCGCGTCAGGGGTTTGTGGACATGACGCAGGCGTTGCGTTCACCCGGATCAACCTTGAAACCCCTGATCTATGGACTGGCCTTCGACCAGGGTCTGGCGCATCCGGAAACCCTGATCAGCGACAGCCCGGTGATGTTCGGGCGATATGCACCCCGCAACTTCGACGGCGTGTTCAGGGGTGACGTGCGTATTCGCGATGCGCTGCAACTGTCGCTGAACATCCCCGTGGTGCGCCTGACGCAAGAACTGGGACCTGCCCGCGTCATGGACGCCCTGCAGCGTGCCAACACCGAACCGCGCCTCAACGGAGGCGCACCGGGTCTGGCGATCTCGCTTGGCGGTGTCGGGCTTAGCCTGCACGATCTTGTGCAGCTTTTTGCGGTGGTGGCGGCAGGTGGCCAAGGCCCCGTCTTGCACTATCGGGCATTGGATGGCGACGATTATACGCGACGTGTCCTGTCGGAACCGGCGGCCTGGCAGGTTGGCAATATTCTGACCGGACTGACCCCGCCATCAGGTGCGCAATCCGGTGTATTGGCATATAAGACCGGAACCTCTTACGGGCACCGGGACGCCTGGGCGATCGGCTATGACGGCCGTCACGTCATCGGTGTCTGGCTGGGGCGGGCAGACGGCACACCGGTGCCCGGTGCGTTTGGCGGCGCACTTGCGGCCCCAGTTTTGTTTGAAGCCTTAGGTCTTCTGAAACCCAAATTCACTCCGATGCCGCCGCCGCCGCCATCAACCCTGCTGGTCGGTGCCGCGCAACTGCCCCAGCCTTTGCAAATGTTCCGCCCCCGCGAGGCGGCTTTTGAGGCGGATCCTTCTGCGCCGCAACTATTGTTTCCGCCCAAGGATGCCTTGTTAGAGACAAATGGAGCCTCCCTTACGCTGAAGCTGAGGGGCGGAACCGGGCCGTTTTCCGTCCTGTCTGACGACGTGCCCGTCGTAACCGGCCAGCACCACAGAGAGTTTGAAATTCCCAACCCCGGGCCCGGACACACCGCCCTTGTCGTGTTGGATGCACTGGGCAAATCCGACAGGGTTTCGTTCAAGATCAGATGACGGGAGAAAACGAATGCGCAATTGGCTTGTTTTTGTTCTTGCTTTGACGGCCACTCAGACAGCGGCTGAATGCGCGTCTGACGCCCAGATCGACCGGTTTGTTCAGGACTATCTTACGAACACACCTACCGTTGCTCTGACCCCGGACGGAAGCATGGCGGATGCGCTTTGCACGCAGGCGAAACTTGTCACTGCGATGCAGCCGCATCTTGGACCGTTGATTGGCTACAAGGCGGGCCTGACCAGCAAACCCGCGCAGGACAGGTTTGGAGCAAGTGAACCGGTTCAGGGTATTCTGTATCGCGACATGATGCTGGATGACGGGGCAAGTGTTTCAGAAAATTGGGGGGCCCGTCCGGTATTCGAGGCGGACCTGATCCTGGTGGTCGGCGACGCCGCGATCAATCAGGCAACCACACCTGGCGAAGTGATGGAACATGTCTCGTCTGTTCGCCCCTTCATCGAACTGCCTGACCTGACCCTGGCCGACGGAGAACCCATTACCCCCGTCACCCTGACCGCAATCGGGGTTGCGCCTAAACTCGGCGTTTTAGGGTCTGAAATCGCCGTCACCGATCCCGCCGGCATGTCGCAGGCTTTGATGGGCATGACTGTCACGCTGAGTGCTGCCGACGGTGAGGTTCTGGCAGAGGCGCCTGGCACAGCCGTTTTGGGCCATCCGGCAAACGCGGCACTCTGGCTGATGTCAAAAGGGATCGAATTTGCACACGGCGATCTGATTTCGGTTGGCTCGTTCGGTCCGCTGTTTCCGCCTGCCAAAGGCAAAGGCGGTGCGTCCGTCAGGTATGACGGCCTGCCCGGCAATCCTACCGTCAGCGTGACATTCGAGTAGCCTATCGCCGCCCCTCACGCAGCCAGCCAGCCAGCAGGAACCCGCCAGCCAGCAGCAAGACCAGCCAGGGCGGCAGCAACCCGGCCTGCGTGACATCGCGCGTCTCATAAGCGTCTCTTGGGGTCAGACCGATCCAGCCGCGCCCCGAGGCCGGCCGCCCGACGCGCACATTGCGGATCGACGGCAGCCCGTCCTCCAGACGGACAACACCACCGCGCAAATCTGCCAGAAGCGGTTCCAGCAGGTCGCCGGTTGCTATGGTCTGCTCGAACTCTTTCGGCGCAGCGGGCCCAAGACCGATCACCGCTGAATTCTCACCTTCTTCAAGGCGGTAGAGCCCGATCTCAGGTCCGATATATTGGGCCTCGAACCGTCCCGGTGACACCTCCTCAAGCGTCATGTCCAGCGTTTCGCCATTTGGGCGCGTCACGGTCACGGTCCCAACCTCATCGCTGAGCGTCTGGCGGATGATGCGCATGACCTGACCGTTAGCTTCGGCCCACAGGGCTTCTTCCTCAAGTTCGGGTTCTTTCATCATCCAATGCGCAAGCCTGCGCAGCAGTTCCAGTTGTGGGCCACCGCCTTCGAAGCCCCGGCTCCACAGCCAGGCGTGGTCCGAGGCCAAAAGCGCCACGCGCCCTTCGCCCACACGGTCGAGCACCAGCAACGGCCGATCATCAACCCCGGACATCAACGCCTCACCTGACCGGTGCTTGACATCGATCTGACGCAGCCACGCGCCCCAGGTTTCGGGATCGCCGAGATCGGTTGTAACCGGGTGGCGCTGACCAAGATCCGTGACTTTCGGCACATAGCGTTCCTCAATCACACGCGCGGTCGGCTGCGCGGGCAGGATCGGAGCAAGCGGAGATCGGAAAATGCTGTCAGCCGTCGCAAAATCCGGCCCGGCCGCAATTAGAACCGCACCACCTTCGTTGATGTAGTTGGTGACATTGTCCAGATAGATCGCGGGCAGGATGCCTCGACGCTTGTAGCGGTCAAAGATAATCAGGTCGAAATCGTTGATCTTCTCAAGAAACAGCTCGCGCGTCGGGAAGGCGATCAAAGACAGCTCGTCCACCGGCACCCCGTCCTGTTTTTCCGGCGGGCGCAGGATGGTGAAATGGACAAGGTCGACAGAACTGTCCGATTTCAGAAGGTTACGCCATGTCCGCCCGCCCGGATGCGGTTCTCCGGAAACAAGCAAAACCCGCAGCCGATCACGGACACCGTTCATCTGAATCAGCGCGGTATTGTTGCGATCGGTCAGCTCGCCCTCGGCCTGCGGCACCGAGAACTGGATGACGTTCCGCCCGCCATGCGGCAGCGTTATGGGAAGCTCGACATCCACCCCGATGGGAATGCTGAAGCTTTCCGGCGCGGCCCCGTCGACCGAGATTTCAAGCGGCGCGGTGGCTGCTCCGGCAGGTGCGGCGCCGCTGTCCTCGACCCGCAAGGTCAGCGTCACGGGCTCTCCGATAATGGCAAAGGCAGGCGCGTTGCGGACAATCAGTCGACGGTCCCAATCGCTGGCACGGCCGGTTTGCAGCAGATGCAATGGCGCGGGCAGGTTCGGGGCCTGATCGACGTCATGCACGATACCGTCCGAGACCACCAGTATCCCGGCGATACGCGCACGGGGTTCTTCCGCCAGCGCCTCGTTGAGGGCAGCCATCACCCGCGTGCCTTCATCCCCGTCACCGTCGCCGACGGCGATGCGGCGCAGTTCGGTATTGTCGCGGGATTCGATTTCTGCCGCCAGTTCCTCTGCGGCCCGTGCCGTCTGATCGGCGCGATCCGACAGGGTCTGACTGGCGCTTTCATCCTCGATCATCAGGACGATATCCGTCAGAGGCGCGCGATCCTCGACCTGATAGACCGGACCGGACAGCGCCGCGACAACGACCAAAGCCGCCAACCCGCGCAAGGCCCAGCCGGACAGTCCGCGCCACAGCGCAAGAATGACGCCGCCCAGCGCAACCCCGGCGACAATGGCCAATACCGGCCATGGGATCAGCGGATCAAAGATGACGGTTCCGGTCATTGCCCCAACCTGTCTAGCAAAGCGGGCACATGGACCTGATCGGATTTATAGTTCCCGGTCAGAACGTGCATCACCAGGTTCACACCAAAACGGTTGGCCAGTTCGCGCTGACGTTCGCCGGCATAACCGCGCCCAACCGGCAGCAGGGCCTGCCCGTTTCGGTCGATGGCCCAGGCACCGGCCCAGTCATTGCCGCCGATCACCACCGGGGTGACATTGTCGTTGAGGTTTCGGAACGGCATCCCTTCGATCTGTTCCGCATCCGGCGGCGCGGCTTCGACCCAGACCTCTGCCCCGCCATATCGTCCCGGAAAATCCTGCAGCAGATAAAAGGCACGTGTCAGAACATGATCGCGCGGAACAGGCTCTAACGACGGGATGTTTAAAGGTCCGGCCAATTGTTGAAGCTTGCGCCCGTTAGGACTGGCGGCGCCAAAACGGGCCACATCCGAGTCGCGTGTATCGAACAGGATCATTCCGCCCGAGCGCAGATACGCATTGAGCTTTGCGTACGCCTCGGAGGAAGGCTGAGGCTGATCCGGTGTGATGGGCCAGTACAGAAGTGGAAAGAACGCAAGTTCGTCGCGTTCCAGATCGACGCCGATTGGCTCGGCTGGTTCCACGGAGGTTCGGAACAACAGTGTTTGCGAAAGCCCGCGCATACCGGCCCCTGCAACGGCATCCACATTCTCGTCACCCGTCAGTACATGAGCCAGAACCAACTCCTGCGTGGCGCTTAGCGCAAATTCGGTGTCTTCGGGGGATTGGGCCTGCGCCTCGGGGGTCAGCATCAATGCGCCAAGGGCCACCACCGCCGTACGCGCCAAGCCCAACCGCCCGGACAAGGCCAGCGAGGCGATCACGTCCACCGTCAGCAACAGCAGCGCGAGGCTCAGCAACAGGCCCCCGATCGGGGTTTCCGTGTTAACTTCCTGCCCCCTGATCGTCACATCCCCAGACCAAACCACCGGCTGGAATGTCGCGTCCTCGGTCAGCGCGTTCAGCGCCAGTTTCTGTTTACCGCTTTCATACAGTCCCGGCCGCAATTCCGGACCGACCGCCCGGGACAACAGATCAACACCGTCCACCCCGGCCAGATTGCCCGCATCCGAAAGCGACCCGAACCCGTCCAGAACTTGAATCGGCTCCCAGACGGTGCCCTGCAACTGAGCCTCCTGCCGGGATTTTGCGGCCGAGGCCACGGCCAGACGGTCCAGCATTTCGACAAACAAACCGGACAGAGGAACGGTCGACCATTCCGCGTCAGCCGTGACGTGAAACAGCACGACCTGGCCCAGACCCAATGTCTTTCGGGTGACCAGCGGCGTTCCGTCAGACAGCGATGCAATCACCCGATCGGCCAGATTAGGGTCTGGTTGGGCCATGACCTGCGTAGTGACAGTCACATCACCGGGGATCTGCAGGCCATAGAATGGCGAGCCTTCGACAAATGGCGCCAACCCCTTGGCTTCTCCCCAACTCATCGCGCCACCGACCGAACGCCCGCCGCTGCGCAGACGAACCGGCAACAAGGCGTCTTCATCCTTGCGGCCCAGATCACTTGCCGCCATGCGCGGGCCCGCAAAGCGCAGCAACAGCCCACCCTCTTCGACCCATTGAACCAATTCAGCCTGTTCCGTGTCAGAGAGTTTGGCCACATCCGCCAGCACGATCACATCAGGGTTGGCAGGCAACACATCCAGCAAACCGCCATCGACAAAATCAGCGGTCGGTCTGAGAACCTGTGTGAGATAATGCAGCGGCGACAGCAGTTCCAGCCCCTCGCGGTTCAGCGTACCGGCAATCAGGGCAACCTCGCGCCGCCGCAGGCTGTCATCGGTCAGCGTCGTGGTCCCGGCTGAGCGCTGGCCTTGAATTTCGAACCGCGTAATCCGGGCGCGCAACTCGGAAGGCAGTGACAGATCAACCTGCGCCTGGCTTTCACCATCCTCGAACGTCACATCGACCGATTGCAGAACACGCATTGCACCTGCGGGGTCGCGGCCCTGAGCCAGGATCGTCAGCGACATGGCCGGTCCGGGTTCCGAGCGCAGCGCTGTCACCTGAATAACGCCGTCCTGATACGCTGCGGGCAATAGTGCAAGAACCGGCGCAGACGGACGGTAGACCGTAACGCTCCCGCGCGCCTGCAGGGCGGATAACATCCGGTCGTGGCCGGGGTAGTTCAGCCGGTCGCTGAACCAGCGTGTCTCGAACCCGCCATCGACCTCGGCCAGCGCCGCCAACACCTGATCCAACTGTTTCGGGCTTGGCTGCCAAGGCATCGGCATCAGGCCCGGCAGGCGCCCGCGCCATGCCTCAGCGGCCTGAAAAACCGGTGTTTCCGGGTCGGTCAGGCGCAAAATCGATACGGGGCGACCGGCACGACCAGCCTCGGTCAATTGCGCGTCGATCTGATCCAGCGTAGCTGACCAACGCGTTCCTCCGGCCCAACTGGCGTCCAGAACCATCAGAAGCGGACCCGATCCTGCCTGATCACGCGACGGGTTCAGAACCGGCCCGGCCAGCCCGATGATGATCGCCGCCGCCGCCAGCATCCGTAACAGCAGCAGCCACCACGGGGTTCGGTCCGAGACGCTTTCGTCATCCTTCAACCCAAGCAGCAATGTAACCGCCGGGAACAGTCGGCGAATGGGTGCCGGTGGCACGGCGCGCAGAATCAGCCACAGGATCGGCAGGGTCAGAAGGCCCAGCAGCACCCATGGGGCTGTAAATCCGATGCCTGCCAGAACCGTCATTGCGTACCTCCGTCCAACGCACGATAGAGCCACAACAGAGCCGCTTGCGCGCTTTCACCGGTGTGGTGCTGACCCAGTTGCCAGCCAGTTGCACGACAAAGCTGCGTCAGCGCATCCTTGCGCTCGGCCAACCTGCCAAGATAGCGGTCGCGCAGATCTCCGGCCTTCAGGGTTTCATGCCGGACCGAGCCGCCGACGCTTTCGAAAATGGTGCGCCCCTGGAAGGGAAAGGTCTCCTCGCCGGGGTCCAGAACCTGCAGCAAAACACCGCGAACACCGCGATCCGCAGCCTTGGTCAGCGCCAGTTCAACCTCATCCAGCGGACCCAGGAAATCAGAGATGAACACAGCCCGGGCATGCGGAACCATGGCCCGGTGTTCCGGTGGTGCATAGTCGACCTCGGTGTCCTCGGACCAGGCTTGCGCCAGCCGGATGATCTGGGCGTTGCCCCGCCGCGGCGGCAGCGTGGTGCCGGTCAGTCCGACGCGCTCACCACCCCGCACCAGCAAGATCGCTGTCGCCAGACCCAGCAGTCGCGCCCGGTCCGCCTTGGTCGGCAGCGCCCTGTCCGAGGCAAACCGCATCGATGCGCCCTGATCGACCCACAGCATGATCGACTGGGCGATCTGCCATTCCCGCTCGCGCACGAACTGCTGATCCCCCCGCGCCGAGCGTCGGTGGTCGATCAGACGGCGACTGTCACCGGCCTGCGCCGGGCGGTATTGCCAGAAATCGTCGCCCAGGCCCGAACGCCGTCGCCCGTGGTCACCCAGCAGGACGGTTCCGGCCAGATGTTCGGCCCGCGCCAAAAGGGGCGGCAGCCGGGACGCCTCGGCCTCGGATTTTTCACGAAGGGTCAGCGCGGCATTCACGCCGCGGCCTCGGTACGCACCAATCCGGCGGCGGTGGTGTCGATCAGGCTGGCCAGACTGTCACCACGCGCACGCGCTGCAAAGTTCAGCGCCATGCGATGGCTGAGCACCGGACGCGCCATGTCCAGCACATCCTCGGCATTGGGCGCCAGACGCCCCTGCAACATCGCGCGGGCGCGCACGGTCATCATCAGCGCCTGTGCCGCCCGGGGGCCAGGGCCCCAGGCGACTGTTTCAGAAACACGGTCCGAAACGCCCGGTTCTTCGGGGCGGAAGGCGCGGACCAGATCAAGGATCAGTTCGACCACCGATTCACCCACCGGCATCCGGCGCAACAGGACCTGTGCCGCCAGCAATTCCTCTTTGGTGAAAATCTGGTTGGCCTCGTCTTCTTCCACGCCCGTCGTCGCCAACAGAATGTCCCGTTCGGTTTGACGATCCGGGTATTCGACATCGATCTGAACCAAGAACCGGTCCAGCTGCGCTTCGGGCAATGGATAGGTGCCTTCCTGTTCGATTGGGTTCTGCGTTGCCAGCACATGGAACGGAACACCCAGCGAGCGATCTTCGCCCGCGACCGTCACCGTGCGCTCCTGCATCGCCTGCAGCAGCGCCGACTGGGTGCGCGGGCTGGCGCGGTTGATCTCGTCCGCCATCAGCAATTCGCAGAAAATCGGGCCGGGGATGAACCGGAAATGACGGCTGCCATCATCGGCGGTATCCAGAACTTCGGACCCCAGAATATCGGCAGGCATCAGGTCAGGCGTGAACTGGATGCGATTGCCATGCAGGCCCATCACGGTCGACAGCGTTTCCACCAGCCGCGTTTTACCCAGCCCGGGCAGACCGATCAACAATGCGTGACCACCACATAAAAGCGCCGTCAGGGTCAGGTCCACGACCCTCTCCTGCCCGATAAAGCGGCGGGTGATCGAGGTCTTGGCCTCTTGCAGCTTGTTTTCCAGCGCTTCGATCTCGGCGACGAGGTCGGCAGGTTCGGACATGGTTTTCCCTTCCGTGGACGAATATGATTGAAGTGTATCGCGCTGACAGGAAATGGCAAAAGCAATGAGCGGACAAAAACCTGTGACACCTTCTCCCGATGGTCTTGCAGCCTCGGTCAAATCGGTCAAAAGGCGGGGTTTACCGCCCGTTCACCTTTGGAATCCTCCGTTTTGCGGCGATCTGGACATCCGTATCGCCAAAGATGGTTCGTGGAGTTATTTAGGCTCACCCATCAACCGTTTCGAGCTTGTGAAGCTTTTTTCCTCAATTCTTAAGAAAGAAGACGGGGAGTATTTTCTGGTGACCCCGGTCGAAAAGGTGGGAATCACCGTCGAGGATGCACCCTTTGTCGCCGTGGACTTTGACAACACCGATGAAAGCGGTGCGCAAGTCCTGACGTTCACAACCCAGGTGGGCGATACGGCTGCCGCAGGGCCCGATCACCCGATCCGCATTGTCATCGATCCGGAAACGAATGAACCGTCCCTTTACATATTGATGCGCGCAAACCTTGAGGCGCGCGTTGACCGCAAAAGCTTTTACCGCCTTGTCGACATCGGCACTGACCATGATGGCTGGTTCGGCGTCTGGTCAGGGGGCGTTTTCTTTCCCTTGATCCAGTCTGATGCGCTGGAGCGTAACTAGGCCAGGCGCACCGATCTTCGGTCTTGTGCCAGCACAACCGCCAGCGCGACGATGCCCGCGCCCAGCGCGCGGGTCCAGTTCCACTCTTCCCCAAGCATCACCATGATCAGCATTACGTAGAACGGCGCGATGTTGATGTGAAACGAGGCCAGCGCGACGCCCAGCCTTGCGATGGAGCCAACAAACAGAATCTGACTGATCCCCATCGAAATCAGCGCATAGATCGCCAGCATCCCGACCTGATCAACGTCAATCGGAGCAGACAGCAGAATATCCATCCCCAACTGATGCGACAGGATCATCAGAATGGTGGCCATGACCAGACCACCGACAAAAACGATCGTGGTGCGCCCGGTCTGGCTCAGTTCGGGGAAATCCCTCGCCGTTGCCTGACTGGCCCAGCAGAACAGAACCGTTGAAAGAACGGCGCAGACCGCGCCCAAGCCCAGCTGCGCCGGGGCGATTGAACTGGTGGCGATCAGGCCTCCGATAATCGATACAGCAACGCCAAGGGCAAAGTTCCACTTCAGACGCCGCGTACCTGCGGCAAGCTCGAGCAAGGTTGCCGTCAGCGGGGCGCAGGACGCGATGATCGCGACGGTGACGGGATCCGTCAGTTTCTGTGCGAGGATGATCAGGAACATGCCGGTGCCTATGCCAAGCCCGCCCACCAACAGCGCGTGCCGCCACCGTGCGCGAAGAACACGTGTCGGACCGTCTATCAGGATCCAGACCGGCACCAGAACAAGCACCGCCAAAGCCAGGCGCGCCGCCAACAGGGCGACCGGGGGCCAGCTTTGAAGCAATACCTCAGCCGCCGGAAACCCGGCAGCCCAGCACAGCATAGACGCAACCGCCAGACCATTGCCCGACAAGGCAGAGCTCTGGCCTTGGGGTACAGAAGCGGATTGACCGCGAACGGTTTCAGAGCTCATCGCCATGAATTTCAGACCTTCTGTTGGCAGGGCGTCGCAAAATTGATTCGCCGCACAGGCCCGACGGTCGGCGATGTGCCACCGCTATTCTGGTCGATTTTCGACAATCTGTCGTTTTCAGTCCCTTTCCCGGACATCACCCCGGGTCTAAGGTCCCGGTAAAAGGAACACCGAGCACATGCCAAGATTTGCCGCAAATATCTCGCTTCTGTTTGCCGAACTTCCCTATCTGGACAGGTTCGAGGCGGCCGCGCGTGCCGGGTTTTCGGCCGTGGAGATACTGTTTCCATACGATCTCGCGGCCCGTGAAACCAGCCGCGCCCTGCTGGAAAACGGGCTTGAGCTGTTGCTGATCAACGCCCCACCGCCCAACTACACGGGCGGTCAGCCCGGCTATGCCGCCGTTCTGGGCGGCGAGGCCCGCTTTCAGACCGATATCCGCCGGGTCCTGAGATATGCGCAGGTGCTGCGCGCGGGTCAGATGCACATCATGTCCGGCTATGCAGAAGGCTCAGCAGCGTTTGAGACCTTTGTGCGAAATCTTCAATGGGCCGCTGATTTCGCGCCCACGCAGAAATTCACGATCGAACCGCTGAATACGACGTCGCAACCCGGATATTTTCTGAATGACTATGATCTGGCCGCCAATGTGCTGGACCGCGTGGATCGCCCAAATCTCGGCCTGCAATATGACAGCTTTCACGCAGAAATGATCCACGGTGATGCGCTTGCCATCTGGGACCGTTTTCACCCCCTTGTCACTCATGCACAGATCGGTGCGGCCCCAGACCGCGCTGAACCGGGGCGCGGTGACACGGATTTTCCTGCGCTTTTCGATGCCATGGATCGCTGCGGCTATACCGGGTGGGTCAGCGCCGAATACACCCCGTCAACCGACCGAACCGCAGCCTCGCTGGGCTGGATGCAGGGATGGGGTACTGGAATTCAGGCCTGAAATGCCACACATGGGGGGCAATCAACTGACAGGATAACCGGATGATACCCGCTCGTTACGCTCATGCCATGTACGGACTTATCATGTCTGGTCTGATGTCCTGCATGGTGACCGGCATTGCCACGGTCAAGGCGGTGGGGTTTGGGCCGGGCACACTGAGCGACTGGATCGCATCCTGGATGTTTTGCTGGCCAATCGCCTTTACCGTGATCCTGCTGCTTGGTCCCGCAGTGAAACGGCTGGTAGAACGACTGGTCAGGCCCGAAGCCTGACCCGCCGCAAAGATGGCCCGCCGGGCCTGATGCGCGGCGCGTTCCCCGGGTTAGTGCGCCTCGGCCCAGTTGGCGCCCTTCCCTGCATCGACAACCAGTTTGACATCCAGCCTGACCGCGGGATCGGACGCGCCTTCCATCACATCGCGCGCGATACGGATCGTTTCGTCCACAGCGTCTTCGGCCACTTCGAACAACAATTCGTCATGCACCTGCAGTAGCATCTTGGCCGGCAACCCCCTGATCGCTTCCGGCATCCGCACCATAGCGCGGCGGATTACGTCCGCCGCCGTGCCCTGAATCGGCGCATTGATCGCCGCGCGGCGCGAAAACCCGGCATGCGGCCCTTTGGCGTTGATCTCGGGCGTATGGATTTTGCGCCCGAACAAGGTCTGAACGTAGCCATGCTCTTTGGCAAAAGCGACCGTGTCATCCATGTATTTCCGTATCCCGGGGAAGCGTTCGAAATAGCGGTCGATAAACCCCTGCGCCTCGGCCCTTGGGATACGCAGATTGCGGGCCAGACCAAAGCCCGAGATGCCGTAGATCACGCCAAAGTTGATCGCCTTGGCCTGACGGCGAATATCCGGTGTCATTTCGTCCAGCGGCACGTCGAACATTTCGGACGCGGTCATGGCGTGAATGTCCAGCCCATCAGAAAACGCCTGTTTCAAGGCGGGGATATCGGCAATATGCGCCAGAATCCGCAGTTCGATCTGACTATAATCGAGGCTGACCATCACATTTCCGGGCTCGGCGATGAACGCCTCGCGAATGCGCCGCCCTTCCTCGGTCCGCACCGGAATGTTCTGCAGGTTCGGATCGGTCGAGGCCAGACGACCCGTATTGGCCCCGGTGATCGAATATGACGTATGCACCCGGCCTGTATCCGGGTTGATATGGGTTTGCAGCGCGTCGGTGTAGGTCGATTTCAGTTTGGACAACTGCCGCCAGTCCAACACCCGGCGCGGCAACTCGTGCTCGGTCGCGAGATCCTCCAGAATATCGGCCCCAGTCGAATACTTCCCGGTCTTGCCCTTTTTGCCGCCCTCAAGCCCCATCTTGTCGAACAGGATTTCGCCCAGCTGGGCAGGAGAACCGACGTTGAAATTCTCTCCCGCCAGTTCGTGAATATCAGCCTCTAACCCGGCCATTTTCTGTGCAAATGCATTGGACATTCGGCTCAGAACATCGCGGTCGACCTTGATTCCATGCATTTCCATTTCGGCCAATACCGGGACCAGCGGGCGTTCCAGCGTTTCATAAACCGTCGTCACCTGAACCTGATGCAGTTGCGGCTTGAACAGCTTCCACAGGCGCAAGGTTATGTCCGCATCCTCGGCGGCATAAGCCGTCGCCTCGTCAATCGGCACCTTGTCAAAGGTAATCGCCGATTTTCCGGACCCCAGCAGCGGTTTGATCGGGATCGGTGTGTGGCTCAGATACCGTTCGGACAGCGTATCCATACCATGACCGTGCTCTCCGCCATGCATGGAGTAGGACATCAGCATCGTGTCATCGATCGGCGAAACGTTGACACCATAGCGCGCAAAGATCTTGGCATCGTATTTCATGTTCTGCCCGATTTTCAGGATCGAGGGGTCCTCGAGCATCGGTTTCAGCAGGGTCAGAGCCTCATCCAGCGGCATCTGTCCCTCGGCCAGTGCATCCGAACCGAACAGATCATCAGCGGATCCATCGCGGTGCGTCAGCGGAATGTAACAGGCCTCGCCCGCCTCTATGCACAGCGATATGCCAACCAGACCGGCAATCATTTCATTGAGGCCGGTGGTTTCGGTGTCCACGGCGACCCAGCCGCGTTCATAGCCTTGATCGATCCATTTCAGAAGCGCGCCTGCGTCCCTGACGCATTCGTATTTCGACGCATCGAACGGAACCGCTTCGGCTTCCTCAACCTCGGCGGCAGGCGCGGGCGCATCAGCGATGACCGGAGCCTCGGCCCCCAGCTTGTCAGCAATACGCTTGGTAAGCGTCCGAAACTCCATCTCGGCCAGAAAACCCAGCAGAGTTTCGGCATCCGGGTCCTTCACCTCCAGATCGTCCAGCGAGAAATCCAGCGGCGTGTTTTCGTCCAGTTGCACCAGTTTCTTCGACAACTCGATCTGGTCACGCTTCTCGATCAGGGTCTGGCGGCGTTTGGGTTGTTTGATCTCTTCGGCCCGGTCCAGCAGGGTTTCCAGATCACCGTATTCGTTGATCAGCAGCGCCGCGGTCTTGACCCCGATCCCCGGCGCGCCTGGTACGTTGTCGACCGAATCCCCGGCCAGCGCCTGCACATCCACCACGCGCTCGGGCCCGACGCCGAATTTTTCGACTACGCCGTCGCGGTCGATACGCTTGTTTTTCATCGCATCAAGCATCTCGACCCCGTCACCGACTAGTTGCATCAGGTCCTTGTCAGAGCTGACGATGGTCACACGGCCCCCCGCCGCACGCGCCTGAACGGCCAGCGTTGCGATGATGTCATCCG
Organism: Ruegeria sp. AB8; assembly: GCF_056542605.1. Lineage (NCBI taxonomy): Bacteria > Pseudomonadati > Pseudomonadota > Alphaproteobacteria > Rhodobacterales > Roseobacteraceae > Ruegeria > Ruegeria sp. AB8. Next base: position 140,267 of record NZ_JBQGAB010000003.1, read on the forward strand.
CCTCATAACCCTCCAGTTCCTTGCAAGCGATATTGAAGGCGCGCGTCGCTTCACGGGTCAGAGGCATCTGCGGGCGCAGGTCTTCGGGCATTGCCTCGCGGTTGGCCTTGTACTGATCATAAAGATCATTCCGGAACGTGTGCGAACCCTTGTCGAAGATCACCGCCACATGAGTCGGCGCATCCGGCCCGGCGTTCCCTTCCACATATTTCTGCAGCATGTTGCAAAAGCCCGACACAGCACCGATCGGCAAGCCATCGGATTTCCGCGTCAGCGGCGGCAGCGCGTGGTAAGCCCTGAAAATAAAGGCCGATCCATCGATCAGATGCAGGTGACACCCTTTTCCGAAATTGCTCATGCGCGCTCTCCCTGTCGGTCAGGGATGGTTCTGCCACAGGGGCGCTCGGGTGGCCAGTCAAGAAGGCGATCTATCTGGCGCAAATATGTCGACCTACGCTGTGCTGAATGCCCTGCGTGCCTTGTCCCAACGCAACCCCGTGCGATCTGCGATCATCTGCATCTGCTTGTTCAGCGAGCGATCATTCAATCGGCGGTTCAGCGTGCGCAAGGGAATGAGGTTACGTTCCCCGTACCCATCAATCAAAAGAAACATGCGGACCTGACCACGCAGCCCGTAGACGATGTTCTGTTCGTGGATATCGCGCCCCACGATCTGATATTCGAACAGCTTTTGAACAAATCGATTGAGGTCGGCCAAGACTTCCTCGGTCAGCTTGTGCTGCTCACACATCCACAACAGATGTTTTGCCAGTTTGGAGTCTTCGGATTGAACACGCTCCACCACAACCCCCGGCCCGACATCCGTCTGTACGACGCCAAACGACCGCGCCAAAGGCAGTTGCGCAATGTCCTCACCGCTTTTCAACGCGGCTTTCAGCTCACACTCGATCTCTTTCAGGGCGTTGCGATATGCGGTGTCCGGCATGATCCGCCTGATCAACCGCTTGGAAAAGGAACGGTTTCGACGTGTTCGCGGGCGCGTTACCTTGATCAACAGGTCAGGCTGGCCCGGATACGCGTATACGTTTCTGTGGCCGCCTTTTGCCAAGGGCTCCTGATCCGACAGGTGCAAAAGCTGTACTGCACAAAGCATCCGGCCTCCGTTCCGCGCGGCACGTGTCACGCTGTCAGCTTGATGCCTCGCTGCCAGACAGCACGTATTTGCAGTCGCAATAGGGGCATTCAACCCAGCCGGTATCCTCGGGGATCTGCAACCAGACGCGCGGATGGCCCAATGCCCCCTCGCCGCCATCGCAGGCGACACGAGCGGTTTCGACGATCTTGGTTTCCGGCGCTTCGATGGTCACGGCTGGCGATCCTTCTTCGGTTGTCGGCCTCGCGGGCATGTATTAGGTGCGTTTATGAGCGATGAGCAAACCGGGGGCAAGAGCCACATGAGCGATGCGGCAATCAGGATCGAAGGGTTGCGCAAGACCTATCGCGGCGGCAAGGGCCAGCCCGAAAAGCAGGCGCTGAAAGGTATTGATCTTACGGTTCCGCGTGGATCGGTTTTTGGTCTGCTGGGACCGAACGGGGCCGGGAAGTCCACCCTGATCAATATTCTGGCCGGGTTGGTGATAAAATCCGCGGGCAACGTGTCGATCTGGGGCTTTGATCAGGATCAGCATCCCCGCCAGTCGCGGGCGGCCATCGGCGTGATGCCGCAGGAATTGAACCTTGACCCCTTCTTCACACCACGCGGCGCTTTGGAGGTTCAGGCAGGTCTATATGGCGTGCCCAGGGCGCAGCGCCGCAGCGATGAGATCCTCGAACTGGTTGGCCTGAGCGACAAGGCCGAAGCCTACGCCCGCACCCTGTCGGGTGGTATGCGGCGGCGGTTGTTGCTGGCTAAGGCACTGGTCCACCACCCCAGGATTCTGGTTTTGGATGAACCGACGGCGGGCGTGGATATCGAACTGCGCCAGATGCTTTGGGCCAATGTTCGAAAGCTGAACGAGCAGGGCATGACCATTATCCTGACCACGCACTACCTGGAAGAAGCGCAGGAGATGTGTGACGAGATCGCCATCATCAACCATGGCGAAAAGATCGCGCAGGACAGCACCGCGAACCTGCTGGGCCGTATGGACAGCCGCACCATGGTGATTGTGCCGGACAACCCGGTCGCCGACCTGCCCGCGACGCCGGGGGTTGAGGCCACGCTGCGCGAAGATGGCAACCTTGTCCTTCAGTATCGAAGCGCCCAGACCAGCGCCGAACAGGTTCTGGAATCGGTGCGCGCGGCCAATATTCGTATCCGCGATGTCCGTACCGAAGAGGCCGATCTCGAGGATGTGTTCCTCGCGCTGACGTCCAGCCGCACGGATGATCCCCCGGCTGCCGATCAGGACCAGCCGCGCCGGGGCATGCACCGGGTCAAGCTTTAGGCCCGGTCTATCCGCGCCTGATAGCAGTTGTTTCGTGCAGACCGGACGTGGATATATGCAACGTCCGGGCGGGTGAAAATCTCCCTGACTTTTTCGCTGATCTGATCCGTTGCAGTGATCGCGCCGGTGCCATAGACGATCCGGTCGTCCTGCCCGTAGCCCTTGATCAGATAGTCGGGCGATGTGGTCAGAATCTCGGGCAGCGCTTCACCCCCGTACTGCTCGCAAGGGGCGGCACATAAGAAGATCGGGCCGGTTTCGGCGTAGGGATGTGTCTCTAAAAAAGGCCGATGTGCCAATATCAGCATTTCTTCGCCCTCAGGAATGTTCTGCAGGCAGTGTCGGCAGGGATTCCCAGCCCCGGTGGAAACTACACGTTCCGGGGTGGCGCCATAGGCATCCGGTCCTCCTTTCTGAAGGGCGCGTACATCTTCGGTCGGTAATGCGGTGATTTTGAACATTTCGGTTCTCCTTTTGGCAACCATGCCCGTGACCTCAAGCCCAGGCGACCCGTTTCCTGCGCAAAGGACTCGAAAAAGAACAAAACGTGAATATAATATGGAATCGCCATGTATGCCGAACTGTCGATCACATCGAATTTCACCTTCCTCACCGGGGCTTCGCACCCCGAGGAGTACATGGAACGTGCCGTCACCCTGGGCCTGTCCACCATCGCGATTGCCGATGACAACTCGGTCGCCGGCATCGTCCGCGCCCACACGCAGGGACGCGAGATCGCCCGCAAGGTGCGTGAACGGCTGGACTGGGAGGCGCAGAACACCTCGATCGGCCCGCCCTGCCCCGATCACATCCCCAAACCGCCCTCTTATCAGGTCCATGCAGTGCCGCGCCTGATCCCGGCGGCGCGGCTGATTTTCACTGACGCGCCCACCGTCACCGCCCTGCCCCTGAACCGGCAGGGTTGGGCCAACCTGTGCCGTATCCTGTCGGCAGGTCGCCTGCGCGCCGAAAAGGGCGACTGCATCCTGCATCTGTCAGACCTTCTGGAGTTCTCCGACGGTCTCCACCTGCTGCTCTGGCCACTGGCGATCCGGTCCCGGGGCGGCGCGAACGCATGGCGGACACAGGCACAACAGCTGACGCGCCGCTTTGCCGGGCGCATACACCTGTTGATGCACCCCCGATATGATGGCGCGGATAGCGCATATTTCTCTGTGTTAGAGACTAAATCCAAGCAACTTGACCTCCCCACACTTGCCAGCGCCACACCGATGATGCATCACGGTGCACGCCGCAAGCTGGCCGATGTGGTGACCGCCATCCGCCTGCGCCGCAAGGTCGACGAACTGGGCCGCGATGCGCTGGCCAACGGGGAACAGCGCCTGCGATCCGAGGCCGAGATGCTGCGGATCTTCAAAGGCTATGAGGGCGCCGTCGCCCGCGCCCATGCACTCAGCGAGCAACTCACCTTCTCGCTGGATGAGTTGCGCTATGAATATCCCAGTGAGGGCAGCGAACAGGAAACCCCGACCCAGCGCCTGCACCGTCTGGCACATGAAGGGCTGAAATGGCGCTATCCGGCAGGCGCGTCGAAGAAGGCGCAAAATATGCTGGCGCATGAGCTCACCCTGATCGGCAAGCTGAAATACGAACCCTATTTTCTGACCGTCCGCGACATCGTCCATTTCGCCCGCTCCCGCGGCATCCTCTGCCAGGGGCGCGGGTCTGCGGCCAATTCGGTGGTCTGTTTCTGCCTCGGCATCACCGAAGTCAGCCCCGAGATGGGCACAATGGTCTTCGAACGTTTTGTCTCGGAAGCTCGCGATGAGCCACCCGATATCGACGTGGATTTCGAACATGAACGCCGTGAAGAGGTGATTCAGCACATATATGACCGCTATGGCCGCGAACGCGCAGGCCTCTGCGCGACGGTCGTGCATTATCGCGGCAAGCGCGCCATACGCGAGGTCGGCCGCGCCATGGGCCTGACCGAAGACACCATATCTGCGCTCTCGTCACAGCTCTGGGGATTCTTCTCGGCTGCAGGGCTCGAGGCGCACCGGATGCGCGAAATCGGCCTCGATCCCGAAGATCGACGGCTAAAACAGACTCTAATGTTGGTATATGAGATCGATGGCTTCCCCCGCCACCTGTCACAGCACGTGGGCGGTTTCATCATTACCGAGGGGCGGCTGGACGAACTTGTCCCCATCGAAAACGCCACCATGGAAGGCCGTACGGTTATCTGCTGGGATAAGGATGATATCGACAGCCTGGGCATCCTAAAGGTCGATGTGCTCAGCCTCGGGATGCTGACCTGTATCCGCAAGGCGTTTGATCTGATCGGGCAGCATCATCAGACCGATTACACATTAGCCACCCTGCCGCCCGAAGACCCGGCGGTTTATGACATGCTGTGTGTGGCCGACAGTGTGGGCGTGTTTCAGGTGGAAAGCCGGGCGCAGATGAACTTTCTGCCGCGGATGAAGCCGCGCAAATTTTATGATCTGGTGATCGAGGTCGCCATCATCCGCCCCGGCCCCATTCAGGGCGACATGGTCCATCCCTATATCCGGCGGCGGAATGGCGAAGAGCCGGTTGTTTTCCCGTCTGATGCGTTGGGTGAGGTGCTGGGCAAGACCATGGGCGTGCCGCTGTTTCAGGAACAGGCGATGCAGATCGCCATCGTGGGCGCGGGTTTCACCCCGGAACAGGCTGACCGATTGCGCCGTTCACTGGCAACATTCAAGAAACATGGCAATGTCAGTGAATTCCGCGCCCTGTTTCTGCGCGGCATGAAGCGCAACGGCTATGAGGATGATTTTGCCGAACGCTGCTTCTCGCAGATCGAAGGCTTCGGCTCATACGGCTTCCCCGAAAGCCACGCGGCCAGCTTTGCGCTGCTGGTCTATGCTTCGGCCTGGATCAAATGCCACCATCCGGGCATTTTCGCCTGCGCGCTGCTGAACTCGCAGCCGATGGGATTCTATGCCCCGGCCCAGATCGTGCGTGATGCGCGCGAGCACGGGGTTCAGGTCCGCCCGGTCTGCATCAATGCCAGTTTCTGGGACAATGTGATGGAACCCGATGGCCATGGTGGGTTGGCCCTGCGGCTGGGGTTCCGCCAGATCAAGGGGCTCAGCGAGGAAGACGCCAGTTGGCTCACCGCCGCGCGCGGCAATGGCTATCATCAGGTCGACGATGTCTGGCGTCGTGCGGGCCTTGGCCCCTCGGTGATCGAACGCCTGGCCGAGGCCGACGCCTTCGCCGCCTGCGATCTGACCCGGCGCGAAGCGCTGTGGCAAGCCAAGGCGATTGCGACCGCCAAACCCTTGCCGCTGTTCTCGCAGGATCTGGAAGGTGAGGCGCTGGATGAGCCCGAAGCCTACCTGCCACAGATGACATTGGGCGAGCAGGTGGTCGAGGACTACGTCGCCACCCGTCTCAGCCTCAAGGCGCATCCGGTGGCCTTGCTGCGGCACCTGCTGACGCCGGGCCAGCGCGACAAAACCACCCCTGTAGCCTGACCAGATAACCGGATATTGCCCAAGAACAGAGTCGAATCCCAGGATCGTCATGACCCGCCCCACCCTGCCCCCACGCTTTCCGGCGACACCGGACCAGATCAACGCGCAAGTCCGCGCTTTCTATGCACGTGTGCGCGAGGATGCCGTGCTTGGCCCGGTCTTTGCCAACCATGTCGACGACTGGCCCGCGCACGAGGAAAAGATCGCCGCCTTCTGGCGCAATGCCATCCTGTTCGAGCGCAGCTATGACGGTAACCCGCAGCGAGTCCATATCGAACGACCCGATGTGAAACCCGAACTTTTCGCCCGCTGGCTCGACCTGTTCGAAGAAGTCGCCACCCAAACGCTACCGCCTGAAACCGCCACGCCGTGGGTCGCATTGGCTCGTCGCATCGGCGTGGGGATGAAGGCCGGAGTGCAATCGGCACGCCAGCCCAAGGACGCGCCGCCGATCCTGCAATGACCTCCGATCATGGCGGCTTTGCCATGTTAGCGGTAAAATAGGGGCTATCCGCCCCCGGAAAATGTGTTTAGTCAAAGGAAAAGCCAGCCCGAGAATTCATCCGGGCTGCCGCGTCGATCGCAACCACACCGACCCACGACCCGAGGCCAACTGATGAGCACTCAAAACTCCACCCTTCGGGGACTTGGCTACGCGTTTCTGGGCTTTGCGGTCTTTGCCAGCCATGACGCGCTGATCAAGGTCCTGGGCGGCACCTATTCGGTGATGCAGATCATCTTTTTCGCCACGCTGTTTTCCTTTGTCCCCATGGCGGTCACGATCCTGACCGACCGGACGACAGGAAACTTTCTACCCCATCATCCATGGCTGGTCCTGCTGCGGTCCGGACTGATGGTCACGGCCATGTCCTGCGCGTTCTATGCCTTCTCGGTCCTCCCGCTGGCCGAGGTCTATTCGCTGCTGTTTTCCTTCCCGCTGATCGTCACGGTCCTGTCGATTCCGATTCTGGGCGAGGTGGTTCGCGCGCAACGCTGGGCCGCGGTCGGCGTGGGCCTGATCGGCGTGCTGATCGTTCTGCGCCCGGGCACAACGGATATCACGCTGGGCCATCTGGCCGCCCTGACGGCCGCCTTCTGCAGCGCCTTTGCCTCGGTCCTGGTACGCAAGATCGGAAACGAAGAACGCTCGGCCGTTCTGATCCTCTACCCTATGCTGCTGGCCATCGTTGTGATGAGCCTCGCCCAACCGGCGGTGTATCTGCCTCCATCGCTGCTGCACCTGGCGATGATGGCCCTTGTCGGCGTTTTCTCGGTGATCGCGCAACATCTGATCATCATGGCCTATCGTTCAGCACCTGCAGGGGTGGTTGCACCCAGCCAGTACAGCCAGATCATCTGGGCCACGATATTCGGAATGGCGTTCTTTGGCGAACAGCCCGACGGCTGGGTCGCTGTCGGCGCCAGCATCATCATTGCATCAGGCGTTTTTGTGGTCTGGCGCGAAAGCCGGTCCAATACCACTTCGGCTAACACACCCGTTCTGCGGGTCCGATCGCCAAGGTCGGATACGGGGGCGTCGAGACCGGGGGAGTAGCGCCACCGCGCACATGAATCTTTACCTGTCGTTGGGCCTGATCTTCAGGCCTCCGTTTACGCCTGCCTCTTCAAATTTTCCTGTCGCGCGAACAAGATCACTCAAGCGTCCGAACCCGTATGATCGCGTGTCGAAAGAGGGGTAATTCTTGAGCAGTTGATTTCCGAGCCAGCCAAGCTCAGCCCATCCGTCGGGTTCTGCAGATTTGAGCACAACATTCCGAATGAGTTGAGAGGCGTGGTTGATTTCCTTTATTGGCGCCAAATTCTTTCCCTTGGTGTCGCTCGCAGCCTGCGGTTCATCCTTCTTGATGTTTTCGATTGAAATGTAGCGGTTGCACGCTGCCTTGAATGCCCAAGGTGCCTTCTCCTCGCCAATCCCGAACACGCTCAACCCCTGTTCACGGATGCGACTGGCAAGCCGCGTGAAATCGCTGTCCGAGGATACTAGAACGAACCCGTCGAACCGGCCCGAATGTAAAATGTCCATCGCATCTATCACCAGGGCGATGTCTCCGGCATTCTTCCTAGTAGTGTTGGCGAACTGCTGATGAGGAACGATGGCGTATTTCGCCAGTTTCTCTGCGCTCCATCCCTGTGGAGCGTCACCCGAGAAATCTCCGTAGATCCGGCGCAGACTGGCTTCACCCAATGTAGCGACTTCCTCGAAAATCTCGACAACATGCTTTGCCGGAACATTCTCCGCATCAATCAAAACCGCCAGCCGGTCCGTACTCCCTGTCGTCACTTCAATTCCTCAACTCACAAATCAATTCGTAGTGAGGAATGTATGAACGAAAAGAGGCGGGAAAATGCCCGCCCCGTGATTATTTTTAATCTGATCAGTAAACTACGACCGACCGGATACTCTCACCCTTATGCATCAGGTCGAAGCCGTGGTTGATGTCATCCAGCCCCATGGTGTGGGTGATCATCGGGTCGATCTCGATCTTACCTTCCATGTACCAATCGACGATCTTGGGCACGTCGGTCCGGCCACGGGCGCCACCAAAGGCGGTGCCGCGCCATGAACGACCAGTGACCAGTTGGAACGGACGGGTCGAGATTTCGGCCCCCGCGGGCGCCACGCCGATGATGATCGACTCACCCCAGCCCTTATGCGCCGATTCCAGTGCTGCGCGCATCACGCCGACATTGCCGGTGGCGTCGAAGGTGTAGTCCGCACCGCCCTTGGTCAGGTTGACCAGATAGGGGACCAGATCGCCTTCGACCTCTTTCGGGTTCACGAAATCGGTCATGCCGAACTTCGTGGCCATCTCGACCTTGGACGGGTTCAGGTCGACGCCGACGATCTGATCCGCTCCGGCCAGACGCAGGCCCTGAATCACGTTCAGGCCGATACCGCCCAGACCGAACACGATGGCACGGCTGCCGATTTCGACCTTGGCAGTGTTGATCACCGCGCCGATGCCGGTGGTCACACCACAGCCGATATAACAGATCTTGTCGAAGGGTGCGTCCTCGCGCACCTTGGCCAGCGCGATTTCCGGCAGAACCGTGTGGTTCGAGAAGGTCGAACAGCCCATGTAGTGCAGGATCGGATCGCCATCCAGCGTCGAAAAGCGCGAGGTGCCGTCGGGCATCAGGCCCTGACCTTGCGTGCTGCGGATCGCCTGGCACAGGTTTGTTTTGGGATGCAGACAGTATTCACACTCACGACATTCCGGAGTGTAAAGCGGGATCACGTGGTCGCCCGGCTTCAGGCTGGTCACACCCGGACCAACCTCGACCACAACACCTGCGCCTTCGTGGCCCAGAATGGCCGGGAACAGGCCTTCGGGGTCAGCACCTGAAAGGGTGAATTCGTCTGTATGGCAGATGCCGGTGGCTTTGATTTCAACCAGAACCTCGCCCGCCTTGGGGCCTTCAAGGTTCACGTCCATCACTTCCAAAGGTTTGCCCGCCTGAACGGCAACGGCGGCACGGGTACGCATGGTGTTTGTCTCCCTGTCTTAAATTGCCCCGACCCTGCGTCAATTGCAGAGCGTTTTCAACTGCGCTTTGATGGCAAATTGGCTAATTGTTTGATATTGCAGAAACGACATTGTCAGAAAGAGGAACGCCAATGCTTCGATTAATCCCGCTTGTGATCCTTCTGGCAGCCTGTACCGACACCAGCATTCCCGAAGATGTCGCCGCCACCCCCCAAGCCGCTTCGGTGGAACTGGCCTTTTGCAAGGGGGAATCCTTTGCCGATTCCGTTGGCCAGCCGGTCTCGAGCATTCAGGCGGACCTGCCCGAGCGAGCCCGTGTACTGGGCCCGGATGACATCGCCACACAGGATTACCGCATCGACCGACTGAACGTTTACGTGAACGGGGCCGGGATCGTTCAGCGGCTGGCCTGCGGCTAGGGGTCGGACTCGACTCTGGCATCGATTCTCAGATAAGAACAAAATGAGAACACTTTGATGTCTGCCGATGCCCAAACGCCGAATACTTTCGCTGTGGTTCCCCCGTCTGGGGGCTGAACGGCTGGTCCGCGCCGCGCGGGGCCTGCAGGATGGGCCTTTGGCCGTGGTGACCGAGCAATCGAACATGCAGGTCGTCACCTCGCTGAACGCCGAAGCCCAGGCCGCCGGTCTGCGCGTGGGTCAGCCGGTGCGCGACGCCCATGCCATGTGTGCAGCACTTGTGACACGCCCCCGCAATGCCCCGGCCGAGGCCGCGTTTCTGACCGCGTTGCGTCGCTGGGTGGGCAAGTTCAGCCCTTGGGTGGCCGAGGAATCACCGGACGGGCTGATTGTCGACCTGTCGGGCTGCGCACATCTGTTCGGTGGCGAAGAAGCGTTGCTGAGCGTGATCGAGACCGACTGCGCCGATATGGGGCTGAGCGTGCAGATGGGCATCGCAGATACGTTGGGGGCAGCCTGGGCCTTGGCGCGCTATGCCGGGCAAGAGGCCACGTCCGACCGCAACGGTGACGCCATCAGCCAGGAGGCCCGCGCCACGCGCGCCCGCGCAGGCAAGCGGCGGCACTGGACCAAAGGCGGGGCCGCGCCGCAAGTGATGGCACTGGGTGGCGGCGCACGGATCGCAGCGCCGGGGCAATCCTATGGCGCGCTCAGCCCCCTGCCCATCGCAGCGTTGAGGCTCGAGGATCAGGTGGTGGCGCAGCTGAACCGGCTGGGCCTGCGCCGGATCGGCGATCTGCTGGGCCAGCCCCGCGCCTCTCTGGCGCGGCGGTTCGGGCGGGGGCTGGTGCTGCGGCTGGATCAGGCGATGGGCAGCGCCCCCGAGCCGGTCTCGCCCGCCCGTCCGCCGCATCACTTTGCGGTGCGGATGACCCTGCCCAACCCGATCGGATTGGTCGAGGACGTGATGGCCGCCATCGACCGGGTTTTGCCCACGCTCTGCGCCAGATTGGAAGAGAAGGGCCGCGGCGTCCGTACCCTACGGCTCGAAGCGCATCGTGCGGATCAGGCGGCCGAGATCATCGAGGTCGGTCTGGCTCGCCCAACCTATGACAAACACCGTATTCGCCCTTTGTTAGAGATGAAAATCGACAAGATCGACGCAGGTTATGGCATCGACATGCTGCGACTTGAGGCGGTTCAGTCCGAGCCCATCCACGCCCGGACCCGAACCGGCCATGCCGAAGCCAGCCGCGCGGCCCGCGAACGGCTGGAGGGCAACAGAGCCGTCGAAGACCTGATCGGAAAACTGGGCGCGCGGGTGGGTCTGGAGGCGATCACACGGCGCCACCCGGCGGCGTCTCACATTCCCGAGAAAACGGCTCAGACCCTGGCCGCCGCGTGGTCGGAACCCGCCCGCAACTGGCCCGTCCCGCCACGCCCCCGGCCTTTGCAGATGTGGCAACCCGAACCGGTAATGGCCCCGGAAACCCCAGAAGTGCCCGGTGCCTTTCGCTGGCGCGGGCGGGACTGGCAGCTGGCGCAGGCCACCGGTCCGGAACGCATCGCGCCCGAGTGGTGGCTGGACGATCCCAACTGGCGCAGCGGGGTGCGCGATTACTGGGTGGTGGTGACGGAACAGGGTGAGCGGCTTTGGCTGTTTTACGGCCATGGCGGCACCCTGTCGGCGGGCTGGTTCTGTCAGGGGCAGTTCGGCTGATACTACCTGCCGCGAAACACCAGAAAGTCCGGCAGATAATCAAACAACCGGACCAGCCACGAAAACGGAGCCGGAAAATCGGTGCGAAACCGGCGTCGCGACATCGCCTTGACCACACGGTTTGCCGCATCTTCCGGCGTCATCAGCATCGGCATCTTGAATTTGTTCTTCTCGGTCAGCCGGGTCTTGATGAAACCGGGGTTGACGATGCGCACAGTCACACCGGTGCCGGCAAGATCAAGCCGCATGGATTCCGCCAATGAAATCAGCGCCGCCTTGCTGGCGGCGTAACCAATCGCCGCCGGTAACCCACGATAACCCGACAACGACCCGATCAGCGTGATATCCCCGCGACCAGCCTGAACAAAGCCCGGCACTGTTTCGCCAAGAACCCGCAGGGCACCCGTGAAATTCACGTCATTCATCGCGAGAACGGCCTCGGTATCCCAGTGTTTTGCGGGCATCGGCTCATAGATGCCGGCATTGTAAACCAGTCCGTCAACCTCTCCGACCTGTTGCCGCGCACGGCGAACCGCCTCAAGGTCCGCGACATCAAATGGAACGGCGCGCGCATTGGGCAGCGACCCGCAGATTTCTTTCAGACGTTCGGCGTTGCGGGCGGACAGGACCAGATGCGCCCCTTTGTTGCTCAGCGCCTCGGCCAGCGAGCGGCCCAGCCCTTCACTTGCGCCAATGATCCAGTAGGTCTTTCCATCAAAATCGATCATGCCTTTTCATTCCGGTTGTGACAGTCGTTTTACGCACCGGTGACCCGAAAGGATCACCCACCGTCCGGACCTGGGGATGCCACCTCAAACGGCCTTGGGATGCTAAGATACAGCAAAGCATTGCTTTTTATTGATCCACTGTCTTTGGCCCCGCGTATCTCAGTAAATAACGCATAACGAGGATGGAATGTTCGACGAAACCCCGCGTGTACGCAAGAAAATCGCAGTCATCGGCGCAGGCATTTCAGGCCTCTCTGCAGCCTATTACCTTTCCGAAGACAACGACGTAACCGTGTTCGAGGCCGAGCCCCGGCTGGGTGGTCACGCCCGAACGGTTATGGCTGGAAGGAACGGCGACCAGCCCGTCGACACCGGGTTCATTGTATTCAACTACGTCACCTACCCGCATCTGACGCGCCTGTTCGATGAACTGAACGTTCCCGTCAGCAAAAGCGAGATGAGTTTCGGGGCAACCATCGACAACGGCCGGATCGAGTACGGGCTGAACAACCTGCGAACCTTGACGGCGCAGAAACGTAACCTGACACGCCCTGCCTATTACAAGATGATTGCGGACATTTTGCGCTTTGGCAAAGAAGCACCCGATGCGGCCAAGGATGACGACACCACAATTGGCGAACTGGTTGACCAGTTGCGCCTGGGTCACTGGTTCCGCCACAACTATCTGATGCCAATGTGTGGCGCGATCTGGTCCACCCCGGTCGAGTTCGTCGACCAGTTCCCGGCCCGTTCACTGGTTCAGTTTTTCCGCAACCACGCACTTTTGGCCTCTGGCCGCGCCAATCAGCATCAATGGTACACAGTCACGGGCGGAAGCATCGAATATGTCCGCCGGATCGATGCCGCACTGCGTGCGCGTGGCTGTGAGATCCGCCTGGCCGCACCGGTTGATCACATTCAGCGCAGCGATCTGGGAGTTACAATTCACAGCCAGGGTGTCTCGGACCTGTTTGACGAGGTGGTACTGGCCACCCATTCGGATCAGTCACTTGCCGTTCTGGGCCAGGGCGCCACTGCATCAGAGAAGGCTGCCCTGGGCGCGATCCGGTATCAGCCGAATGTCGCAACGCTTCACTGCGACCCCGCCCAGATGCCGCGTCGGCGCGCATGCTGGTCCAGCTGGACCTACCGGTCGCAAGCCGGACAGGTAGGCGTGACATACTGGATGAACCGGCTTCAGAACATTCCTGATAGCGATCCTCTGTTCGTTACGCTGAATGCGCCGACCGAAATCGCCGACGACAAGATCTATGATCAGGTGGAATTCGCGCATCCGGTCTTCGACAAGGCCGCCATAAAGGCGCAGGCGCAGATCCGAAACATGCAGGGGCAAAACCGGACATGGTTTGCCGGAGCCTACAATCGACATGGGTTCCATGAAGACGGGATTGCCAGCGCAATGCATGTTGTCGGGCTGATCAAAGGAAACTCGCAAACACCCGGAGCTGAACATGGCGTTCCTGAAGAAGCTGCCATCCCTGTTTCAACCGACGCATAACAGCTGGCGTGCCGCGCTGTTGTCCGTTGCAATGCTTGCCCCGGGCGGGCTGGCGGCCTCTCCGGTCTTTGGTGTTCTGGACAATGCTCAGACGCGCGGCGCGGCGACCTTCCGGTACCTGGGCTTTCCTCTGTATGACGCGCAACTGTTCACGCGAGGTGGGGCGCCGCTCAGCTGGAGCAGAGATTTTGGCCTGGAACTGCGTTATCGGCGGAACCTGACAAAGAAGGCGCTCGTGAACTCGACACTGGATGAAATGAAACGCATCGGACGCGCCGCCCCGGTTCGGCAACAGCTGGATGGTTGTTTCGACGCCGTCAGCAAAGGCGACACCTTTCTGGCCGTGTCCCAGGGCCCGGACAAAGTGAGCTTCTGGCTGAACGGTCGCAAGACATGCACGATGGCTTACCCGGGGATCACACGCAGCTTTATGTCGATCTTCGTTGGGGACAACACGCGCTCTGCCGCTTTCACCCAGTCGCTGTTGGGGAAATGATGCTTTATCCGCGGGTCAGCCTGTATGCGCTGATGCTTGCTGCGGCCGGTATCCCGCTGTACATACATTTGCCTCGGTTTGCGGCTGTCAATCTGGGCATTGGACTGGCCACGATCGGCACGGTACTTCTGGCGATCCGCCTGATCGATCTGGTGCAGGATCCACTGATCGGCTGGGCCATAGACCGTTGGCCAGGTGCGCAGGTTCTGTTCGCGGCCATGGCCATGGCGGGTCTGGCGGTCGGATTTCCCCTGCTATTCTCATTGCCTCAGGGCGCAAGTGTGGCGGCTTTGGTCGCCATTCTGATCCTGTTGTTTTCAGCCTATAGCCTTGGCACTATCCTGCTTTATGGCCGCAGCGCGACACTTGCCAAACGGCCTGACCCGAAAGAGCTGATGACGCTGGCCGCCTATCGGGAAAGCGGGCAATTGGCCGGAGTGATCCTTGCCGCAGGTGCGCCGGCATTGCTGGCGGCCCTTGGGGCGCAATCGCAAGGATATCCCGCATTTGGGCTGTTCCTTGGGATAATGGCTATCCTGTCAATAGTTTTGACTTTCCCCATGTGGCGGCGACCGCCGATAACCGGAGAAGGGCTGACATATTCCGGCCTGGGCCAGGCTGGTGCGCTCAGGCTGCTGGTGCTTGCTCTTGTAAACAGCCTGCCTGTGGCAATAACATCCACACTCTTTCTTTTCTTTGTCGAAGACCGGCTGCAACTGCCTGGTAAAGCGGGACCTCTTTTGATCCTGTTTTTCCTTAGCGCGGGCGCAAGTGTTCCGTTCTGGGCGCGTCTCAGCAACCGAATTGGCCCTAAACAGACTCTGATTATTGCGATGCCTCTGTCGATTGCCAGCTTTGTCGGGGCGGCCCTTCTGGCTACCGGGAACCTCACGGGGTTTGCGTTGATCTGCATGACCTCGGGCGCGGCGCTGGGGGCAGACATGGTGGTCTTGCCCGCCATGTTCTCGGTGGTTCTGACACGTGCCGGGCTGAATGCTTCGGCTGCGTTTGGCATCTGGTCTTTCGCTGGAAAACTGGGTCTGGCCTTGGCCGCCTTCTTCACACTGCCCCTGCTTGAACGCAGCGGATTCACCCCCGGACAGGCTAACTCGGCCCAGGCATTGAAAACACTCAACCTGGCTTACGCCGTGCTGCCCTGCATTCTGAAACTTGGCGCGTTCGGATTGGTCCTGACGTTGCCCTCAAAGGAGCCCGTCCAATGAAACTCCTTGCAATTCTCCTGTTTGCCCTGCTTGCCCTGTTGTTTGCAAAAAGGCGCTACTTCAGCTTTCGGTCTCAATCACCCGCAGACTATTCCGACACAGGTCCGAAGTTTTCGCTGAAAGAGCAACTGAACGGGGAAATCCTGTCCGAAGGGCTGATCTTTGGGCCAAACGGAAAGATGTCCAACAGCTTTGTCGCGCGCATGGTGGGGGAATGGACCGGAAATTCCGGGACGCTGACCGAGCATTTCAGCTATTCCAACGGCAAACAAATTACCCGCAAATGGTACCTGACCCTGGGCGCCGGCAACACTTTCACGGCAACCGCAGACGATATTGTCGGAGAAGGAAAGGGCGTTATCGCAGGCTCGACCGTCAGACTTTCCTACCGGATCGTGCTGCCTGAAGACGCCGGCGGGCATATTCTGGACGTCACAGACTGGATGTATCTCACCGAAAACGGCGCGATCATGAACCGGTCCGAGATGCGGAAATTTGGGGTGAAGGTCGTCGAGTTGATAGCGACCATGCGCCCCGCCCCAGCGGTCAAGACCAAGCACCTGAACGGTGCACATGGTCGCGACACGACAACCGAGGCGAGGCCACTGCAATGACCTTTCGCCGCTTTCTGGCAGGCTGTATGGCCATTGCCGCGCTTATGATCCTTGCCGCCTGTTCCGCCAAGCCAAAGGTTCCCAAGACCTTTCTTTCTGATCGCCAACTGAACCTTGAGGAATTCTTTGACGGTCAGACGGTGGCCTATGGGCAGTTTCAGGATGTTTTGGGCAATGTCTCGCGCCGCTTCACGGTCGATATTGAAGGCAGGTGGACCGGCGAAACACTGACATTGGTCGAAGACTTCACTTATGACGACGGCGCGACCGAGCAACGTGTCTGGACCCTGACAAAGACAGGTGAGGATACCTGGACCGGAACAGCCCCGGGTGTGCTGGGCACCGCATCAGGCATAGAGCGGGGCGACACATTCAACTGGAAGTACAGCATCGACCTGCCGGTCAAAGACGGCACGATGCGGGCCGATTTCGATGACTGGATGTGGCTGCTGGACGACGACAGGCTTCTCAATCGTGCGTACCTGTCACGATTTGGCGTCCGTTTGGGCGAGGTTATCCTGTTCTTCGAAAAGAAGTAGTTCGGGGATGAGCGGCCACGGTCATGCAACCGCAGCCTGACGCCCCAAACGGCTGGGCACCGCATTCTGTCTGAACACTAGGCCGACTTTTCGGTTTTGTCCTCGACTGGCTCAGCATCCATTTCGATCACTTCCGCCTCGTCACTCGAAACATCCACAACGTCTTGTTCCGGCTCGGATTTATCCTCGAGCGCACCGACGATCAGAGGCAGCATGTGCACCCCTGTGGCACTGGCGATTTCCGGTGTTTGCGGCGTTTGCCAGCTGAGCGTATCAAAGCTGTGACAGTTCTGGCAGACCGGGGCCCACTCAGCCTGAATGTCGTGACAGTTGTCACAGACCCATTGCGGACCACGCGGCGCGTTCAGCGCCTTGGCCAGCCACCCCTGCACCACCGCGTCCGACGAACCCTCGCCGCGCTCGATTGCAGCCATCAGCGTATAGGCCCGGGCATCTGCCTGTTTTTCCACCACATCGCCCAGCGCGCGGCGGGCTTCGGGGAAATCTTCGGCAACGATATTGAGTTCCGCCAGTATCAGCCGGGTTTCCTGATGCTGAGGATGAATGCGGGTCAGTGCCGTAAAGCGCTTGATCCGTTCGGATGGCGTTTCATCCGGCACGATCTCGGCAAAGGCATGCGCCAGATCGGGGTGAGGCTGAACCTCCCAGGCTTTTTTCAGAATCTTGGTTGCCGCCCGGGGCTTGCCCTTGGCGATATAGGCCCGCGCAGCCATTGCAGCGGCCGGAACCAGATCGGGTGACAGCCTGTTGGCTTCTATCGCGTGCTCCTGCTGTTCGAGAGTCGCATCTTCGTCCAGAATATCCTTGGCCTCGGACAGGGCCAGAACTGCATCGCGGCGCTTGAACACGTCACGCGGCAGTTGGCCCGCTTTCAGTTTGGCCGTCAGTGTGGAACGCGCGCCAGCCCAGTCCTGGGCCTTGGTCTGAAGGCCCAGCAGAATATCCTGCGTTTCCTGATGCCGCGGTTTGATCGCCAGCGCCTTTTCGGCCAGCTTTCGCGCGGTTTCATCATCACCTTCGGCAAGTTTCTGTTTCATGATGCCGCGTACACCGACAAAACGGGTCGAATTGTTCGTAACCAGTTTCTTGTAGGTCTCTGACGCCTTTTTGGTGTCGCCATTCAATTCGGCCGCCTGCGCCACCAGCAGGTTCGTCAGCTCGGGCTTGTTCAACAGTTTTTCGGCCTTTGTGGCCTTGTTCAATGCTATGCGTCCTTCCCCCGAAGCCAGCGCCATCAGGCCATCAGCCAGTGCCTGATAGCCGCGCTGTTCGCGACTGCGGTCGAAATAGCGCGACAAGGCGGTTTCGTCGCCATTCAGGAATTTCAGCGTCGCAACCAAAAGGCTGAGCAACTTGAAGAACAGCCAGACACCCAGGACCAGCAGACCCAGCCCAATCACCGATTGAAGCGGCCCTAACGTGTATTCCGTGCCCCCGGCCGTGATCTGAACACCGCCGCTGGTTTCCATAAGGAACCCTGCGCCCATGGCCAGCAGACCGATAATCGCAACAAAAACAAGAATCTTAAACAATGACCACAGCATGGCAGGCCCTTCAGTTCGAGTTTGCGCTTGGTTGAAGCGCATTTGCGGCGGCTACAGCAGCGACCCGTGTCTGAGCCGCCTGTTCCCAGTCTGCCATTGCCGATTGTCCGG
The DNA here is from genome assembly GCF_056542605.1 of Ruegeria sp. AB8. NCBI lineage: Bacteria > Pseudomonadati > Pseudomonadota > Alphaproteobacteria > Rhodobacterales > Roseobacteraceae > Ruegeria > Ruegeria sp. AB8. Next base: position 158,606 of record NZ_JBQGAB010000003.1, read on the forward strand.
CTTCAGGCAGGGATTTGAGTTCATTCAGCGCCGCCGGCAGGTCCCCGCTGGCCAAAGCGGCCTGCGCCCGCGACAGGATCGCGTCCGGGCTGTCCCCATCCTGCGGTGTAACTGACCGGGCGCCGGTCTGGCGCTGCAAAAATGCAATCACGCCCGCACCTTTGTCCGCATCACGAGCGTCCGCCAGCGCCGCCCGGGCCGCCGGATCAAACGAGGCCCGCAGGCTGGACAGGCTGTCCACACCCTTGTCCGCCGGACCCGACAAGGCGTCAGGCACATCCACGCCATTGGCTTTCAGTTCGGCCACCAGATCGGCATAAGGCTGGCCCGCATCCAGTTGGCCCTGCAGGCGCGACACGATCGTTGCGTTTGTCGCAGCCAGTGCTTCGGCCGAAGCTTTCGCCTCGAGCGCCTGTGCGTCGCTTACCATCTTCTCGACCACGGCGCGCTGTGCGGCCAGGGAATCCTGCAGCTTTTTCAGCTCAGCCTCGAAGGCAGCTGATGTTTCCTGAGATGCCCCCTGGGTCAGAGCGTTGCTTTCAAGATCACTCAGGCGGGTATCCAGAGGAGCCAGCTTGCTGCTGAGTGTGTCGACACTGGATTTCAGGGCACCCAAATCCGTTTCGACCGGGGCCAGCTTGTCAGCCAGAGCCGTCATCTGATCGGAAAGACCGGTAACATCTGGAGCGTCCGCAAGAGATTTCGAAAGCTTCGCAATCTGGTCTGACTGTTCGGCCAGTTTCGCCTCAAGCGCGGAAAGGGCGTCTTCTGAACCCGAGCCATTGGTCAGATACCCGCTGCCCACGACATAGCCGATAGCCGCCGCGACCACGCCGCCGATCAGGGCTGGCACGAACCCGCCCTTTTTTTCCGCAACCCGTTCGACAGTTTTTTCTGCAACCGGCGCAAGCGCGGCTTCGGCTTCGGCTTCGGCTTCGGCTTCGGCTTCGGCTTCGGCTTCGGCTTCGGCTTCGGCTTCGGCTTCGGCTTCGGCTTCGGCTTCGGAAACTACGTCGTTAGGCTGGTCAGCCGCGTCAAGGGGCTTACTATCCGGTTGATCCGTGGCTTCAGTTTCGACGCTTTCGGCAATATCTTCCGACTTAGGGTCTTTCTCCGGCTCCTGATCGGATTTCGTTTTACCAGCCACCGTCACATTCCCCTTATCGATTCCAAAAAATCCTGAACAACAGACCTGACCAAGTTAATCCGTGCTCTCTTTTCCCTCAACCCGCATCGCGTGTTTCACAAGCTTTTTCACGGCTTTCCGCATTTTCCCCGGCGTCGGTTGTTTCGCTACCTTCAGCCGGGCATAGTTCAATGCATAAAGCGGTTCAGCCGTCGCTTCGCTGATTGGCGCTAGCCATAAAGGGGCAGAACCGGACCAGATATCGGCAAATTGTCGCGCCGAGCGGGGGGAAAACAACGGCGCAATGACCGGATCATCGTCGTTCGCCATTTCCTCGGCCTCGGACGACAGCGGCAGCAGCTTTTGCTGATAGACCGGCTGCTCATGCACGGTCAGGCCGGATTCGGTCAGCCGCTCGGCGATATTGCCCCGGCTGTGTTCCCCCCGAATGTGCAGCAATGGGGTCTGCGGCCTGAGTTGCAGCAGATCTCCCATCAATTCCTCTGCCGTCTGCCCCGCCATCCGGGCAGTCCATCCTGCGGACAGGGCCGCGGACGTTGTTGCGGGACCGACGCAAAAGGCGGGAAGGTTCCGCGTTACGCCCAGCGACGCCGCTGCATTGACCCCGTTTGCGGAGGTGAAGATCAACCCGCGCATTCCCTTTGTGTCAACCTGAACGGCAAGCGGCCTGATATCCAGAATCGGGGAGTAAATCACTTGAACCCGCGATCTGACGCGGTTTGGCAACTGTGCAACAAACCTTTCGGATGCGGCGTGAGGGCGGGTCATCAACAAATACAACTATCGGCGCCTTCGGCCTTGGGATTGTTTGCGTCCGCGCAGGGTGATACCCCGCTTTGCAATCATGATGCAACGGATCAGGCCAATGGTGCAAACACTTACCGTTCTGGGGCTGGAAAGCAGCTGCGACGATACGGCCGCCGCCGTGGTGCGCCAGACCGAGGGTGCGCGGGCTGAAATCCTGTCCTCTGTCGTGCATGGCCAGACAGAGCTTCACAGTGCCTTTGGCGGCGTCGTGCCGGAAATCGCCGCGCGGGCCCATGCTGAAAAGCTGGATGTTTGCGTGGCGCAGGCCCTGAACGAGTCCGGCCTGAACCTTCGCGATATGGACGCGATTGCGGTGACGGCCGGCCCGGGACTGATTGGCGGGGTAATCTCGGGTGTCATGTGCGCCAAGGGGTTGAGTGCTGCAACCGGCGTACCCCTGATTGGGGTCAACCACCTTGCCGGGCATGCTCTGACACCGCGCCTGACCGACGGCATTGCATTTCCCTACCTGATGCTGCTGGTGTCGGGCGGGCATTGCCAATATTTGATCGCCCATGGCCCTGACCAATTCACCCGTTTGGGCGGCACGATCGATGATGCGCCAGGGGAAGCGTTCGACAAGACCGCCCGATTGCTGGGACTGCCGCAACCCGGCGGCCCCTCGGTCGAGGCTGAAGCCCGTATGGGCAACCCGGACCGGTTCCGCTTTCCCCGGCCCTTGCTGGATCGTCCGGGCTGTGATTTGTCATTCTCGGGCCTGAAAACCGCATTGATGCGCATGCGGGACCAGATCGTGAGTGAAAAAGACGGCCTGACCCGTCAGGATCGGGCCGACCTGTGTGCGGGCTTCCAACAGGCCGTCGTCGATACTCTGGCGGAAAAGACCCGTCGGGCGATTACCCACTATCTCGGCGAAAAGCCATCTGAATCTGTCATTGCAGTGGCAGGGGGTGTGGCGGCCAACAGGGCAATTCGGGCAGCGTTAGAGACTGTTTCCGCGGAAACCGGCGCCCGGTTCACGGCACCCCCGTTGAACCTGTGCACGGACAACGCGGCCATGATCGCCTATGCCGGGCTGGAACGGTTCCGCAGTGGCACACTTGACGGATTGGACCTGACCGCCCGCCCGCGGTGGCCATTGGACCAAACCAGCCCGGCCATGCTGGGAAGCGGCAAGAAAGGCGCCAAGGCATGAGCATTTCAGTCCTAGGCTCGGGCGCGTTTGGTACAGCGCTGGCCGTGTCACTTGCCGGAAATGGGCCTGTGACGCTCTGGTCGCACTCGCAGGATCAGGCGCGGGCCATGCAGGACGGGCGCGAGAACGCGAAACGCCTTCCCGGCATTCAGCTCGGCCCGAATATCGCCGTGACGTCGGATATCAAAGTCGCTGCCGGCAACGATGTTCTGTTGCTGGCCGTACCCATGCAGCAGCTTCGCGCAGTCATCACGGAACATGCACCTTTGTTGCGGCACAAGACGCTTGTGGCCTGCTGCAAGGGGATTGAACTGACATCCGGGCTTGGACCGGTTTCGGTCATCCGCCAGACCGCCCGGGATGTAAGGCCCGCTTTGCTGACCGGTCCCAGCTTTGCCGACGACATCGCGCGCGGCTTGCCCACCGCGCTGACGCTGGCCTGCGATGAGGATGAACCGGGCCAGCACCTGCAACACGCGCTTACAACGACCAACCTGCGCCTGTATCGGACAACTGATCTGATCGGCGCCGAATTGGGTGGGGCGCTAAAGAACGTGATGGCCATCGGTTGTGGGGCCTGTATCGGCGCCGGTCTTGGCGACAGTGCTCGCGCGGCGCTGATGACACGGGGGTTCGCGGAAATGCAGCGCTTCGCGGCCATGCGCGGCGCACGGCCCGAGACCTTGATGGGCCTGTCGGGATTGGGGGATCTTGTCCTGACATGTTCATCCGAGTTGTCGCGAAACTATCGTTTTGGCCTTAGTTTGGGTCGAAACGATAGTTTCGACCCCGGAACAACAGTGGAAGGTGTGGCCACCGCAAAAGCCATGTCCGACATTGCCCGGGCCGAGGGACTGGACATGCCCATCAGTACAACAGTGGCGGAACTCAGCCATGGTGAATACAGTGTAACCAAGGCGATTCAATCGCTGCTCAATCGCCCTTTGAAGGAGGAATAAAATGCTGATCGCTCTGATCGCCCGCGACAAGGACGGGGCGCTGCAAACGCGACTGGACAATCGTGCTGCGCACCTGGCCTATATCGAAGAAACCGGCGTCGTGGCACAGGCCGGTCCGCTTCTGAACGGCGACGCGATGATTGGTTCGATGATCATTCTGGAAGTTGAAGATCTGGCAGCCGCGCAAAGCTGGGCCGACAACGATCCCTATGCCAAAGCTGGGTTGTTCAAATCGGTCGAACTGGTTCCCTGGAAGAAGGTCATTGGCTGATGGCGTATTGGCTGTTCAAATCCGAACCTTCCACCTGGAGCTGGGATCAACAGGTCGCCAAGGGCGAGACGGGCGAGGAATGGGACGGCGTGCGCAACTATCAGGCCCGCAATATCATGCGACAGATGGCCTTAGGCGATCGCGGCTTTTTCTATCATTCGCAAAAAGACAAGGCCATAGTCGGCATCGTCGAGGTCTGTGCCGAGGCGCATCCCGATAGCACAACGGATGACGACCGGTGGGATTGCGTAGATATCAAAGCCGTTCGCCCTTTCGAGACTGCAGTCACTTTGGAGCAGATCAAGTCGGATGAGCGTCTGGCCGAAATGGTTTTGGTCAAAAACTCCCGACTTTCCGTGCAACCGGTCACGGAATCGGAATGGGACGCCATTTGCGCGTTGGGGCAAACCCGCCCTGATTGAAACGCTTCTTGGGCCTAAACCTTCTCAAGCGACCTCCAAAATGCTATAACCCAATGGAATTCGCCTGTTGGGGGCATCTCGGTTGTGGTTTTGGCGATACCTTAATTTCTGGTGTTGTTTGTTCATAGTTTGATCTTGTTCGAAAGTCTGAGCCATGTCTGACGCCAGAGGCAGTACTGGGAAGTCCAAGCCGCGAAACCCAAAAAATTGGGAGGCGCGACTTGAAGAGGCGCGAAAGCAGCGGCAGAAGGCGCTGGCGCGTACGAATGGGTCAGCCCCCAGGAATGGCGTAGCCAAAATTCCAGCTGTAGCACGATCAAAGGATACTGCGCAGGCAATCCCGGACCCTGCGCCCGATCCAACGGTTTCGGAACCTGTACATCCGGAAATTCGACCGCACAAGAAACGCAATCGCGGCACGACAAGGCTCCTGCTTGTTGTGCTTATCGCAATGACATGCGGCGCGGCATTGCAATGGGGCGGTGCCAAGGTCACCACCAAATGGTCTCAGGTCGCTGAAGATGAAGCCATTCTGGACGCGGCGATGGGCGATCCCGAATTAACTGCTGAGGTTGCTGCCCCCGAGAATGAGCCTCCGGTCAGGATTGCCGCACCGGACACTATTGCAACTGAACCGCCGGCCTCCCGAAAAAAGGTGTACCCGCGAAGCCAAGTGGCCAGCATCAACCTTCCCGGAGCGGAACTGATGCCCCTTCAACGAGGGAGCCCTGCCTTTTCCAACAGTGTTGCACAGCCGGACCCCAAGCTGACTGCCCTGTCTGCAGAAGCGCAAAGCGCGCCTGCGCCTCAGGAAGACCTGAGTCCCCCGGCCGATCAAGTCGAAACAGGCGTGGTCGAAGCCCCGGTCGTCGAAGATGCCATTGTAGAAGCCGCAGTTGTTGAAGACCCAGTGGTTCAAGACGCAGTTGCCGAAGATGCAGTAACCCCAGACGCAGTTATCGATGATGTGGAAGTCGCAAAAACAGAGGTTGAAAACCTGCCCGATGAACCGCAGGTCAGCTTGGTGGCGTTGAACCCCGACCCGCCAGTCAGCATGATTGTCGAGCCTCAATTGCCCGATGAAGTACTGCCTGACTTAAAACCAGAACTGGATATCGAGGTCGCGCTGATTGTGCCGACCCGAGTTACAGAGGATGCGCGAAACGTGGCGCTGAAAGTTCTGGCCGACGGTGAAGCCAATGTGGTGGCGTCAGCCCGGGTGGGATATTCGGTCAAGGAAACCCAGGTTCGGTTCTATCACCCGAACGATGCGGAAATGGCGGCACTGACCGCGAAAGCCCTGGGTGCAATTTCCCGAGACTTTACGGATTCCAACGTGAAAACCAGGCCCGGCCGCATTGAGGTGTATCTGGCTGGACGTGGCGGCGGCAGCAGCAAAAGCGACGGCGACGAAAAACAAACCAGATTTGACCAGTTCATCGCCCGCCTGTTGGGCGGCGCAAACTGAAATATGCGGGAAGGTTCCGACGATGCAGAACCTTCCCTACCCCACGTGCTCCCAACTCACCACACGTGTATAGAATTCTTGGCTCTGACCGTCCTAGTCCTGAACTGAACCTACCCGGTTTCTTGCAGGTCGTTCAACAATCAAGTGTTTAGAATATAAGTAAAACTAAGCACACCCGCCGTAAGATCAGCGGGTGTCGATTCCCGTTCAGGCGCAATCAGATTCGGAATCCGGGATCAGCCGTAGACCGACTCTTTGCCGAAATGCTTTGTCAGCATGTAATAGACGACAGCACGGTATTTGTTGCGCTCGGACATGCCATAGGTTTCCATGGCCTTGTTGATCGCTTCCATCAGTTCCGGGCCGTCGGACAGGCCAAGTTTCTTGATCAGGAAATTGTTCTTGACTGTTTCCAGCTCGCTTTCCTGGCTGGCAGCCACGGTCGCGGCGTCTGCGTCATAAATGGCGGGACCACATCCAATCGTAACCTTGGTCAGCAGGTCCATGTCCGGGTCCATGCCGCATTTGGATTTCAGGTCATCGGCATACTTGGCGATCAGGTCGTCGCGTTTTCCCATTTTCGTCTCCTGTTAGATGTTCATGTCCTGTCCATTCAGCACAGCACATACGGTAGCGGGCGTGGAGATTTGCACAAAGGGAAAAAAACCGCGCTTTCCCCCCTAAGGTAAACGCCATTGGATAAGCAGGGGTTGATCGAAACGCAGCTTTAATTTAACATAAGTGTTAAATAATGAAAGCGAAGGAAGCAATGACCGTATCCCTGCCAAACGAAAGTCCCGAATATCGCAATGCCAGGAATGCTTTGTTGACGGCTGAAACCGAACTAAGAGCGCAAATCGAATCCGTCGCAGCCATGCGTCGCAGCCTGCCAAAAGGCGGGCAAGTACCAGACGACTATGCGTTCAGGTCGCTGGACGGTGAAGCCGCGAAGATGTCTTCATTGTTTGGCGAACATGACACGCTTGCCATCTATTCTCTGATGTACGGGCCGAATGCCACCAGCCCTTGCCCGATGTGTTCGGCATTTCTGGATGGGCTGAACGGGCAAGTCACCCATATCCGAAGGAAAATATCGATTCTGGTCGTAGCCGAGAATACGCCTCAGAAGCTGGCAGCGTTAAAGATGCAGATGGGCTGGAATGATCTGCCCCTGTTTTCAGCGCTTGGTACGGAATACCAGCGTGACTATCTGGCTGAAACGGAAGACGGTAATCAACTGCCGATCCTGAACGTGTTTCAACGGGATCAGGACGGAATTCATCATTTTTGGGGATCCGAGCTGTTCTTTGAGCCCAGCGACTGGCATCCGCGGCACATAGATGCGGCATGGCCGCTTTGGAACATCCTGGATTTCACACCGCAGGGTCGCGGAGATTTCATGCCGCCACTACGCTGAAACAAAAACGGCGGCCGGATCGACCGCCGTTTTCCTGAGTTTCGCCGCAATCAGTAGCGGTAATGCTCGGGCTTGTAGGGGCCTTCCGGCTTTACACCGATATACGCCGCCTGCTCGCTGTCCATCTGGGTCAGCTTCACGCCGATCCGGTCCAGATGCAGGCGCGCAACTTTCTCGTCCAGATGCTTGGGCAGGATGTAGACTTCGTTTTTGTATTGGTCACCCTTGGTGAACAGTTCGATCTGCGCCAGAACCTGGTTGGTGAACGAGGCCGACATCACGAAAGACGGGTGGCCAGTGGCGTTGCCGAGGTTCAGAAGACGCCCTTCGGATAGCAGGATGAGACGGTTGCCCGAGGGCATTTTGATCATGTCCACCTGTTCTTTGATGTTGGTCCACTTGTGGTTTTTCAGGCTGGCCACCTGAATTTCGTTGTCGAAGTGGCCGATATTGCCGACGATGGCCATGTCCTTCATCTCGCGCATATGCTCGATGCGGATCACGTCTTTGTTGCCGGTGGTGGTGATGAAGATATCTGCCGATGCGACTTCGTCTTCCAGCAGGGTCACTTCAAACCCGTCCATGGCGGCCTGCAGCGCGCAGATCGGATCAACTTCGGTGACTTTCACTCGGGCGCCTGCACCGCGCAGCGACGCGGCTGAGCCTTTGCCTACGTCGCCGTAACCGCAAACCACAGCAACCTTGCCGGCCATCATGGTGTCGGTGGCGCGACGAATACCGTCGACCAGCGATTCCTTGCAGCCATATTTGTTGTCGAACTTCGACTTGGTGACCGAGTCGTTCACGTTGATCGCCGGGAACGGCAGATGGCCGTCTTTCACCAGCTGATACAGGCGGTTCACGCCAGTGGTGGTTTCTTCGGACACGCCCTGGATCTGGTCGCGCATCTTGGTGAACCAGCCCGGGCTTGCTGCCATGCGCTTGGCGATCTGCTTCTTGATCACCTCTTCCTCTTCGGAAGACGGCACAGGGATGATGTCCTCACCCGCTTCGGCACGGGCACCCAGCAGGATGTACAGCGTCGCATCGCCGCCATCGTCCAGGATCATGTTGGGGCCATCTTCGAACAGGAAGGATTTGTCCAGATAATCCCAGTGCTCTTCCAGTGTCTGCCCCTTGATGGCGAAGACGGGGATACCCGCCTCGGCAATCGCGGCGGCTGCGTGATCCTGGGTCGAGAAGATGTTGCACGATGCCCAGCGCACATCGGCGCCCAGCGCAACCAGCGTTTCGATAAGAACGCCGGTCTGAATGGTCATGTGCAGCGAACCGACAATGCGCGCACCGTTCAGCGGCTTGGCTTCACCATATTCCGCGCGCAGGGCCATCAGGCCCGGCATCTCGGTTTCGGCAATATCCAACTCCTTGCGGCCAAACCCGGCCAATGAAATGTCTTTGACGATAAAGTCCCCGGCCATAAGGTGCTCCACTCCGGTAAATCACGATCCGGAGTGCCCTAGCATTCCTTTATGCAGGTGGCAACTTGGATAGCCGGAAACAGGGAATTATGCCGTCAAATTCAGCTTGGCGCACCCTCAGGCTTGATAATCGGGATCGCCTCGAAGAAATCTGTGCCAACGGCGACAATACAGGTAATGCCATTGGCCTGTGTCACCAGAACGGTATAGCTGCCTGTTTCCTTTGAGGTCCAGACCTCCATGACCGATTGCGCACCGCGCGATTTCTGCAGACCGCCAAAGGCGAGTTCCTCGGCATATTTGTCCTGCAAGTTGGAAATCACGTGTTCGCGCACTGCGCAGCTTTGGGCCAACACCGGCGGCGCTGTCGCGGCCATGCCGAATGTCAGGGCTATTGAGAACAATCGCTTGAACATGACAAGCTCCTTTCGTTACGGGTTTCGCTACGAGAGGGGCACACCGGGAGGAGCGCGTGCCCCCCTCAGTTCTTTATGTCGGGATTGACTGTCATTCCTTCAAAGCACGAATGCTCAAGAAAACGTTGGCAGCCAGTGATCCAGACAGGTACATCATACCCTAAAAATGAGGCGCAATCGCGGCGGGTCGCGAGAGGTATGGTATAATGGCAACACAACCCCGGGCATGGCAGAGGATGCTGTCAGGTCGGCGTCTGGATCTGCTGGATCCGACGCCCGTGGACATCGAAATCGAAGATATCGCCCACGGACTTGCGTTTGTGGCCCGTTGGAACGGGCAGACGGACGGAGATTTCGCCTATTCCGTGGCCGAACATTCGCTGTTGGTCGAAGAGTTATTCGGCCGGATTGTCCCCAAGGCACCGGCAAAATGGCGGCTGGCTGCTTTGTTACATGATGCGCCCGAATACGTGATAGGAGATATGATTTCCCCGGTGAAATCTGCCGTAGGGCCAGATTACGGCGCGCTGGATGATCGACTGGCTGCTGCCATCCACATCCGGTTCGGCCTGCCTGCCGAGGTGCCGAAAACAGTGAAACGTCAAATCAAAAAGGCCGACAAGATCAGCGCCTGGATGGAGGCGACGCAGATCGCGGGGTTTTCCGAGGCTGAGGCGACAAAGTTCTTTGGCCGACCGGATAGGGCGGTCATAGAAGGTTTGGAAATCCGGTTGCGCCCGCCGGTTGAGGTTCGGCGGGCGTATTCTGCGCGTCACGAGGAACTTTTAAAGAAACTGTAGCCCAAATCCCCGTATTCCACCTGGAACTTCAAGGGAAAGTGTCAGGTTCTCCAAACTGGTTTAAACCACTCTCGCTTGGCTGAATGTAGAAGTAGATCAAAACCAAGGTTCCGATTAGCGGAATGAAGGCAATCAATAACCACCAAGCGGTTCGCCCGATGTCGTGCAAACGTCTGGCCCCGATCGCCACATTGGGAAGCAACAGCCCAAGTGACACCAAAACTGAGAGCGGCTGGCCCGCGCTCGGTTCAAACGCGCCAAATCCAAGCATCGGCGCGATCAATGCACCATCGACAATTCGCGTCACCAAAAGAACAAGAAATACGGCCAGGACCCACCACCAAAAGGTCGCGCGCGAAGCGCGACCGTGGAAGTTGGCGTAATTTGACAGTGCCCGCCGAAATGCCGTCGAAAGATTATTCATGCCGCCCTCCGCAATTGGACGGCATTCACATATCACTTTTTCTTGTTATTTGATATGCAGCCGTCTGTGCGGCCGCCGACAAACCTATACGTACGCGCCCGCCGAATAAGTCAGTTCGTACGAGTGGCTATAAAGTTCAAATACGTTCCCAAACGGGTCTTCCATGTAGACCATTCGATAAGGCTTTTCGCCAGGATAGTATTTTCGGATCTGGCTCATGCGTTGTTTTCCGCCTAACTCTTCTATGATCTTAACCCGCTCTTCCAGATTGGCGTCTTGCACGCAGAAATGAAAAAGACCGCGACGCCAATACTCAAACGGCCGTTCCTCTTCGATTGTGTTCGGAAACTCAAAGAGTTCAATGCCGGTTCCATCCCCCATCGACAGGTGGGCAATGCGGAATGAACCCCAGCCTTCACCAAAAACATCGTCACACATCTGGCCTATGGCGCTGTCGTCATGCAGCACTTCGGTGGGTTCCATGAGGACATAAAGCCCAAAAGCCTTGGAGTAGAACTCGACCGCTTTTTCAAGGTCCGGAACGGTTATTCCGATGTGGGAAAATGTTAGTGCAGACATCTTTGGAAACTCCTCGTTCAACAGCAAACAAGAGGAAGGGTATCAGCAGCCCTTGCCAATACCTTCCGAAATAGTGCGCTTGTTTGAGTTTCCACATCCAGAGAAGGGAGAATGCCAGCTTAGGTTCGATCTTAACGCGGGCTGCGCTTCGCCAAAATCCGCTGCAACGTCCGGCGGTGCATGTTCAGCCGCCGTGCTGTCTCGGAAACGTTCCGGTCGCACAGTTCATACACCCGCTGGATATGCTCCCAGCGGACGCGGTCCGCGCTCATGGGGTTTTCCGGGGGCGGGGGCAGTTCGTCGCCCTTGGCCAGCAACGCGTTGGTGATGTCGGTAGCATCGGCAGGTTTCGACAGGTAATCGGTCGCGCCGATCTTCACAGCGGCCACTGCAGTCGCGATCGCACCATATCCGGTCAGCACCACGACCCGGCTGTCGGGGCGCTTTTCGCGCAGCACTTCGACCACATCCAGGCCGTTGCCATCCTCAAGCCGCAGATCGACAACCGCATAGGCCGGGGGCCGAGCGGTGGAAATGGCGCGCCCTGCCGCGACCGAGCCTGCGGTTTCAACTTCGAATCCGCGTTTTTCCATGGCTTTTGCCAGACGTCTCAGGAACGGCTCGTCATCATCGACCAGAAGCAGTGATTTATCGGGCCCGATATCATACTGAGGACTGTCCGCCATATTCCGCTCTTTCCGCTGTTTCCTGCCTTCGGCCTAGCACTAAGTCATAGCAGCGCCATGACAAAGGTCAAACCGATCACGTCTGATCCAGAAAGCAGCCGACCTTGTCAGCAATCTGCTCCGCAGTGTCGTCACGTTTGAAAAACTCAAGGAACCCGTCCTCGGGCGTGACCAGATAGGTGAAGGTCGAGTGGTCGACCAGGTAATACTCGTCACTTTTGTCCTGCGCCTTGTAATAGGTCTTGTAGGCCTTGCTGGCGGCCTTGACCTGTTCGGGCGAGCCGGTCAGCGCGATCATCCGTTCATGCAGGTTAAAGGCATAGTCCCCGACCACTTCGGGCGTGTCGCGATCCGGGTCGATCGAGATGAACAGGGGTGTCACAGACTGCCCGCGCTCGGCCAGGATGTCGATCGCTTCGGCATTGCGCGACATGTCAAAGGGGCAGACATCGGGGCAGAACGTATAACCGAAATAGACCAGTGTCGGTTCGGTGATCACATCCTTGTCGGTGACAGTATCGCCATGCGCGTTCACCAGTTCAAACGGCCCGCCAATGGCTGCTGCGCCACCGGCGATCTGGCTGGACCGGCATTGGGCAAACTTGTCGTCCGACGCTGAACCCTGCACCAGCAGCCAGACGGCGCCCAATCCAACGGCAAGAATGACGGTAGCGAGAATGGCGTAAAGGCGGATCATGACGTTATCCTGATACCAGAGGGGTTGTTGATCGTTTCGGTCGGGACACCTATCAACATGAGGAACCGGTGCAATAGGACATAATTGACCCATGGCAGATTCCAACATCACATTTTGGCATGGTCAGGAACGCAGCAGCTGGATCCGGTTGCGCACCCTGATCCTGTTGCGCTGGGTCGCCATCGTCGGGCAGATCACGGCAATCACCGTGGCGCAGCAAACCTATCATGTGCAGCTCGAGGCCGGTTTGTGCTACCTGGCCATAGGCGTTTCGGTCATGGGCAACCTGACCGCAATTCTTCTGTTTCCCCGCAGCAAACGCCTGTCGGAGTTTGAGAACTTTCTGATGGTGCTGTTCGATCTGCTGCAGCTGGCCTTCCTGTTGTACCTGACCGGCGGGCTGAACAATCCGTTCGCCTTGCTGCTGGTCGGCCCGGTGACGATCTCGGCCAGTGTCATGAGCACCCGTTCCACCCTGATTGTCGGGGCCGTGGCAATCGTCCTGACCACGCTGCTGGCCGAGTTTCACCTGCCCTTGCGCACCAATCTGGGGCTCGAATTGCGAATCCCCGATATCCTGCTGTTCGGCAACTGGGCGGCGATCGTGATCGCCATCGTTTTTCTTGGCGCGTATTCGCACCGGGTCAGTTCCGAGGTGCAGTCCATGTCCGAGGCGCTTTCGGCCACGCATATGGCCTTGGCGCGTGAACAAAAACTGACGGATCTGGGGGGTGTCGTGGCTGCTGCGGCACATGAGCTGGGTACGCCGCTTGCCACAATCAAACTGACCAGTTCCGAGCTTTTTGAAGAGCTGGACGACAGGCCTGATCTCAAAGAAGACGCGGCCCTGATCCGCGAACAGGCCAACCGGTGCCGCGATATTCTGCGCAATATGGGTCGGGCAGGCAAAGACGACCTGCATCTGCGCCAAGCGCCGCTTTCAACCGTCACCTTTGAAGCGGCAGAGCCACATATCAACCGGGGCAAACAAGTGCATTTTGCCGAAGGTCCGGCGCAGGGCGGCGATGTCCAACAGCCCTCGATCCTGCGAAAGCCCGAGATCATCCACGGATTGCGCAACCTAATTCAGAACGCAGTGGATTTCGCCCGCGCCAATGTCTGGGTCGAGGCCGAGTGGACCGAAGACAAGATTACCGTCAACATCATGGATGACGGGCGCGGATACCCCTCGCAGATGATCGGACGCATCGGTGATCCGTTCATGCGGCGGCGCAGGACCGAAACCGATCAGCGGACCCGTCCGGAATACGAAGGGATGGGCCTGGGTCTGTTCATCGCGAAAACCCTGCTTGAGCGCAGCGGGGCGGAGCTGGAATTTGCCAACGGTTCCGACCCCTACCAGTCGCTGACCGACAATCCCGAACGGCGGGGTGCCATCGTCAAAGTGTCGTGGCCGCGCAACCTGATTGACGCGCAGACCGGGGATACGCCGGTACCGTCCGGGCTCAACCAGCCGATCGAGGTTTGAGTTAAGAAACCGTTAACTAATCAAGACCATAGTCCGGCCCAACTTTACTGGTGGCGGAGATCATATGGCCGACTGGATCATCCTTGTCGCAATCAGTCTGGTTTCATCCTGTTTCGCAGTGCAGTGGCTGTTGCCCCGCAAGGCGCAATACGATGCCAGTTTCGGGTTGGCTTCGCCTTCGTCTTTGTTCGACACCGTCTTCCTGTTTGACGAAAGTCGCCTGATCAGCCACTCGGACATCGCTTTGACAGGGTTCGACAAAGTCGCCGAGTGGGGCGATCTGCGCCGGTTGCTGCATCGGGATTTCCCAAGCTTTCCCGAAACGCCGGATTGCGTCCGAAGCGCCGGGACGCTGGTGGTCCCGGCGATCGATTGCACGGTCGGGCGCGAGGTGGTGTGTGAATGGATCGACGGCGTTGTGCGGGTTCAGTTGCGGGAACAGTGCAATGCCGCCACCCATGTAAGACGCGACGCCAATGACCCGATCCGACTTGCCATGGACCAGGCCCCCTATCCGGTTTGGCTGCTGGATCATCAGGCCAGTGTCCGGTGGTGCAACGCAGCCTATGTTTCACTGGTCCGAAAAGTGCGCGGACAGGATGCCGATTTGACAGACCCTCTGTTTCAAACGCTGGCCGACGATACGCGCCTGAATACCAGGATCCGGGTTTCTGCAGACGTCAAAGAAAGTGACAGCAAGCTTTGGTTCGATTTGACGCTGGTCGATCACGCCGAAGGGCTGCTGTGCTATGCCGTTGACATAAACGCCATTGTCGCCGCCGAAAACACGCAGCGCAAATTCGTTCAGACGATGACCAAGACCTTTGCCCAGCTGTCCATCGGTCTGGTCATCTTCGACCGCAACCGGCAACTGGCCCTGTTCAATCCGGCCCTGATCGACCTGACCACCCTGCCCCCGGATTTCCTGAGTTGCCGCCCCAGCCTGTCAAGTTTCTTTGACCGTCTGCGCGATCAACACATGATGCCCGAACCCAAGAATTACCGCAGCTGGCGCCGCCAGATGAATGATCTTCTGGAAGCCGCCGAGGACGGGAATTATCAGGAAACATGGTCTCTGCCCTCCGGGTCCGTCTATTCGGTCAGCGGGCGACCTCATCCTGACGGGGCGGTTGCGTTTCTGTTCGAGGATATCACCGCGGAAATCACGTTGACCCGAAGGTTCCGTTCGGAAATGGACCTGATGCAATCGATCCTGGACAAGCTCGCAGATGCAATTGCGGTGTTTGCCGATGACGGGACGCTGGCCTGCACGAATGATGCGTATCGCGTGTTGTGGCAGGACACAGGCCAGACCGGGTTCGAACCGGAATCGGTTCTTGAGGTCACACGGAGATGGCAACAACGCTGTGCTGCAACGCCCTTGTTGGGCGAGATCCGTGATTTTGTTGAAATGCGAGACAATCGGGCCGAATGGTCCGGCGAGCTGTTCATGCGCGACGGAACGCACATCCTTTGCACCGTCAGTCCGATGCAGAACGGCGCAACCATCGTGCGCTTTGCGGACGGGAAAACCGTCAGCAAGCCTATGGTGCGACAACAGATCAGCGCCTGAACCGGGTTGCAGCCGAACGGGCGCAGGTTCATTGTGGCGCCATGACACGAACCCCACTCTCGATCACCTTGAATTCGCCGGAAGAAACTGCGGATTTCGCAACCCGGGTCGCAGCCGGCTTGGCGCCGGGCGACACCCTGTTGCTGGAAGGTGAGATTGGCGGCGGCAAGACTCATTTTGCCCGCAGTCTGATCCAGTCCTTGATGGATGTACCCGAAGACGTACCCTCGCCAACTTTCACGCTGGTTCAGGCCTATGACACCCCGGCCGGAGAAATCTGGCATTGCGATCTGTATCGGTTAAGTGCCGTTGAAGAGATCGAGGAGCTGGGCCTGACCGAGGCATTCGACACTGCAATCTGCCTGATCGAATGGCCCGAGAAACTGGGTCCGCTTATGCCTGACGCGGCCCTTGCGTTGAAATTTCGCACCGACCCTGATTTACCCGACACAAGACACCTGACCCTGTCCTGGTCCGACCCGAAATGGGCACCCAAACTGGAGACCGCCGCATGACCAACCGCGCAGTGCTGGCCAAAGCACTGATTGAGCAAACACCCTGGGCGAACGCCTCACGCGCAGCATTGGCAGGTGATGCGTCCAATCGCCGTTATGAGCGCCTGACAGACCCGGATACCGGGCGCACGGCCGTATTCATGGACGCCCCGCCGGACAAGGCCGAGGATGTCGCGCAATTCGTGCGCGTCGCGGAATATCTGCGGTCAAACGGTCTGAACGCACCCGAAATCTATGCCGAAGACATGGAGTTCGGGTTTCTGCTGCTCGAGGATCTGGGCGACGATCTGTTTGCCCGTGTTCTGGAAAAGAACCCCAAACAGGAACTTGCCTTGTATGAGGCCGCAACCGACGTTCTGATCCATCTTCACAACGCGCCGACACTGTCTTTGCCGTCGTACGGGCCTTCGCTGATGACCGAGTTGGCCGCGTTGTCCTTTACCAAATATGCACAAGGCATTCTGGGTTCGCATGACGAAGACGCGCGCGACCTGTTTGAACGCCGGTTCCAGGATATCCTGCACCGCGAAACTTCGGGCGCGAAAGTTGTTGTGTTGCGGGATTATCATGCAGAAAATCTGATCTGGATGCCCGATCGGGACGGTTTGCACAAAGTGGGTTTGCTGGATTTCCAGACCGCCATGCTGGGCCATCCCGCCTACGATCTGATGTCGCTGTTGCAGGATGTGCGCCGTTCAGTCTCGCCGGGTACCGAAATGCGCATGGTCAACCGGTACATCGCCGCAACCGGAATGGATGATCACGATTTCCGCACCGCGTACAGCGTTCTGGGGGCACAGCGGAACCTGCGCATTCTGGGCGGGTTCGCGCGTCTGGCGACCGAATATGGCAAACCGCACTATGTCGATCTGATCCCGGCCACGTGGTCGCATCTGATGCGGGACCTCGAGCACCCGGCGCTGGTATCAGTGGCTGATCTGCTGCGCGAATCCCTGCCCGCGCCGACACCCGAAAACCTGGCCAGGCTAAGACCGCAATGACCCGACCGCCCGAAGCTGTCATGCTGTTCGCCGCCGGGTTTGGCACCCGTATGGGGGCATTGACCAAAGACCGGCCCAAACCGCTGATCGAAGTTGCCGGCAAACCGCTGATCGATCACGCACTGGATCTGGTTAACGATCTTGGCCCCCAGCATGTCGTTGCCAATCTGCACTATCATGCGGATCAGCTCGCGGCGCACCTGGCTCCTCGGGGAGTTTTATTGTCACGGGAATCGCCCGAAGTACTGGAAACCGGTGGCGGATTGCGGGCGGCTTTGCCTTTGTTAGGGTCTGATCCGGTGTTTACTCTGAACACCGATGCAATCTGGTCGGGGCCGAACCCGCTGACATTACTGCGCGCGGCATGGAACCCTGACCGGATGGACGCGCTTTTGATGTGTATTCCTGTCGCGCAGACAATCGGACATTCAGGATCGGGCGATTTTTCGGCAGACGAAGCAGGGCGCATCACGCGCGGCGGACGGCTGGTATATGGGGGTGCTCAGATCCTTCGAACGGACGGTTTGCACGGGTTTCAGCAACCGGTCTTTTCGCTGAACCTGTTGTGGGATCAGATGCAACAGCAGGATCGTCTGTTCGCCCTGACCTATCCTGGTCGCTGGTGCGACGTTGGCCGCCCCGAAGGCATCGCAATGGCCGAAGGGTTGCTGGACAATGTTTGAACCCGGCATCCTGCCCCGTGTTTTTGCGGTTCCCCCCGGGGCAGACTTTCCAAAAGTGCTGGTGCAGGGGTTAAGGGCGCGCAGTGCGGAACTCGCGCCTGAAGCGCTGGCGCCGGTGCAACTGGTGGTGAATACCCGCCGCATGGCCCGCCGCGTGAGGGACTTGTTCGATCAGGGACCGCCCTGCCTGTTGCCAAGAATCTCGCTGGTGACAGATCTGGGGGAATCGGTTGATCTGGCGCAGGTGCCTCCGGCCATTCCAGCGCTGCGTCGGCGACTGGAACTGACCCAGCTGGTGGCGAAACTGCTGGACCAACAACCCGATCTGGCGGCAAGGTCTTCCGTCTTCGATCTGGCGGACAGTCTGGCCAGCCTGATCGACGAAATGCAAGGCGAAGGCGTATCACCAGACGCCATCCGGCAACTGGATGTCAGCGACATGTCCGGCCATTGGGCCCGCGCACAGCAATTCTTTGGCATCGCCGATCGATTCATCAACACCGGCGAAGACGCCCTGGACACGCAGGCACGGCAACGGCGCGTCGTCAATAACCTGATTGACCGCTGGCGGAACGACCCGCCCGAACACCCCATCATTCTTGCCGGGTCAACCGGATCGCGTGGCACGACCCAGATGCTGATGGAAGCCGTCGCAAGGCTGCCACAAGGCGCGCTGATCCTTCCGGGCTTCGATTTCGATCAACCGAATGAAGTCTGGGAAGGACTGGATGAGGCGCTGACCTCGGAAGATCACCCCCAGTTCCGGTTTCGAAAGCTGATGACTCTGCTGGGTTTGACGCCCGGTCAAATCACCAGTTGGACCGCCGACCAGCCACCCTCACCCGCGCGCAACAAGCTGATTTCACTGGCATTACGCCCGGCACCGATCACCGACGCGTGGATGACAGAAGGTCCGCGACTGACCGATCTGGCCGGTGCAACACAGAATTTGACCCTTGTCGAAGCCGCATCCCCCCGGAGCGAAGCATTGGCCATCGCGCTGCGGTTGCGCGAGGCGGCGGAAACCGGCCAGACCGCCGCCCTGATCACACCTGACCGAATGCTGACCCGTCAGGTCAGTGCCGCGCTGGACCGCTGGAACATCCTGCCGGATGACAGCGCCGGCCTGCCCCTGCAACTGTCGCCGCCCGGCCGGTTTCTACGCCACGTTGCCGGCTTGTTCGTCCGACGACTTGAGGGTGAGGCCCTCCTGACCCTGCTCAAACACCCGCTGTGTCATGACGGCGCCGAGCGAGGGGCGCATTTGCTTCATACCCGCGATCTGGAACTGGATCTGCGGCGGTACGGCCCGCCGTTCCCCGACAGTACCAGCCTGAGCGCATTTGCGATCCGCAAGGATGTTTCGGACGACTGGGTGCGCTGGGTCACCACTCATTTCTGCGATCAGGTGGTTGCAGGTGAGCGTCCGTTGGCGGAATGGGTGGAAAACCTGCGCGCACTTGCCGAAGCGATTTCTGCGGGCAGTAAGGGCGACCCAGGCAAACTATGGGACAAGAACGCTGGCCAAAAGGCCTTGTCCGTTTTGACCGCGCTGGAGAACGAAGCCCCATATGGCGGCCAGATGAACGCCCATGATTTCGCCGATCTTCTGGGCGCGTTGCTGGCAACGGAAGAGGTGCGCGACCGGGACGCGCCGCACCCTAATATCATGATCTGGGGCACCCTGGAGGCGCGCGTGCAAGGCGCTGACCTGCTGATCCTTGGCGGGTTGAACGAAGGCAGCTGGCCCGAGGCCGCTGCCCCCGATCCGTGGTTGAACCGGCAAATGCGCAGCCAAGCTGGTCTGCTGCTGCCCGAGCGTCGCATTGGTCTGTCAGCCCATGATTTCCAGCAGGCCGTCGGCGCGCCCGAAGTGTGGCTGACCCGGGCAACCCGGTCGGATGACGCGGAAACCGTCCCGTCGCGCTGGCTGAACCGCCTGACCAACCTGTTGCAGGGCCTGCCGGATCAGGGTGGGCCCGATGCCCTGTCCGAAATGCGGGCGCGCGGCCAAAGCTATCTGCGTTGGAGCGAAGCGCTGGAACACGCGCCCGATATCGCTTCGGCGCATCGCCCCTCGCCACGCCCCCCGGTTGCCGCACGTCCGCGCCGTTTGAGCGTCACCGAAATCAAGCGGCTGATCCGTGATCCTTATGCTGTGTACGCCAAACACGTGCTGCGGCTGAGGCCGCTGGACCCACTGGTACAGGCTCCGGACGCGTTGTTGCGCGGCATCGTCATTCACGAAATTCTGGAACATTTCATCGAAGACAGTGTTCTGGATTCCGCCTTGCTGACGCGCGAGAATTTCCTCAAACGCGCAGCGACGTTGCTGGAACAGCACGTCGCCTGGCCGACTGCGCGAAAACTTTGGTTGGCGCGTCTGGAAAGGATCGCCGACGCATTCCTGCTTGCCGAAACCGGGCGGCGAAGCGATGGCGGACCAGTGGCCTTCGAAACGGCAATGAAGCTGGTTCTTGCACCGCTGGACTTCACGATCGCCGGGCGCGCCGACAGGATCGATCGCAACAGCCGTGGCGCACTGCGCATTATCGACTACAAAACCGGTGTGCCGCCGACCGAAAGCCAACAGGCCAAATTCGACAAACAGCTTCTCATCGAGGCCGCAATGGCCGAGCAGGGCGGCATCGAAGGATTCGACCCCTTGCCAGTGGCCGAGGCGGTGTTCATCGGTATGGGCGGCACCTACAAAGAGGTGCCCGCGCCGCTGGCCAAGGAACCTTCCGACAAAGTTCTGGCCGAGCTGAAAGAGCTTATTTCTGCCTATTTAGAGCCTGATCAGGGCTTTTCGTCGCGTCGGATGCTGCACAAGGACACTGATATTGGCGACTATGATCATCTGGCGCGGTTCGGGGAATGGGATCGCACGGACGAAACGGCGCCCGAGGACCTGACATGAAAGCCCGCAACGATGCAACCGAACGGCAGGTGCAGGCCGCGCGACCCGATGCCTCGACCTGGCTTGCGGCCAACGCGGGGTCCGGCAAGACGCGGGTTCTGACCGACCGGGTGGCGCGGTTGTTGCTAGGCGGCGTGCAGCCGCAGCATATCCTGTGCCTGACCTATACCAAGGCCGCCGCCAGCGAGATGCAGAACCGGTTGTTCAAACGCCTTGGCGAATGGGCGATGTTGGGCGATTCGCAGTTGTTGGCGCAACTGACCGAACTGGGGGTTCCGGGCATCATTGACCCCGGGCGGCTGGCGCAGGCCAGAACCCTGTTCGCGCGTGCCATCGAAACGCCCGGCGGGTTGAAGATACAGACGATCCACTCATTCTGCGCATCGCTTCTGCGGCGCTTCCCGCTGGAAGCCGGCGTCAGCCCGCAGTTTGCCGAAATGGAAGACCGCGCAGCCGCCCTTTTGCGGGAAGAAATCATCGAAAACTTCGCAGAAGGTCCACAATCCGGGTTGGTCGAAGACATTGCCCGGTTTGTCACGGATACCGGTTTCGACAAGTTGACGGCCGCCATCACGCAAAAGAGGAACCTGTTTTCTCATCCTCTGGATTGGGACGCGCTGCTGAAACACTTTGACCTGCCGCCTGGTTTCGATGAAAACGCCCTGTCGAGCAGCGTCTTTCTGGGCGGTGAGGTCGATTTGATCCAGTCACTACTGCCTGCGTTGACCGAAAGCGGCAGCAACAATGCCAAGGCGGCGGCCAAGCTTACAGGATTCACCGAGGCGCGGATTGGGCATCTGCCGCTACTGGAATCCGTTTTGCTGACGGGAAAAGGCGCAAAGGAGCCCTTTGCCGCCAAAACCAACAGCTTCCCGACCAAGGCTCTGCGCGAGGGCGCCCTTGCGGACTGGATGCCACAGCTTGAGGCGCTGATGCTGCGTGTCGAAGCCGCGCGGGAAAAGCGGCTTGCATTGACGGCGGCGCAGAAATCGCGGGTTCTGCATCGTTTCGCGTCCGCTTTTCTGCCGGAGTACGAAAGACGCAAGCAATTGCGCGGCTGGCTGGACTTTGATGACCTGATCCTGCGCGCGCGCCATGTGCTGAACGATCCGGCCGTGGCGGAATGGGTGTTGTATCGATTGGATGGCGGCATCGACCATATCCTTGTGGACGAGGCACAGGACACAAGCCCGGATCAATGGGATGTGGTTGAAAAGCTGGCACAGGAATTCACCAGCGGGGAAGGGGCCCGGTCCGGGGTCGAACGTACGATTTTTGTAGTCGGTGACAAGAAACAGTCGATCTATTCCTTTCAGGGCGCCGACCCGCAGGCCTTTGACCGGATGCAGGCAGAATTTGGGCGAAAACTCCAGGAATCAGGCTCTAAACTGTGGGATTCCACACTTGAATTCTCGTTCCGGTCCTCCAGCGCCATTCTGGCGCTGGTCGATGTCCTGTTTAAAAACAAGACAGATGCAGGGTTTCACAAGGACTCGCTCCACCGCGCCTTCAAGGCAGATCTTCCCGGTCGCGTCGATCTGTGGCCGGTCGTGGAAAAGGTCGAGGATGAAGAGGACGGCGACTGGACCGATCCGGTCGACCGGCCCGGCGCACGCCATCACACAGTCATTCTGGCGGAACAGGTGGCACATTCGATCAAGGGCATGATCGAAAGTGGTGAAACCATTCCGGAAGATGGCGAAGACCCAGGCAGCTTTGTACGTCGACGGATTGAACCGGGCGATTTCCTGATCCTGGTGCAGCGCCGCTCGGACCTGTTTGCCGAGATTATCCGCGCCTGCAAGGCACAGGGATTGCCCATCGCCGGAGCTGATCGGCTGAAGGTCGGGGCGGAACTGGCGGTCAGGGACCTTGCCGCGTTGCTGAGTTTTTTGGCCACGCCCGAAGACAGCCTGTCGCTGGCCACGGTTCTGAAATCCCCGTTGTTTGGATGGTCGGAACAGCAGCTTTTTGATCTGGCGCACCGCAGGTCCGAGGAGTTTCTGTGGGCAGCGCTTCGCAGGCGGGCAGATGAGTTTCCTGAAACCAGTGCGGTTCTGAACGATCTTCGGGCTCAGATCGACTTTCTGCGCCCCTATGACCTGATCGAGCGTATCCTTACGCGCCATGATGGACGGCGCAAACTGCTGGGCCGTCTGGGGGCCGAAGCCGAGGACGGTATCAACGCGCTGTTGTCGCAGGCGCTGGCCTATGAGCGGACGGATGTTCCCAGCCTGACCGGATTTCTGGTCTGGATGCAGACCGACGATCTGGAAATCAAGCGCCAGATGAGCGGTGTGGGCAACATGATCCGCGTTATGACCGTTCATGGCTCAAAAGGGCTGGAAGCCCCAATCGTGATCCTGCCGGACACCGCCAAGCGACAGCCGCCACGTGATGCCGAGATCATGGTTGCGGATGATTTGCCCTTGTGGAAAGTCCCCTCGGACGCATCGCCTGTGCTGATCTCGCAGGCGCGAAACACGGCTCGGGAACGGGAAGAAAATGAACGGCTGAGATTGCTCTATGTGGCTCTGACACGGGCCGAAAAGTGGCTGATAGTGGCTGCGGCCGGCGATGTGGGACCGGCGGATGGCAGCTGGTATCAGATGGTCAAAGGCGCATTGGAACAGGCGGGTGCCACCCGGCTGCCGGGAACAGACACACTCAGGTTGGCGCATTGCGACTGGGACGGACTGGCTCTGACGGAACAGGAGCAGTACGTGGCAAGCACGACGGACTTGCCGCAGATGTTTCTGCGGCCCGCCGGGGAAGCACCCAAAACAGCGGAAACAATAAGCCCTTCGGATCTGGGCGGTGCCAAGGCGTTGCCCGGCGATGCTGGTCTGGACGAAGACGCCGCCAAGCTGCGCGGGACGCAATTGCATCTGCTGCTCGAACACCTTCCATCCATTTCTCAGGAACGCTGGGCTCAGCTTTGCGCCCGCCTTTTGCCTGATATGCACGAAGCGGAGAGGCTGGAGCTGATGGCAGAGGCAACGCGCGTGCTGACCTGCGACCAGCTATCCTTGGTGTTTGCGCCAGATACATTGGCCGAAGTTCCGATCTCGGGCGAATTGAACGGCCAACGGATGCACGGTGTCATTGACCGTCTTATCGTGACGGAAACCGAAGTTCAGGCGATTGATTTCAAATCGAATTTCACTGTCCCTGACACTGCAGAGCAATGCCCCGAAGGCCTGTTGCGCCAAATGGGCGCCTATGCCTGCGTGCTGTCGCAGATTTATCCCGGGCGCACTATCCGCACCGCGATACTTTGGACCCGAACCGCCCGGCTCATGTGGCTGCCACACGATCTTGTGACAGATGCTCTGACCCGCTCCCGCGTATCTTGACGTTGCCTGCATCGGCCCCTACGTTCTCAGCCCGAGTTTACCCCATTCAGGAGACAGAATATGTCGACCGTTGCCGTTACTGACGAGACCTTTGACGCCGAAGTCAAGAATTCGGATATCCCCGTTGTAGTGGATTTCTGGGCAGAATGGTGCGGACCTTGCAAGCAGATCGGTCCGGCCCTGGAAGAACTGGCTGCGGAATATGGCGGCAAGGTAAAAATTGCCAAAGTTGACGTGGACAGCAACCCGAACGCTGCCGCCGCCATGGGCGTGCGCGGTATTCCGGCCCTGTTCATTTTCAAGGACGGTCAGGTGGTATCCAACCGCGCTGGTGCGGCACCGAAGGCGGCGCTGCAAAGCTGGATCGACGAATCCATCTGACCCTGTGAAATTCGGCATAAGACGCCCCGTTTTCGCGGGGCGTTTTTTTGGCCATCTGGTCAGAAGGGGCTGCGAATTTACCAGCATTCCCTTGACTGCCCGACATCGCACGACTGGATATTTGACCGAAGCCCCGCAACTGTCACCAAAGGGCCATTGCACAACACCTGCATCACTTGTCCTTACCTGAAAGGGCGTATTTCAATGCGTTAGCGCATCCGGTTTTCAGGGTGCCCTGGCCAAAAGTCTGACAGGAGGGTCGTCAAATATGGCAAAAACTCGGGTTCTGGTTGAATTCGGCATGGGGACGTCTTTGCGGCGCGAGGACTATACCGAGGCTGCGTTGCGGGCCATCAAGGATGCATTGTGGCACAACTCCGTCAATATGGCCGAGCTGTTTGATTTCCCAAAGCAAGCAATGATCATCGATGCGCAAATCGGTGTGCAGCAGCCGGACAAGGTCGACACCCAGATTCTGAAAGACGTATTCCCTTACGGGCAGCCCAATATCACGGTGACGCATGGCGGTCTGGACATCGACAAACCGAATTCCGATGGCTGCACGGTCATCGCCAACGCGGCCGTCATCGTTTCCTTCGATATGGAGCCTGCGCAATGACCGAAAAACGCATCATTCTGGAAATGGGAACCGGAAATGACCTATACGGTCAGGATTACACCAAGGCTGCGCGCCGGGCGGTTCAGGACGCGTTGCATCATTCTTCGATCACGCTGTTTTCGAAGCTGGGTATCGATCACTCGGAAATGCGGGTCCAGGTGACAATCGGCGTTCAGAACCCTGATTTTGTGGATTGCGATCTGGTCGCCGCCGATCTGCCCCGGGGGCGGGCGCAGGTGCGCGCCGTCAAGGGCGGACTGGATATCGAAGACAGCGACGCCGGCACCCGGCACGTTGTTGCGACCGCCGCCATCGAGGCCTTTTTACCGGATCAGTCGGGAAAGTTCGTGCAGTCCTGAAAAAGAAAAAAGCCGCTCGGTCGAGCGGCTCATCTCATGGTCTGACTTGCTTTGAAATCAGAGGTTTTTGATGTCGGCGCGGGTCAGGCCGATATCATCCAGCTGGGCGTCGGACAGAACTGACAGCGCCTTGCGGGTCTTGCGGGATTCGTTCCACTGTGCGGCAGCTTCGAAAGCTCCGGTGAATGCGTCCACTACGTGCAGGATGGTAGCTGCTCCGAGCGGCGCATGGATGTTTGCGGTGGTTGCCATTTGCGCATTCCTTCTAACAGAAACAGCCGACCCGTTGTCGGTTGTGATCCTCATCTAGTATGCCCGGCACGGACTCACAAATGCTGGTCTGGTAAACCCGCAATGCATTTTGTGCATATCAATTAGGCACTTCGGGAAGCGGTTGCGCATAACATCAGCGCAGCCCATATATGAGCCCGGACAACAAACGGAGGCTTTCATGGCGGACAGCGACTTTCCCGGATGGCACGGCACAACGATCATCGGTGTCAAAAAGGGCGGAAAGGTTGTCATTGCCGGTGACGGGCAGGTCAGCCTGGGGCAGACCGTGATCAAGGGAACGGCCCGCAAGGTGCGCCGTTTGTCGCCCGGCGGGTTCGAGATTGTTGCAGGCTTTGCCGGTTCCACCGCAGATGCCTTTACCCTGCTCGAGCGGCTGGAGACCAAGCTTGAGGCGACGCCGGGCCAGCTGGCGCGCGCCTCGGTCGAGCTTGCCAAGGACTGGCGGACAGACAAATATCTGCAAAAGCTCGAGGCGATGCTGATTGTCACCGACGGCAAGGATCTGTTCGTGATCACCGGGGCAGGGGATGTGCTTGAGCCTGAACACAACGTGGCAGCCATTGGATCAGGCGGAAATTTCGCTCTGGCCGCTGCGCGCGCGATGATGGACAGCGACAAGTCGGCGGAAGACGTCGCCCGGCAATCCATGGCGATTGCGGCGGACATTTGTGTGTACACCAACGGCAAGCTGACGGTTGAAACGATCTCAGGCTAACAGGGCCGAGATCTCCTTCCCCTTCCAGCGGCGGTGCATTCCGATCAGGCCCAGTATCGCGGCAATGACCACGATGTAGTAAGGTACGCGGATGTCGATGCTCATCAAGCCGCCGCCGACCAGCGACATGACGCCTCCGGCCAGGCAAAACACCGCAGTGGTCACGCCCATGACCCAACCCTGATCCGTTCGCTGACCGATGAAGAGAACAGGCCCAGCATGGTCGGATAGGCCACGCCGAACAGGAAGTAGAAGAAGAACACCGGCACGTAGCTGAATACACCGCTGGGGCTGAACGCAAAGGCGATGCCGCAGATGATCATGACCACAAGCGATGTATAGATAATGCTGTGTTTGCTGAATCTCTCCTGTGCTGGTTTCACAAGGAACGTGCTTGAGAACGCCAACGCAAAGCCGATAACCACCATCGCCATACTGCCGCCGATCACACCGTAGCCGAAAGCGCTGGTCAGGAAATTATCCACGAACACATAAAACGTGACGTTGGCGATCATGAAGAACGAATAGACAGGCAGGATCTTCAACACCATGGGATGCCCGCGGACTGCGATCAGGCTGTCGGTGACGTCACGGGGACGGAAGACAAAGGCCGTGCGTTCGGTTCTTGTGTCCTTGAAATAGAACAGCACCAGGAAAATCGCGATCAAAACCAGAACGAAGGCTCCATAGAACGGCGTTTTGAGTGTGGCCGCACCACCCAACAGAGCAGCATCCGAAAGAACCGCACCAATGATCGGGCCGCCCACCAGACCAAAGCTGACGCCGGTCACGATATAGCCCATGTTTCGGTCCCGGTCCGCCGCATCCGTACTGCCATCAATCATTGCCGCCTGTGCAATGGGTTGGTTTCCGGCGGTAAAGCCGGTGATTGACCGGCCGGCAATCAGCAGCAGCAAACTGTTGAGGTAAAGCGCCGCGATGGTGATGGCGTACCCCGCAAGCGCTCCGCTCAGACAAACCAGCAAAGCGTTCTTGCGCCCGATCGAATCCGAGACTTTGGACACGTAGACAACGCCCAGAAACCAGGACAGGAAAAAGCAGCCAATCACCAGACCATAGTAGAAATGCCGCCGACCGACCGGCGTATTTTCCGGCAGAAACCCGGACTTCGTCTCCATGATCAGTGAGTTGATGATGGGAAAGACCAGTCCCTGTCCGATCAGATCTACAAATACAACAAACAACAAAGTGATTTTGGCAATCTTAGTCATGCAACCCGCCCCGTTTCTTCAAATGGGGTGAGTGTAGCAGACAGGTGTCCTGACACCTAACACCATGCAAAAGGCCGGGTTTTACCCGGCCCCCGGCAGTCCTGATCGCGTGCGGATCAGTTCAGCGATGCCACGCCCAACGGCACGCCCGCGACCTCGCACCAGATGTAAACTTCGTTGTAGCCGGAAACATCCATGGTCGGCGGAACGGCATAGGATTGTTTGCCGGTCAGGTTCAGCAGCGCACCCAGCTTGCTGTCAGGATCATATGATCCGTCCTTGCCGAAAGCGACACGCGGGTCGGGCCCGCCATCCAGCGAGAAATCGTCGCCCAGTTCGACAATGTAGCGGTCTCCATTCTTGACCAGCTTCACCGAACCCGAGGTGATGTGCTTCGAACGGCCCTCGAACGTGCCTTTCTTTTTGGCACCGCCAGCAACGGCGACATTGGCACTGGTCAATGTCAGTGCCGCGCCGGCTGCAGCGGCTTTCACAAAGAGCGAGCGACGAGTCATCATGATGAGTTTTCTCCATTGGTAGACACGGGCTGGTTTGCCCGATGTTGTACGTTATGCCGCAGGCCTCGCCGCATACTCCAATCACTTCGGGACGAATTTCTGTGTGCGCACCGTGTGTTGGCGTGATGTTTTCGTGATCGGCTTGTGTTTTCGCGCCTTATGATTAGGTTCCGCTTCGAAACAAACGGATTGAGTGCATATGACCGACCTGACCCCGCGCGAGATTGTCTCGGAACTGGACCGCTTCATCATTGGCCAGAAGGATGCCAAACGTGCGGTTGCCGTCGCGCTGCGAAACCGCTGGCGGCGCAAGCAGTTGCCTGACGACATCCGGGACGAGGTCTATCCGAAAAATATCCTGATGATCGGCCCCACCGGCGTCGGCAAGACCGAGATCAGCCGTCGTCTGGCCAAACTGGCCCGCGCGCCCTTCATCAAGGTCGAGGCCACCAAGTTTACCGAGGTCGGCTATGTCGGGCGCGACGTGGAACAGATCGTGCGGGATCTGGCGGACGCCGCCATCCTGCAGACCCGCGAGTTCATGCGCGAAGACGTCAAGGCGCGCGCCCATCAGGCCGCCGAAGACCGGGTCATCGCCGCCATAGCCGGGGAAGACGCCCGCGAAGGCACGCGCGAGATGTTTCGCAAAAAACTGAAATCCGGTGAGCTGGACGATACGGTGATCGAGCTGGAACTCTCGGACACCTCGAGCCCGATGCCGATGTTCGACATTCCCGGCCAACCCGGCAGCCAGATGGGGATGATGAACCTGGGCGACATCTTCGGCAAGGCCTTTGGCGGACGCACGGTCAAACGCAAGATGACTGTCGCCGAAAGCTACGATGCCCTGATCGGGGAAGAGGCCGACAAGCTGCTGGATGATGAAACGGTCAACCGCGTGGCGCTGGAATCCGTCGAACAGAACGGCATCGTATTTCTGGATGAGATCGACAAGGTTTGCGCCCGCTCTGACGCACGCGGCGCTGATGTCAGCCGGGAAGGGGTTCAGCGGGACCTCTTGCCTTTGATTGAAGGCACAACCGTATCCACCAAGCATGGCCCCGTCAAAACAGACCACATCCTGTTTATCGCCTCCGGGGCGTTCCACATCGCCAAGCCCTCGGACCTGTTGCCGGAACTTCAGGGGCGTCTGCCGATCAGGGTCGAACTGCGCGCCCTGACGGAAGAAGACTTTGTGCGCATCCTGACTGAAACCGACAACGCCCTGACCCTTCAGTATACCGCGCTGATGGGGACCGAGGATGTTACTGTCCGGTTCAGCGAGGATGGCATCGCGGCGCTTGCCCGCATTGCGGCGGATGTGAACCAGAGCGTCGAAAACATCGGTGCGCGGCGGCTGTACACCGTGATGGAGCGCGTGTTCGAAGAATTGTCTTTCGCCGCCCCCGACAAGGCCGGAACGGAAATCACGGTCGACGCGGAATTTGTCAGCAGCAATCTGGGTGAACTGACCAAATCCACCGATCTCAGCCGTTACGTTTTGTAACACGCTCAGCCGGATTTTGCCTTTCTTCTACCCCGCGCCGCTGGACGTGGGGCGAGAATTCGATAGCTTGGCGCAAACCTGATCCGGGGATTGTCCGTGTTGCGCCATCTGATCCTGCTGCTTGCCTGTCTTTCACTCAGCGCCTGTGTCGACAGGACGGTGTCTGAAATCGTGCCTTCGGCTGCGGTTGTCGGCACGCCCAAGACGATCCTGGCAACCACGACCCGCGCCAAAGAGGCGAATGGGTCATACGGGTTCCGTCGCGGCGAATCCTTGCGCTACCTGGAAACCACGGTTTCGATTCCGCCAAATCACACCCCGGGAACCCTGAAGTTCTCCTACGCCAACCCAAATCCGAAGAAAGAGTTCGTGTTAGCGAACGTCACCGAACTGGATGGGCCGCAGGACCTGAAAACCCATTTGCGCGGCAAAGAAGACGTCACAATTTTTGTGCACGGATACAACTCGACCCAGACCGAGACCTTGTTTCGGGCCGCACAATTGTCCCACGATATCGGCCTGCCCGGAAACACTCTGGTCTATTCATGGCCCAGCCGTGCGACAGGCTTTGGCTATGCCTATGATCTGGACAGCATGCTGTTCGCCCGTGACGGGCTGGAACAGACCATTC
The DNA here is from genome assembly GCF_056542605.1 of Ruegeria sp. AB8. Classification (NCBI taxonomy): domain Bacteria; kingdom Pseudomonadati; phylum Pseudomonadota; class Alphaproteobacteria; order Rhodobacterales; family Roseobacteraceae; genus Ruegeria; species Ruegeria sp. AB8. The sequence continues at coordinate 189,087 of NZ_JBQGAB010000003.1, forward strand.
GCTCTTTGAAATCAATGGGGGTCAAGCGGGTCATTCTGGTCGCGCATTCCATGGGAAGCGCTCTGACAATGGAGATGATGCGTCAGGCCGAGTTGCAGGAACCCGGCTGGGCCAAAAGGAACCTGGAAGGCGTGGTTCTGATTTCACCGGATCTGGACGTGGATCTGTTCCGCTCGCAGATGGAACGGATCAAGTCCCCGCCGGATCCGTTTCTCGTCATGGTTTCGCAAAAGGACAGGATTCTGAACATCTCGGCCCGTTTGCGCGGAACGGATGAGGGTGAGCGGTTGGGCAACATCAGCTCGATCGACAGTCTTGAAGAATTTCCGATCAGCGTGATCGACACCACCGCATTTAACAGCGATGCAGAATCATCGCATTTTGTGGCTGCGACTTCTCCGGCGCTGCTGGCGATCCTCAGCTCGCTCAGACGCGTCAACAATACGTTCGGGCCGGAAGATAGACCGGCTATCGACATTCTTGTCCCGCCAAACCAGCGGAACCCGGACGGTGCAACCGAAATAGTCCTGACTGAAACAGGGCAGGCCGAGGTTACGACTCCGTGAACCCGGGCGGCCTGCGTCGGTATCTTGCCCAGAACGCAAGCTGGCTGAGCGCGGGGGCGCTGCTGACCTTTCTGTCGAGTTTCGGGCAGACCTTCTTTATCTCGATCTTCTCGGGCCAGATCCGGTCCGAATTCGGCCTGAGCCACGGTGCATGGGGAAGCCTCTATTCGCTGGGCACGCTGATGTCTGCGGTGTTGATGGTCTGGGCCGGAGGGCTGACCGATATCTTTCGCGTGCGGGCGCTGGGCCCGGCGGTTCTGACGGGGCTGGCGGTGGCCACAGCAGCGATGGCGCTGAACCAGTTGGTTGTTCTGCTGCCATTGGTCGTTTTCCTTCTCCGCCTGTTTGGACAGGGGATGAGCACCCATCTGGCGCTGGTCGCCATGGCGCGATGGTTTACCGCAACGCGGGGCAGGGCGCTTGCCATCGCCTCGGTCGGGTTTTCCATCGGCGAGGCGCTTTTGCCCCTGATCTTTGTCGCTGCAATGGCCCATCTCGACTGGCGAACACTGTGGCTTGTTTGCGCTGCCGTCACTGCGTTGGGAATACCGATCCTGATCCGACTGCTACGCCAGGAACGAACACCTCAAAGTCTGGCCAGTGAATATACCGCCACCGGCATGCAGGGCCGCCACTGGACCCGCCGGGACGCGCTTTTGCATCCGCTGTTCTGGTTCATGGCACCTGCATTGTTGGGTCCGTCCGCCTTCATCACGGCCTTCTTTTTTCATCAGGTTCATCTGGCCGAGGTCAAAGGCTGGCTTCATATCGAACTGGTGGCGCTGTTCCCGGTCTTCACCGCAGTCGGCGTGCTGTCTATGTTTGCGGCGGGCTGGGCGTTGGACAAATGGGGTACGGCGCGCATTATGCCGTTTTACCAGTTGCCTATGGCGCTGGGGTTTCTTGTTCTGTCCTTCACCGGTTCGATTGGTGGCGCCCTGACCGGTCTGGTCCTTCTGGCGCTGACCGTCGGGGCCAACAGCACGCTGCCCAGCGCATTCTGGGCCGAGTTTTACGGAACGCGCCACATCGGTGCGATCAAGGCATTGGCAACAGCGATCATGGTGCTTGGGTCGGCCATCGGCCCCGGACTGACGGGCATTCTGATTGATACCGGCATTCCGCTTGCGACCCAGTTTCTCTGGATCGGAGGGTTTTTCATTCTGGTCTGCGGGGTAACTTGGATCGGTATCACACAAGCCGCACGCACACTTTAACGCGTTCGGCGCAGGTACACGTAATAGGCTCCGTCGCCCCCGTGGCTGATATGGGCGGGTGTTATCTGAAGGACGGCCTGCGCCAGTGGCGGCAACGACAGCCATTGCGGAACCTGATTGCGCAGGACACCCCGCGGCGTCGGGATCGGTCCGGGCTCATCCCTGTCCTTGCCTTTGCCAGTGACAACCAGAACCAGACGCTTGCCAGAAGCCTGCGCAGTCAGAACAAACCGCACCAGAGCCGGATGTGCCGTGTCCACGCGCATTCCGTGCAGGTCCAGCTTGCCTTCCGGCTTCAGCTTGCCGCGCTTCATTCGCGCAAAGGCCTTGGTGTCCATCTGCACCGGACTTGCCCGCAGACTGTCTCCAATTGCGGGTTTCAGGGCATGTTGCGCCGGATTTGTCGTTGCTTTCTGCCCCAGTTCAAACTCGTCAAATCTCGGTTTTGGCTGCCGGTTCGGCTTGGGTTTCGGCAAAACGGTCGGGTGGATCGTCTGCGGAATCTCGGGGTGCAAACGCTCGGCCCGTTTCGCAACCTTTCGCCACAATTCCACCTCTTCTGCGGTGAGCTTTCGGCGGGACATCACAACTCATCCGGCGACATGGCATAAGCGCGCTGAATCGGCAGCAACACAACCATGCGGCCCGGATCCTTCAGCCTCCCTGCAGCCTGACCGGCGGTGTCGCCGGTTCCGAAAAAGATATCGGCACGCTGCGCGCCCTTGATGGCCGCACCAGTGTCTTGCGCGATCATCAGGCGGCGCAGCGGATTTGCCCCATCCTTTTCCAACCAGACTGGTGCTCCCAGCGGCGTATAGGCCGGGTCCGTCGCAATACTGCGCATGGTCGTGACCGATCGGTTCATGGCACCCAGCGGTCCCCGGTCTGGAGCAACCCGTGTGACTTCGCGGAAGAACACATAGGACGGGTTGTGGAACAACAGTTCCGCACCAGCCTCGGGGTTCTTGCGTACCCAGGCCCGGATCATCTGGGCGCTGACCTCGTGTGCGCCAAGAACACCGCGCCTGATTAGCTCGACCCCGATCGACCGATAGGGGTGGCCGTTCGCGCCGCCATATCCGACGCGCAAGGCGCTGCCATCGGGCAGGCGAATTCGCCCCGAGCCCTGAATCTGAAGAAAGAACAGCTCAACCGGATCGTCGACCCACGCAATCTCAAGCCCGCGCCCGGCCATGGCCTCGCCCGTCAGGATTTCGCGGCGGCTCAGCCATTTGTCGGCAGCGCGTGCCTCGGGCGGAATTTTATATAGCGGATATCTGAACCGATCCGATCGGGTTCTGGACCCGTCCAGTTCCGGCTCGAAATACCCGGTGAACAAAGCCTCCTTGCCGTCTTCGACAAGGACAGGGCGAAAGAACAGTTCAAAGAAGGCCCGGGCTGCGTCAGGGGAATAAGTCTTGGCCACGCCGCACAAGGCCCGCCAGTCCGGGTCATTCAGGTCGTTGCAGGTGTTCAGAAAAACCGAAAGGGCCGCCCCGTGATCGTCGGCGGCCCAGCCATCCAGATCGTCGAATGACAGGATGGATCGCGTCGCCTCGGCTCCGGCGGCGCTGGCGGCGGTCATCGCGCCCACCAGTAAGAGCGACCGGAGCGTGGCAATCATGCGTCCGTGGCGACAAGCAGCCAGTTCGGATCATCCGAGCCCATGACACGGGCAAAGGTCCAGCTGTCCTTCTGGCGTTTGACCGTGTTGGGGCTACCTTCGATGATGTCCCCGCCACGATCCCGCACCACCGAAGTCAGTTCACCCACAAACTTCATGGTGATCTCGGCCTGATTGGTGTCCTTGTCGAAACGGGCATCGGCCAGCACGGTTTCACGCACACCGATGAATTCGGCTTCGATGGTCAGGCCCCGGTCTTCGCGGTCGGCCACAACGGAAACGAAAGTGTCAAAGACCTCTTCCGACAGGAAAGGCTGGATTTCGTCCAGGTTGCCCTTTTCGAACCCCATCACGATCATCTCGTAAGCGCCGCGTGCACCCTGCACGAATTCGGTGACGGAAAATCCGGGCTCGATCCGTTTCATCGCGGCCAGTGTCTGGGCCTGCTCGCTGTCTTCGGGAACGTGGTCGGTGATGTCATGATCCGGGCCGCCGTCGATCACTTCAAAATCGCGGCGTGCCTTGTTGGAACCGGGCTGCTGCAGAGGAGGTTTCTCGAAACCTTCACGCGTACCCAGAACGCTTTTCAGGCGCAGGATCAGGAAAACGGCAATTCCGGCCAGGACCAGCAGCTGGATCATGGGTTCGTTCATTTCATCCTCTTTTCAGAACCGCGACTTTGTATACGCGGCCTCATGTCACTATGTAGGTGACAGTTTAGGGCAAGTCCACTGCCCTGCACACGCGAAAGGATGACGAAAATGTATCTGTTTCTGGCATTTCTGTTGGTGCCGATCATCGAGATTGCCCTGTTCATTCAGGTTGGCGGTCTGATCGGACTTTGGCCGACACTTGCAATCGTTGTCCTGACAGCCTTTCTGGGCACCGCTTTGGTGCGGACGCAAGGCCGCATGGCGCTGGGTGAATTGCAGAGAACATTCAACAATCTCGACGACCCGACCGAACCCCTGGCCCATGGCGCCATGATCATTCTGTCAGGCGTATTGTTGCTGACGCCGGGCTTTTTTACCGATGCCGTGGGCTTTGCGCTGCTTATCCCCGGCGTAAGGGTTGCCGTGTTCCGGTATCTGAAATCCAAAGTAACGGTGACGCATTTTCAGATGGGCACAGGTGCACAATTTCACCAGGGCAATGATCCCTTTGGTCAGGATGACGTGATCGATGGCGAATTTACCGAGGTTCACCCCCGCAAAGAACCAACAAAACCGTCGAAATGGGTGGATGGTCCGCACGAGCATTGAGGTGCCGCGCCCAACTTGATAAGCAGTGGCGAAATTCAATTTTGGAGTAGATCCATGGCCGAAGAAAAAGCCGCAGACAACGCTGCGGCACAAACCGCCCCGCAGGTTCAGATGCGGGTTCTGGGGCAATTCATCCGCGATATGTCCTTTGAAAACGTGATGGCGCAAAAGGGTGTATCCGGCGATGTGCAGCCCGAGATTGCCGTACAGGTCAATCTGGACGCGAAAAAGCGCCCGGCAGACCACCAGTTCGAGGTTTCGATCAAGCTGAACCTCACCTCGAAAGCCAAGGGCATGGAAGACATCCTGTTCCTGTGCGAAATCGACTATTGTGGACTGTTCCACGTGGAAGGTGTGCCCGAGGATCAATTGCACCCGTTCCTGATGATCGAATGTCCGCGGATGTTGTTCCCGTTCCTGCGCCGCGTTGTCAGCGACATCACCCGCGACGGTGGTTTCCCGCCGGTCAACCTGGACACAATCGACTTTGTCGGCCTCTACCGTAACGAGTTGATGCGCCGCCAGGCCGAAGCCCAGAAGGCCGAAGCCTGATCAATCTGACCCGCGCCGGACATTGGTTCAGGCGCGGGTCCAAAGGGCGTTTTCGCCCAGTTTTTCCACAAATTCCTGATGTGCGGCGCGTTCATCTTCGGTGATCCGCGGCGCAAGCGGTGTTGCGCGCGGCGTCGGACGCCAATCCTCGCTGCCGCCGGAGGCATTTGCGGTAGACGCCGACAGGCCGAAATCGGGTTGCCGCCCGCCGATTAGTTCCAGATACACCTCGGCCAGAATCTCCGAGTCGAGCAGAGCGCCGTGCAGAACACGGTTCGAGTTGTCGATGCCGAACCTGCGGCACAGTGCATCCAGCGAGGCGGGCGAGCCCGGAAACCGTTTTCGTGCAATGGCCAGCGTATCCAGAGCCTGATCCATCGGAATCGGGGCCAGGCCCATCCAGCCCAGTTCGGCGTTCAGGAATTTCATATCGAAGGATGCGTTGTGGATCACCAATCGCGCATCGCCCACAAAATCGCGGAATCCCTGGCCGACCTTGGCGAATACAGGTTTGTCCTTAAGCGTCACCTGGCCTTTTTCTGGCGGGCGGGGCGGTTCCAGCAAATCCGGACCGATCCCGTGCACACCAAATGCCTCCTCCGGCATCGAGCGCTGGGGGTTGATGTAGACATGATAGGTTTCGCCCGTCGCGACGTGATTCCACAGCTCGACCGCGCCAATTTCCACGATCCGGTCGCCGCTTTCGGGATCAAAGCCCGTGGTTTCGGTATCGAGAACGATCTCACGCATTTGCCAGTCCTGCCCTGATCTGCCTGACCACATCCTGCACCTGCGCGCGGGCATGGTCCAGCGTATCGGTGACAATCACGAAATCCGACCGCGCACATTTTTCTTCATTCGGCATCTGCTTGGCACGAATTTGCTCGAACTGCGCTTCGGAAATCGTTCCGCGGGCCATCACGCGGCGTTTTTGTTCCTCGGCCGGTATCGAGACACAGGCAACGGCATCCATCGCGACGTCTCCTCCCGTTTCGAACAAAAGCGGGATGTCGAACACCAGAATATCCTCGGTCGCGGTTTCCCGGAACCTGGCTCGATCCGCAGCAACCAGCGGGTGCACTATGCTTTCTATGGTTTTCAGAACGGAAGGATCAGAGGTGATGATCCGTTTCAACGCATCCCGGCTGACAGCGCCGTCAAGGACAGCCTCGGGAAACACAGCAGCCATCGGCGCAACTGCCGCCCCACCTGCGGAATAAAGCTGGTGGACTGCCGCGTCCGCGTCCCACAGCCCGCAGCCTTCGGCCACGAACATCTGCGCCGTCGTGCTTTTGCCCATGCCGATCGAGCCGGTCAGGCCAAGGGCAAAACTCATGCCAGGGCCGCCGCGCGGGTTTCTGCGGTGACCTCGGGGCGCACTCCGAACCAGCGCTCAAACCCCGGAACCGCCTGATGCAACAGCATGCCCAGACCGTCCACCGTTGTGCATCCGGCTTCTTCAGCCTGTTGCAGCAATCGGGTGCGCAGCGGGGCGTAGACCAGATCATTCACCACGGTGCCGGGCTGCAAGCCATCCAGCGGCACGCGCAGTTCGGGCTGACCCTGCATTCCCAGCGAGGTTGTGTTCACCACAAGCTCGGCCTCTTCAATGACATTTCCGGCCTGCACCCAGTCAATCACGGTAATGCGCTGGCCGAATTCTTCTTTCAGATGATCGGCACGAGTGCGGGTTCGGTTGGTCAGCAGGATCTCGGGGACGCCAGCATCCGCCAGGGCGGACAGAATGGCGCGCGCTGCGCCGCCGGCCCCAAAGACCACGGCCGGCCCGTCCTGCGGGTTCCAGTCGGACGCGCCTGCGCGCAGGTTCTCCATAAAGCCATACCCGTCTGTGTTATCGGCATGGATCGAGCCATCGTCGCGAAACACAAGCGTATTCGCTGCCCCGATGACCGAAGCCCGGTCAGACACATGATCGGCCAGACGCAGTGCGGCTTCTTTATGCGGAACCGTCACATTCGCACCCACAAACCCGGCTTTCGTCAAACTCCGCAAAACTGTTTCCAGATCCGCGGGCGTGACATCCATGGGAACATAATGCCCGGCCAGACCATAGGTCTGTAGCCAATGACCGTGCAGCTTGGGCGACCGGGAATGCGCCACCGGGTGCCCGATCACCCCGGCCAGAGGAATACGATGTTCCGTCATTGATCGATCACCCCTTTTACGGCCAGATAGTTGAGCAACTCCAACAGGGGCATACCCAAGACGTTAAAATAGTCGCCGTCAATGGTGGCGAACAGCCGCGCGCCTTCTTCTTCCAGCTTATAGGCACCTACGGCGTATCGGATACTGTCCCAATTGCGCGCCACATAATCCTTCAGATAGGCATCCGAACTGGCCCGCATCCGCAGACGAACCTGCCCCACATGTCGCCAGATCGGTTCCCCGTTCTGATAAATGACGGCAGCCGACAGCAACATGTGCCGTTTCCCCCGCATCGCCTTCAACTGGGCCAGTGCGTCATCAGGCGTCTCCGGCTTGGACAACAAACGGCCTTCGAAGTCCAGAACCTGATCACATCCCAGAACTATGGCCCCCGGGTTCTTGTCGCTGATTTTTCGCGCCTTCATCTCGGCCAGCGCATCGGCAATGTCACGCGGTGATGCCTCTTCAGCCAACAGCGCGCGTTTCATGCTATCTTCATCTACGCGCGCGACCTGAACGGAAAACGGGACACCCGCGTTCTCCAGAAGTTGCGCCCGGATGGCCGAGCCCGAAGCGAGTATGATGGGGACAGGCATGTGGAAAACCCCGTGGGCAAAGCGTTGAGTGATCTGGGACGTTTTGTATGGTTTTCAGGTTGACACGCAACCCCGCGATTTCGGCGCGGATCTTCCCCGAGTCGCCCGAAAACTGTCAAAGCAGGACAAGAATAACTTTGGAAATCGGGAAAACCGCGATGTCCCCAGTTGGCCATCGAGTTATCCACAGTGAAGATCGCGTAATGGTATACTAACTATATGAATTTAAGCGATAAATAATTAAATTAACAAGATCAGCGGCATTGCGGTCAACTCTATCCACCTGGGGAAAAGTGAAGGGCAAAAAAGTAATCCACGGATTCTGCTCTCTCTACAAAACCATCATCCTTTCTCTTTTCTTATTTTTTTATTAGGGAGAGTTCCGAGCAACGCCCGGAGCCAGAATGACCGATCTTCTTTTCACGATTTACCCGTGGGTGAAGTCTTTACATATCATGGCCGTGATCTCTTGGATGGCAGGTCTGTTCTATTTACCCAGATTGTTCGTTTATCACGTGGAAAAGGCGCAATCCGTCGACGGGGCTGAACAGATTTTCTTTGAAATGGAAGAAAAGCTGTTACGGGTCATCATGCGCCCGGCAATGATCGTGGCCTGGGCCTGCGGCCTGATCATGGTTTTTACTCCGGGTATCGTCGGCTGGGACTGGTCCTGGCCCTGGGTCAAGGGCGCAGCAGTGATCGGGATGACCTGGTTCCATCACTGGCTGATGGCACGTCGCAAGGACTTTCTTGAAGGCCGAAACAAGCTCACTGGGCGCCAGTACCGCATGATGAACGAGGTACCGACCGTTTTGATGGTTGCCATCGTTCTGGCGGTCATTCTGAAGTTCTGAAGGCCTGTTTGACTCTGCCAGCCGTCGCGCTTATGTAGGGATCAACACGCCCGTCCGGGCGGCGTATCTTCCGTACTGAAATTCCACTTCGTGCCGCGATGCCAGCGGTGAAGGTATTTATCATGACAACTGAAGCCCTGAATCTGGCCGACCTGAAAGCCAAAAGCCCCAAAGACCTTCTGGCGATGGCCGAAGAACTGGAGATCGAAAACGCCTCGACCATGCGGAAAGGCGAGATGATGTTCCAGATTCTACGCGAACGCGCGGATGATGGCTGGACCGTTGGCGGTGATGGTGTGCTTGAAGTGCTGCAGGACGGTTTTGGCTTCCTGCGCTCGCCCGAGGCGAACTATCTGCCGGGTCCGGACGATATCTATGTCTCGCCTGACATGATCCGCCTGCACTCACTGCGGACCGGGGACACGGTTGAAGGCGAGATCAAGGCACCAGATGAGAACGAACGTTATTTTGCGCTGACCAAGGTCACAAAGATCAACTTCGAAGATCCTGATAAGGCCAAGCACAAAATCCTGTTCGACAACCTGACGCCGCTGTATCCGGATGAGCGTCTGAAGATGGAGATCGAAGATCCCACAATCAAGGACAAATCGGCGCGTGTCATCGACCTGGTTTCGCCAATTGGTAAAGGCCAGCGTTCGCTGATCGTGGCACCGCCGCGCACCGGTAAGACGGTGATCCTGCAGAACATCGCGCATTCGATCGAGCAGAACCACCCCGAGTGCTACCTGATCGTCCTGCTGATCGACGAACGCCCGGAAGAAGTGACCGATATGCAGCGCTCGGTGAAGGGTGAGGTTGTGTCCTCGACCTTTGACGAACCGGCGACGCGCCACGTGGCCGTGTCGGAAATGGTGATCGAAAAAGCCAAACGCTTGGTCGAACATAAACGAGATGTTGTTATTCTTCTCGATTCAATAACAAGACTTGGTAGGGCATTTAACACTGTGGTGCCATCCTCGGGTAAAGTTCTGACCGGTGGTGTGGACGCCAACGCGCTGCAGCGGCCCAAGCGGTTCTTTGGTGCCGCGCGGAACATCGAAGAGGGCGGCTCGCTGACCATCATCGCCACCGCGCTGATCGACACCGGCAGCCGGATGGACGAGGTGATCTTCGAAGAATTCAAAGGTACGGGTAACTCGGAAATCGTTCTGGATCGCAAGATTGCAGACAAGCGCGTGTTCCCGGCGATCGACATCCTCAAGTCCGGTACCCGGAAAGAGGACCTGCTGGTCGACAAGGGTGATCTGGCGAAGACCTTCGTTCTGCGCCGCATCCTCAACCCGATGGGCACGACGGACGCGATCGAGTTCCTGTTGTCGAAGTTGAAACAGACCAAGACGAACGGCGAGTTCTTCGATTCGATGAACACCTGACACAGGTCTTAAACGACGCGAGGCCTTCGAATGGATACGATATTCGCCTTGGCCAGCGCGCAAGGCAAAGCAGGGGTGGCGGTTATCCGCCTCTCTGGTCCACAGGCGCATGAGGCCGCGGCAGAACTGACCCGCGGTACATTGCCTTCCCGCGGCATGCACCTCCGATCCCTGTATGCGCAGGATGGGGGGCGGTTGGATGATGGACTTGTACTGACCTTCGAAGGACCGGCCAGCTTTACCGGCGAAGATGTGGCTGAGCTGCAGATCCATGGCAGTACGGCTTCAGTGAACGCCGTTTTGCGCTGTCTGTCTGACATGGAAGATCTGCGCTTGGCTGAACCCGGAGAGTTTACGCGCAGAGCATTGGAAAACGGCAAGATGGATTTGACGCAAGTCGAAGGTCTGGCCGATCTGATTGACGCGGAGACCGAAGCTCAGCGTAAACAGGCGCAAACGGTTTTGGCTGGTGAATTGGGTGTTCTGGCCGAGCGCTGGCGTCGTGACCTTATCCGCGCCGCGTCCTTGTTGGAGGCGGTTATCGACTTTGCCGATGAAGACGTGCCGACAGATGTTACGCCTGAGGTGCGGTCGCTTGTATCGGGTGTCATGGATGACCTGCGCCGGGAAGCGGAAGGCGTAAAAATAGCCGAACGAATTCGAACAGGATTTGAGGTGGCCATCGTTGGTTTGCCGAATGCAGGTAAATCCACTCTGCTAAATGCCTTGGCCGGGCGGGAAGCTGCAATAACCTCGGAATTTGCCGGAACAACCCGTGATGTGATTGAGGTTCGCATGGACCTTGCCGGGCTGCCTGTCACATTGTTGGACACAGCCGGGTTGCGCGAAACCGAGGATCACGTTGAAAGCCTAGGAATCGAACTGGCCCGAAAACGCGCCGAAGCTGCTGATTTGCGAGTGTTTTTGGCTGATTCTCCGCAAGATCTGGGTGTTCCGATGAGCGAAGGAGATATCCAGGTCTTTCCGAAATCCGACCTGCGTTCACATTCCAAAGGTGGAATATCAGGGAAAACCGGGGAAGGGATAGATCAGCTAATATCCCAGATATCGTGTGTCTTGGCGCAGCGATATACCAGCCATGGTATCGCCACGCGCGAACGGCACCGTGTATCGCTGAACAAAGCTTTGCAATCCTTGTCCGACGCAACAAGCGTTCTGGAATCAGGTCCGGATCTGTATGATATCGCAGCCGAGGAACTGCGTTCAGCCATACGCGCCCTTGAATCACTGGTCGGCAGAATAGATGTTGAAAACCTGTTGGACGAAATATTCTCCAGCTTCTGCCTGGGTAAGTAGGGAGTGTTTCACGTGAAACATTCAATGTTTGATGTCGTCGTAATTGGTGCCGGTCACGCCGGAACCGAAGCCGCACATGCCGCAGCCCGGTTGGGTGCCGCCACCGCATTGGTCACCTTGTCTGAAACGGATATCGGAGTAATGTCCTGCAATCCGGCAATCGGCGGGCTGGGCAAGGGGCATCTGGTTCGGGAAATTGATGCCCTGGGGGGCGTCATGGGTCAGGTCGCCGATCAGGCTGGTATTCAATTTCGCCTGCTTAATCGCCGCAAGGGTCCGGCCGTGCAGGGGCCCCGAACACAGGCTGACCGCGCGTTGTATCGGTCCGCCATGCAAGCGACGACGAAAAGACAGGAAAACCTGTCCGTGATTACCGGGGAAGTCGTCGACTTCCTGATGGATGGATCACGAGTTGCCGGAGTTCAACTGGCTGACTCATCAGAGATTCACGCGAAAACTGTTATTCTGACCTCAGGTACTTTTCTTCGGGGCGTGATACATATCGGAGATGCGTCAAAGCCCGGAGGTCGGATGGGGGACCGGCCATCGGTGAAACTGGCGGAGCGCCTGGACGGATTTGATCTTCCGATGTCACGTCTCAAAACCGGGACACCACCGCGATTGGACGGCAGAACCATCGATTGGTCGGGACTGGATGAGCAAAAGGGCGATGAGGATCCAACATTCTTTTCGTTTCTGACAAAAACAGCGGTCGCGCCACAAATTTCATGCGGGATCACCCATACCAACGAACGTACCCACGAGATAATTCAAAACAACCTGTCCCGTTCGGCGATGTATGGCGGTCACATAGATGGCGTTGGGCCCAGATATTGCCCGTCGATCGAAGATAAAATCGTTAGGTTTGCGGACAAGGATTCCCATCAGGTTTTCCTTGAACCAGAAGGTGTGAAAGACCACACAATCTACCCGAATGGAATTTCGACATCTCTGCCTCAGGATGTTCAACTGGCCTATGTGCGGTCCATAAAGGGACTTGAGGCCGCTGAAATACTACAACCTGGATACGCGATCGAATATGACTACGTGGATCCACGTGTTCTGACGAGTTCACTGTCTTTGCCTGATGTACCGGGTCTATATCTTGCGGGTCAGATCAACGGTACCACAGGATATGAGGAAGCGGCGGCACAAGGTATGGTCGCAGGTCTGAATGCGGCCTTGGAAGCGCAAGGGCGGGATCCGGTACACTTTACAAGGGCCGACAGCTATATCGGTGTCATGATCGACGATCTGACAACGCGTGGTGTGGCAGAACCCTATCGAATGTTTACATCCCGGGCAGAATTCAGGCTGTCCCTTCGTGCTGACAATGCAGATCAACGGTTGACACCCATTGGGATGAAACTGGGTTGCATTGATGAACGTCGAAGAATCCAGTTTGAAGAAAGAGTTCAAAAATTGGATCAGGTTAAGTCGCGCCTGAAAGAACAAAGCTTCACGCCAAAGGAAGTGCGAGCTGCGGGAATCAATGTCAACCAGGACGGAAACCGCAGGGATGGAATGGCAATCCTAGCCTTCCGAGATGTCAGTTTTCAGGATTTGATCCCGCTACTCCCGGATCTTGAACAGGTCGAAGATGAAATTCGGTTGCAGGTCGAGCGAGACGCGCTTTATGCGAATTATATCGCGCGCCAGCAAAGGGATGTCGAAGCTATGAAGCGGGATGAATCCTATGAAATCCCACGAGATTTCGATTATTTCGGGATGGAGGGGCTATCTTCAGAGATGAAGCAAAAACTCTCGTCAGCAAGACCCGAAAATATCGCACAGGCCAGCCGGGTCGAAGGCGTTACTCCTGCCGCTCTGGCACTGGTTCTTGCAAAACTAAGGCGCGGCCTGAAGGCCCGGAAAGCATGAGTTCAGAGTTTGCCTTGTTTGACGGGCTGAATGTTTCACGTGAAACATTTGCTCGGTTTGAGACCTACGTAGATTTGGTGAATCGCTGGAACCCTAAGATCAACCTTGTTTCGAAAAACAGTCTTTCGGAGATCTGGACACGCCACATCCTGGATTCCGTGCAGGTATTCCGTTGTGTCGAGAGCTTTGGGCATTGGGTGGATCTGGGCAGCGGAGGGGGCTTCCCGGGCATGGTTTGCGCAATTATGGCCATTGATGAAGCACCTGACTCCAGATTCACCTTCTTGGAAAGCGATCAGCGAAAATCGGCCTTCTTGCGAAATGTAGCCCGGGAATGCGGCGCAAACTGCACTGTAGTTTCCAAGCGGATCGAGTTGGCGGAACCTGCCGAAGCAGATGTACTATCCGCCAGAGCATTGGCCGATCTGAGTAAACTATTGTCGTTCTGCGACAGGCATTTAGCCGATTCCGGCGTAGCGCTGTTCCCAAAAGGCGCAAACTGGAAAAAAGAACTGGAAGAAGCGCGTAAGGAATGGAATTTTGGTGTTGAGCCAATTAGAAGTTTAACCGAACCCCAAGCCGTTATCCTTAAGGTCAAAGGAGTATTACGTGGTTGATCTGTCTCGCCCGGTAGGGCCTCGGATAATTGCGGTTGCCAATCAGAAGGGTGGGGTAGGGAAAACCACAACAGCGATCAACTTAGCGGCAGGCCTCGCCGAAGCGGGGTGTAAAGTTCTAGTTGTGGACCTTGATCCGCAGGGGAACGCGTCAACCGGTCTGGGCGTCGAGGACCGCGACTGGACGACCTATGACCTGATTCTTGACGATGCTCCGCTGGAGGCGGTGATTCAGGAAACGGAGATTGACGGGCTTTTTGTTGTCCCAGCCACTGTCGATCTGAGTTCAGCCGATATTGAGCTCATTTCCAATGAAAAACGCAGCTATCTGCTTCACGATGCGCTACGTCAGACCGCAATTGACAAATTTGAGTTGGATTATGTGCTGATCGATTGCCCGCCGTCCCTGAATTTGCTGACGATCAACGCCATGGTTGCGGCCCATTCGGTGCTGGTTCCGCTTCAAAGCGAGTTCTTCGCACTTGAGGGGCTGTCTCAGTTAATGCTGACTATTCGAGAGGTTCGCCAGACCGCAAATCCGGACCTGAGAATCGAAGGTGTTGTGTTGACCATGTATGACAACCGCAACAACTTGTCCCGCCAGGTTGAAAAAGACGCGCGTGACAATCTGGGTGAGATGGTATTTAAAACCAAGATACCCAGAAATGTTCGGGTCAGCGAAGCGCCGTCTTATGCGTTGCCGGTCTTGCAGTACGACTCGGGGTCTCTGGGGGCGATGGCCTACCGTCACCTGGCCCGGGAAGTCATGCAAAAAAATAACAGAGCCGCCGCCTAGGTAGCAGTGAGGAGGCCGACGTGAACGTCAAAAAAACAAAATCCCGGGGATTGGGGCGGGGATTGTCGGCCCTTATGGCTGATGTCGCAACTGAAACAGATGGGCGCGGCTTTTCTGAATCCCGCCGCCCTGATCTCAAGGTTCCGATCGAAAAACTGTGTGCGAACCCGAACCAGCCACGCCGTACTTTCTCAACCGATCAATTGGATGAACTTGCGGCGTCGGTAAAAGAAAAGGGCATCATCCAGCCGCTGATCGTGCGCCAGATCAATGGTAGCGAGTATGAGATCGTGGCGGGGGAGCGACGCTGGCGGGCCGCACAGATGGCGCAGCTGCACGACATCCCGGTCATTGTTCGGGACTTTGACGATACCGAGGTTCTGGAAGTTGCCATCATTGAAAACATCCAGCGCGCTGATCTGAACGCGGTGGAAGAGGCCGCTGGCTATAAACAGTTGATGGACCGCTTTGGTCACACGCAGGAAAAGCTTGCAGAAGCCCTGGGCAAAAGCCGCAGCCACATAGCCAACCTACTCCGCCTTCTGTCTCTGCCAATTGACGTTCAAACCCTTGTTATTGAAGGGAAATTGTCCGCAGGACATGCGAGGGCGCTTATCACGGCCGAAAACCCGTCTGAATTGGCGAAAATTGTCGTCCGAGATGGGTTGTCTGTTCGAGCAACCGAAGCTTTGGTCAAAAAGAAGCAAGACGGTCCGGCAACAACGACACCCAGGGCCAGAAATCTGGATGCGGGCAAGGATGCGGACACCCGAGCGCTGGAAAAGGATCTTTCGGCAATCCTTGCGATGAAGGTGTCCATCAATCACAAGGCCGGAACTGAATCGGGTCAGGTTGTTTTGACCTATGAAAACCTGGACCAGCTGGACGATTTGTGCGCCAAGCTCAGCCGTTAGGCCGGGTCCAGATAAAACCCATTACGCCGCCCAGAACGAGGGCCTGAATGATCAGGACGTGGGCTGGCAGGGAAAGCAGAACAGACAATCCAAACACGGCGGCAACCGACAAGGTTGCCGCCTTTTTTGCGGCCGGGCGGATCGCACCGGAACTTTGCCAATCCAGAATCATCGGGCCAAAGGTCCTGTGGGTGATCAGCCAATTGTGCAACCGGGATGAGGAGCGCGCGAAGAAAAACGCTGCAAGCAGTAAGAACGGCACCGTTGGAAGCAACGGCAGGACAATCCCCACAACCGCCAGTGCCACGCATAGCAACCCCAGTCCGGCCCAAAGAAACTGCATGCGCTACTCCAACAATTCGCAGATCACGGCATTCAGCACCGCGCGACCGTCTTTGGTTGCAAAAAGACGGTTTTGATCACGACTGATCATCCCGTAGGACTCGAGCTCATCCAATTTGTCCGGATTCAACGGGGCTTTGGAAAGGGCTGCGAGCCGGTCCATGTCCAGCCCCTCGGCAATACGCATCCCCATCAACAGGTATTCATTTGCCTGATCTTTTGATGACAGGGCGGTTCGGGACTTTTCGCCATTGCCGTTCAAAGCAGCTGTTAGCCACCTGGTCGGAGACAAATAGGTTTCGGTCGCCATCTTTTGCCCCGACAACGTCAGGCGCCCATGTGCACCGGGGCCAATGCCGACGTAATCTCCGTACCGCCAGTATATGAGGTTGTGTCGGGATTCCGCGTCTGTGCGGGCATGATTTGAAATCTCGTATGCCGGCAGACCATGAGCTTCGCAAATCTCCTGCGTGGCCAGATACATGTCTGCCGCGCTGTCATCTTCCGGAAGCCCGCGCAGTTTGCCGACCGCATAGCGGTCACCGAAAGCCGTGCCTTCTTCAATTGTCAGCTGATAAAGCGACAGGTGGTCCACCGCCATGCCCAGTGCTTCGGTCAACTCCGATTTCCACGCCTCCAGCGTTTGGTGCTGGCGGGCATAGATCAGGTCGAAGCTGACACGGTCAAAACAATGACGGGCAATGTCGAACGCCGCTTGCGCTTCGGCCACTGTGTGAACGCGTCCCAAACGGCGCAGATCATCATCGTTCAGGGCCTGAATGCCCATCGAAATGCGATTGACCCCGGCGTCACGATAGGCGGCAAAGCGTCCGGCCTCGACCGAACCGGGATTGGCTTCCAGTGTAATTTCAAGGCTGTTGGATGGGCGCCACAGGCTGCGCGCCTGCTCGATCACACCAGCAACGGTTTCCGGCGCCATCAAAGATGGTGTTCCGCCGCCAAAGAAGATCGTGTTCAGAACCCGGCCTGGCGTTTCGGCGGCCGAGCGGGTCAGCTCAGCAAGAAACGCTTCAAGCCATTGTTTTTGAACGATATTTCTAGAAACATGGCTGTTGAAGTCACAATAGGGGCATTTGGCCTCGCAAAAAGGCCAATGCACATACAGGCCAAAGCCCCCGTTGCGCCAATCATCCGCCAAAGCAGCCTTTCACGAACATCTCCACCGCGCGCCCACGATGGCTGATCTTGTTCTTTTCCCAACGGTCCATTTCGGCAAAGGTAATTTCGTATCCGTCGGGGACAAACATCGGGTCATACCCAAATCCGCCTTCGCCACGGATGGGCCAGACCAGGTGGCCGGGTGCGATTCCTTCGAACACTTCATCATGTCCGTCGGGCCAGGCCAGAACCAGCGTGCTGCGGAATTGCGCGGTGCGGGGGTGGGGCGCGTTTTTTTCCTCCAGCTCGTTATGCGCCCGATTCATCGCCATAAGGAAGTCGCGTCCGTCGCCGGTTTCGGCCCAATCGGCGGTGTAGACGCCCGGCGCGCCGTCCAGCGCGTCGATGGTAATTCCGGAATCGTCCGACAGGGCAGGCAGGCCGGTGGCCTTGGCAGCGGCATGAGCCTTGATCCGGGCGTTGCCGACGAACGTGTCCTCGGTTTCTTCCGGTTCGGGAAGATCCATTTCACCGGCGCCCACGACGGACACTCCAAAGGGCTCGAGAAGATGCGCCATCTCCTCGAGCTTGCCTTTGTTATGCGTGGCCACCAGCAGCCTGTCGCCGTCGAACTTGCGGGTCATGCGGCGGCGGCCTTTTGCGCTGCAGCCAATTCCGTCACGCCCTTTTCCGCCAAATCCATAAGCTGGTCCATCTGAGTGCGGCTAAAGACAGACCCTTCAGCGCTCATCTGTACCTCGATCAGCTTGCCCGACCCGGTCATGATGAAGTTGCCATCGACGCCGGCTTCGCTGTCCTCGGGGTAGTCCAGATCCAATACCGGCTGGCCTGCATAAATACCGCAAGAAACTGCTGCAACAGGGTCCACTAAGGGGTCCGAGATCACATCGCCAGTTTTCATCAGTTTGTTGACTGCCAAACGCAAGGCAACCCATCCACCGGTGATCGAAGCGCAACGGGTGCCGCCATCGGCCTGGATCACATCACAGTCCACGGTGATCTGACGCTCGCCCAGTGCAACCCGATCCACACCGGCGCGCAGGGCGCGGCCGATCAGGCGCTGGATTTCCACGGTGCGCCCGCCTTGCTTGCCCGATGCCGCTTCGCGCCGCATTCTTGTATTGGTCGCGCGCGGCAGCATGCCGTATTCGGCTGTGACCCAGCCAAGGCCCGAGCCTTTGATAAAGGGCGGCACACGATCCTCGATCGTGGCGGTACACAATACATGGGTATCGCCCATCTTGATCAGACAGGAACCTTCGGCATGTTTGGTAAAGCCCGTTTCAATTGAAACCGGGCGCATTTCGTTTAGATCACGTCCAGAGGGTCGCATTGAAAATCCTTTGTTTGCTGGCTTGGGGATAACGCCCCCTTGGCTTACGATGCAACCCCGATTGACCTTTCAATTGCCTGCGATTTAATGACGACCCAGCAGGGGACCGCCGATGAGCGAAGCAAATAAAATTCTGAACGAGATGAATGACCGGTCGCGCGAGGTGTTCCGGCTGATCGTTGAGAGTTATCTGGACAGCGGTGAGCCAGTAGGAAGCCGGACCCTGACTCGCACACTGTCGGAAAAAGTCAGCGCCGCGACCGTGCGCAACGTGATGCAGGATCTGGAGTTTTTGGGCTTGCTCGACAGCCCGCATATCAGTGCGGGTCGGGTGCCGACGCAAATGGGCCTGCGGATGTTTGTCGATGGTCTGCTTGAGGTCGGCGATCTGAGAGCGGATGACCGGCAAAAGCTGGATGAGACATTAGGCTCTAACGCGGGTGATGTGGGGGGAATGCTGGACCGGGTCGGCTCCGCCTTGTCACACGTGACACATGGCGCATCACTGGTTTTGACCCCAAAGCACGAATCCGAGATCAAGCATATCGAGTTTGTATCGCTGGCTCATGACCGGGCCCTGGTGGTTCTGGTTTTTGCGGACGGACATGTTGAGAACCGGCTGTTCACACCACCGCCCGGCCAGACACCCAGTTCGATGCGGGAGGCTGCAAATTTCCTGAATGCGCTGATTGAGGGCCGGACGCTGAGCGAAGTGCGGCGCCAGATGCAGACCCAGATTGATGCGCGGAAGCAGGAAATCGATATGCTGGCGCGCGGGATGGTCGAAAGCGGCATGGCCGCCTGGGACGGCGATGCGGGCGACTCGGCCCGTTTGATCGTGCGGGGGCGGGCGAATCTGTTGGGGGAGACCGGCGCGACCGAGGAACTGGACCGCATTCGAACGCTGTTTGATGACCTGGAACGCAAGCGGGACATCGCGGAATTTCTGGAACTGACCGAAGAAGGCGAGGGTGTGCGCATTTTTATCGGCTCAGAGAACAAACTTTTCTCACTTTCGGGTTCCTCTTTGGTGGTGTCTCCATATATGAACGCTGATCGTAAGATAATTGGTGCGGTCGGGGTCATCGGGCCCACGCGTCTGAATTATGGACGGATCGTGCCGATCGTGGATTATACGGCGCAACTGGTCGGCAAGCTGATATCCGACCGGAGCTAGAGGGTAAGAGATGGCAGAGCCCAAGAACGAAGAATTTCTGGATGATATCGCAACCGCCGAGGCGGAAGAACTTGCTGAGGAGCTGATGGATATCAGCGAAGAGGCGCTGGAGATCGATGCGCTGCGCGCTGAGCGGGACGATTTCAAAGACAAGTTCATGCGCGCCCTGGCGGATGCGGAAAACGCGCGCAAGCGGGGCGACAAGGCGCGCCGCGATGCGGAACAGTATGGCGGATCGAAACTGGCCCGTGACATGCTGCCGGTCTACGACAACATGAAGCGCGCGCTTGAGACTGTGACGGATGAACAGAAAGAGGTTGCCGCCGGTCTGATCGAAGGCGTTGAACTGACCATGCGGGCCTTGAAGGACGTGTTCCAGAAGCATGGAATCGAAGTGATCACGCCCGAGGTTGGCGACCGGTTCGATCCGAATGTGCATGAAGCGATGTTCGAAGCCCCGGTGCCGGGGACTCGTGCGGGTGATATCATTCAGGTTTCGGCCGAGGGGTTCATGCTGCATGACCGCCTGCTGCGTCCGGCGCAGGTCGGTGTATCGTCGATGCCTGCGAACTGATTGGCTTCTGCGAGGCCAAGCCTTCGGCGAGAGTATTTTTGAAAAGATGAAGGGGCGGTCAGGATCTGGCCGCCTCTTTCAGTTTGTAGATAAGGTCAAGTGCTTCCCGCGGGGTCAGTTCGTCCGGCAGAACTTGATCCAGCAGGTCGGTTACGGGCGAGGTTTTCGGTGCCGGTGGCGGTGGAGGTGGCGCAGCCGAAAACAAAGGCAGGTCGTCGATCAGGGCCTTTTGTTTGCCACCTTCGCGTTCGGTTTTTTCCAGCTGGTCCAGAACAATGCGGGCCCGTTCGACCACAGATGCCGGCAGTCCGGCGAGCTGCGCGACCTGAACTCCGTAGGATCTGTCGGCTGCACCCTTGTGAACTTCGTGAAGGAAGATGACTTCACCCTTCCATTCCTTGACGGCGACAGTCGCGTTTTCGACGCCTTCCAGTTGTCCGGCAAGAGCGGTCAGTTCGTGGTAGTGCGTGGCAAACAAGGCGCGGCACTGGTTGGCGGCGTGCAGATGTTCCAGCGTGGCCCATGCGATGGACAGACCGTCATAGGTGGCGGTGCCGCGACCGATTTCATCGAGAATGACCAGCGCGCGGTCATCCGCCTGATTGAGGATGGCGGCGGTCTCGACCATTTCGACCATAAAGGTCGAGCGTCCACGGGCCAGATCGTCTGACGCTCCGACGCGGCTGAACAACTGGCTGACAAGGCCGATATGCGCTTGTTCAGCGGGGACATAGCTGCCCATCTGGGCCAGCAAAGCAATCAGTGCATTCTGGCGCAGAAACGTTGATTTACCGGCCATGTTTGGACCGGTCAGCAGCCAGATCGCCGCGCCGCCATTGGCGCTGAGATCGCAGTCATTCGCGATGAAGGCGTCGCCGTTTTGTTGCCTCAGGGCATGTTCGACAACCGGGTGCCTGCCCCCTTGAATATCAAATGCGCGAGAGGTGTCGACCTGGGGTCTGCACCAGTTTTCACCGCGCGCCAGATCGGCCAGAGCTGTGGTCAGATCCAGTTCGGCCAGACCGCGTGCCGCCTGGTTCAGGCGCGCGGCTTTATTCAGAATTTCGTCAGAAAGCGCTTGATAGAGCCGCTTTTCGATTTCGAGTGCCAAGTTTCCTGCGTTCAGGATGCGGGTTTCGATCTCAGACAGTTCGACCGTGGTGAACCGCACCTGATTGGCTGTGGTCTGCCGATGGATGTAGGTTTCGCTGAACGGCGGGTTCAGCATCTTCTCGGCATGGGTGGCCGTCGTTTCAATGAAGTAACCCAGCACGTTGTTGTGCTTGATCTTTAGAGACGTGATTCCGGTATGTTCCGCATATTTCCGCTGAAACCCTGCGATGACCGAGCGGCCTTCGTCGCGCAGGGAGCGGGCTTCGTCCAGCTCTGTGTCATACCCCGGTGCGATGAATCCGCCGTCGCGGGCTAGCAGCGGGGGTTCGGCAACAAGGGCTTCATCAAGCAGGTTCAACAGGTCGTCGAAACCAACCAGATTTTGCAACGCGGTCGCCAGAAGGACGGGTAAGTCCTTATCTACGCAAAGCTCGGCAATCGCAGTTGCCTGCGTCAGGCCGTTTCGGATTGCTGCCAGATCACGAGGGCCGCCGCGATCCAGTGACAGGCGAGACAAGGCCCGATCCAGATCAGGGGTTTTCCTCAGCGCCTCGCGCAGGTCCGAAGCGATCAGGCTGTCTTCGGTCGCAAAACTCACCGCATCCAACCGCCCGTGGATGACATTCAGATTGCGGGAGGGGCTGGAGAGGCGCTGCTCCAAAAGACGCGCGCCGCCCGGTGTGACGGTTCGGTCGACCACAGACAGCAGTGAACCGGCGCGGCCTCCAGACAGTGATCGGGTGAGTTCCAGATTGCGCCGAGTTGCGCTGTCGATCTGAACAACGCGGTCTTCGGATTCCTTGAGCGGGGTCTGCAGCAGCGGCAGTTTGCCCTTTTGTGTGATTTCCAGATAGGCGATCAGCGCGCCCATTGCTGAAATCTCAGCGCGTCCAAAACTGCCAAATGCGTCCAGGGCGCCCACGTGAAACAATCCGCAGATACGCTTTTCCGCCGCGGCACTGTCAAAGCTGGCACGCCCGATCGGGGTTAGTGAGACACCAAGATCTCGGGCAGGCTCGTTCAGTTTGTCCTGAATTCCATCGGCCACGATCAGCTCGGATGGTGCCAGCCGTGCCAGTTCAGGGCTAAGGCGCACGGATGTCAAAGGCATCACGTGAAACGCCCCGGTCGAGATATCGGCCCAGGCCAGCGCAGCCTCGTCCCGGACCTCGGCGTAAGCAGCCAGAAAGTTGTGGCGGCGAGCCTCCAAAAGTGCATCCTCGGTCAGCGTACCGGGGGTCACCAAGCGTACAACATCGCGCTTTACGACCGATTTAGAGCCTCTTTTCTTCGCTTCCGCCGGGCTTTCCATCTGCTCGCAGACGGCGACTCGGAAACCTTTTCGGATCAGTGTCAGCAAATAGCCTTCGGCAGAATGCACAGGCACGCCGCACATGGGGATGTCGGCTCCGTTGTGCTTGCCGCGTTTGGTCAGCGCGATATCCAGCGCCTCGGCGGCGTTGACGGCGTCTTCAAAGAACATCTCGTAAAAATCGCCCATGCGATAAAACAGCAGGGCGTCGGCATGGGCCTCTTTGATTTCGAGATATTGCGCCATCATCGGCGTGACTGTGGACAAGGCTGATCCCTTCTGGCGTATTCCGGACGCGACCTTACAAATCCCGCATCTTCTGTAAAAGCCGAAAACTCATTCCCGTTGAGGCGCGCGTTCTCCTGCGCTATGAGGCAATCGTCCCGCAGATGTAAAGAAACGACCCATCACATGCCCAAAGCGAAGATCACCAACGAAGAGGCGCTGGCCTTTCACCTGGAACCAACCCCCGGGAAGTGGGAGGTGCAGGCCACCGTACCCATGACCACGCAGCGGGACCTGTCGCTGGCCTACAGCCCCGGTGTGGCCGTTCCCTGTGAAGCCATCGCTGAATCGCCCGAAACGGCCTATGACTATACCAACAAGGGCAACCTGGTGGCCGTGATTTCGAACGGGACCGCTGTGCTGGGTCTGGGAAATCTGGGCGCGCTGGGCTCGAAACCGGTGATGGAAGGCAAATCGGTCCTGTTCAAACGGTTCGCCGATGTGAACTCGATCGACATCGAACTGGATACCGAGGACCCGGATGAGTTCTGCCGCGCCGTGCGTCTGATGGGGCCGACTTTTGGCGGCATCAATCTGGAAGACATCAAAGCGCCCGAATGCTTCATCATCGAACAGCGTCTGAAGGAAGAGATGGACATCCCGGTCTTCCACGACGACCAGCACGGCACTGCGGTGATCTGTGCGGCGGGTCTGCTGAATGCGCTACATATCTCGGGCAAGAAGATCGAGGACGTAAAGATCGTCCTGAACGGCGCGGGTGCTGCAGGGATCGCCTGTATCGAACTGCTCAAGGCGATGGGCGCGCGGCATGACAACTGTATTGTCTGCGACACCAAGGGTGTGATCTATCAGGGCCGGACCGAGGGTATGAACCAGTGGAAGTCGGCCCACGCGATCTCGACCGAGCTGCGTACGCTGGACGAGGCCATGAAGGGTGCCGACGTCTTCCTGGGCGTGTCGGTCAAGGGTGCGGTCACGCAGGACATGGTGGCCAGCATGGCCGACAATCCGGTGATCTTTGCGATGGCGAACCCCGACCCCGAGATCACTCCGGAAGAAGCGCACGAGGTTCGGGTAGATGCCATCGTCGCCACCGGGCGTAGCGACTATCCGAACCAGGTGAACAACGTTCTGGGTTTTCCCTACCTGTTCCGCGGCGCGCTGGACATCCATGCCCGTGCCATCAATGACGAGATGAAAATCGCTTGTGCCCATGCTTTGGCCAATCTGGCACGCGAGGATGTGCCGGATGAGGTTGCCATGGCCTATGGCAAGTCTCTGACATTCGGACGGGATTACATCATCCCGACGCCGTTTGACCCGCGCCTGATCCATCGTATTCCGCCTGCCGTGGCCAAGGCCGGGATGAATACCGGTGCGGCCCGCCGTCCGATCATCGACATGGACGCCTATGAGCTGAGCCTGAAGTCCCGCATGGACCCGACGGCCAGCATCCTGCGCGGTCTGAACGCCCGCGCCCGCGCTGCGCAAAGCCGGATGATCTTTGCCGAGGGTGACGATCCCCGTGTGTTGCGCGCAGCCGTGATGTATCAGCGTTCGGGCTTCGGCAAGGCCCTGGTCGTTGGCCGACCCGATGATGTCAAGAAAAAGCTCGAGGACGCCGGCCTCGGGGACGCAGTGCGTGAGTTGGAGGTCGTGAATGCAGCAAACACCACGCATCTCGAGACTTACAAATCTTTCCTGTACAACCGGCTTCAGCGTAAAGGTTTTGATTCCAAGGATATTCACCGCCTTGCCGCGCGGGACAGGCATGTGTTTTCATCCCTGATGCTGGCCCACGGCCACGCAGACGGGCTTGTGACCGGTGCGACGCGTAAATCCGCGCATGTTCTGGATCGTATCAATCACGTGTTCGATGCCGACGCCACCCATGGTGCGGCCGGGGTTACGGCGCTGCTGCATAAGGGGCGCATCGTTCTGATCGGCGACACGCTTGTCCATGAATGGCCGGACGAGAACGACCTGGCCACAATCGCCGAACGCTCGGCCGCCGTGGCGCGCCATATGGGGATCGAACCGCGGGTCGCCTTTGTCAGCTTCTCGACCTTCGGGTATCCGGTCTCGGAACGTGCGGAAAAGATGCACCGCGCGCCAGCGGTTCTGGACCAGCGCGGCGTCAACTTCGAATACGAAGGCGAGATGACCGTGGATGTTGCGCTGAACGTGGATCAGCAGGCGGCCTATCCGTTCTCGCGCCTGACCGGTCCGGCCAATATCCTGATCGTACCTGCGCGTCACTCAGCGTCGATTTCAACCAAACTGATGCAGGAAATGGGCGGTGCGACGGTGATTGGCCCAATCCTTTCCGGGGTCGACAAGCCGATCCAGATCTGCTCGACCGTATCGACGGCGAATGACATTCTGAATATGGCCATCCTGGCCTCTTGCGATATCGGGTAAGTCATGACGATCTGGAACCTCGGTTCAATAAACGCGGATATGGTTTACGCCCTGCCGCACCTGCCTGCGCCGGGGGAAACTCTGGCCGCAAATGGGCTGGAGCGTTTTTTGGGCGGCAAAGGGGCGAACATGTCCGTCGCCGCTGCGCGGGCCGGATCGCATGTTAGCCATATCGGGGCCGTTGGTCCCGATGGGCGCTGGGCAAAGGACCGGCTGACAGAATACGGCGTGGACACCCGCCACATTGCCGAAGTTGACACACCTACAGGCCATGCGATCATCGCGGTGGATGCGCAGGGCGAGAACCTGATCGTCCTGTACCCTGGCGCCAATCATGCATTGCAGGCGGATCAGTTGGGCCAGGCACTGTCCGCGACCGATACCGGCGATCTGCTGGTGATGCAGAACGAAACCAACGCGCAGGTCGAAGCGGCCCGGCTGGGGCACAACCTGGGTCTGACCGTCTGTTACGCCGCAGCCCCGTTTCAGGCCGATGCGGTCAAGGCGGTTTTGCCTTACCTCGATTTCCTGATCCTGAACGAGGTGGAGGCCGAGCAGCTACAACAGGAAACCGGTCTGAACGCCAATGATCTGCCCGTCCGGCATGTCATCGTAACCCTCGGATCAAAAGGCGCGCGCTACTATCAACGGGGTGCCGAACCACAGGATTTTCCAGCCCATGCGGTCAAGGCAGTCGATACAACAGGCGCGGGGGATACATTCACCGGCTACGTACTGGCTGGAATGGACCGGGGGCTGCCGATGGAGCAGGCAATCGCACAGGCGACCCGCGCCGGCGCCCTGATGGTCATGCGGCACGGGACGGCTGACGTTATTCCCGATCTGAAGGAAGTGCGCGCGGCACGGTTCGATTAGGACCCGGCGAAGGACGCATCTCTTCCCCACAGTTGTTTGACCCGCGCATCGCGTCCGCATGCTTTGCGGTAGGCCTTGTAAGCGCTGCTCTGACGTTTGGGGCCAAAGCGGGTTAAGACCAGTTTGTCGCCTTTGTAATAATCCTGATGGTATTTTTCGGCCGGGTAGAACGTGGATGCGTTCAGAATGGGCGTGACCACCGTTTGTCCCAATGCGGATTGCGCATTGGACTTGGCTTTTTCCGCCAGCGCCTTTTCCCCTGAGTTAGAGACGAAAATTGCCGTCCGATAGCTGTCGCCCCGGTCGCAGAACTGCCCACCGGCATCGGTTGGGTCGACAGAGCGGAAAAACATGTTCAGCAACGTTCCACGTGACACCCGCGACGGATCGAATGTGATCTGAACGGCTTCGTAGTGTCCGGTTCCGCCACGTGTCACCTGCTTGTAGGTCGGATTGTCCACCGTGCCGCCCGTATAACCCGAAACGGCGCCGGTCACGCCGGGGACGGATTCAAAATCGGATTCAACACACCAGAAACAGCCGCCCGCAACCGTCAGTGTCTCGGTCCCGGCGGCAGGCGCTGGCAGTGCGCGCAGCAGCGCGGCCAGAACGATCAGAATGAACAGCAGGGTCGGTTTGAAACAAACGGCATTTGCAGTCCGGGTCATGGCAGGTCTCCTTCCTAAGACAGGCTGCCGCGTGTTCCGCGATCATGCAATCCGCTGACATCGTTTGTCACATGCTGGTGAAACGAAGTTATCGCGCGCTAGCCCAGCAACTGCCCCAGCTTCATCGCCACGCCCATGTTGCCCGAGATTTTCAGCTTGCCCATCGCGATGCCTGTCATCGGGTTCAGCTTGCCGGTCAACAGCTTTGTCAGGTTGTCCCTGGAAATCCGAATGGTGCAGTCAGTGTCCTGATCCGTCGTCGACGTCATGTTGTCTGCCAGAACGATGACGCCATCCGCGCCGCAATCGAATTTGAGCGATCCGTCAAAGCTTTTGCCGTTCAGACCTTT
Source organism: Ruegeria sp. AB8 (assembly GCF_056542605.1). Taxonomy (NCBI): domain Bacteria; kingdom Pseudomonadati; phylum Pseudomonadota; class Alphaproteobacteria; order Rhodobacterales; family Roseobacteraceae; genus Ruegeria; species Ruegeria sp. AB8. The sequence continues at coordinate 216,395 of NZ_JBQGAB010000003.1, forward strand.
CTGAATTCCGTCGGCGATCTCTTGCAGCATGTGTTGTCCTTTCCGCAATTGACCTTTGCGTAAAGACAAACGGGGGCCGCGGGCAAGGGTGACGCAACAGGAACCAGAGCACGCAACAAAAAAACCCCGGCACCGGATTGCGGGCCGGGGTTTCAGAATTCGGTCGAACAGGGCTTATTTTGAAAGCCGCTTGTCCCGCGCCGCCAGTAGTTTCAGGCGCAGGGCGTTCAGCTGGATGAATCCGGCTGCGTCCTTCTGATCATAGGCACCGGCGTCTTCCTCGAAGGTCACATGCGCCTCGGAATACAGCGAATGATCCGACCAGCGGCCCACGGTCGAGGCCAGGCCTTTGTACAATTTCACACGCACGGTGCCGGTGACGTGTTCCTGAGACCTGTCAATTGCGGCCTGCAGCATTTCCCGCTCGGGCGAGTACCAGAAGCCGTTGTAGATCAGCTCGGCATATTGCGGCATCAGCTGGTCTTTCAGATGCATCGCGCCGCGGTCCATTGTGATGGACTCGATCCCGCGATGCGCCTCCAGCAGGATGGTGCCGCCCGGCGTTTCATAGATGCCGCGCGATTTCATGCCCACGAACCGGCCTTCGACCAGGTCCAGACGGCCGATACCGTGCTTGCCGCCATATTCGTTCAGCTTGGTCAGGATGGTCGCGGGGCTCATTGCCTCACCATTGATGCTGACAGCGTCGCCTTTTTCAAAGCCGATTTCGATGAATTCGGGCTCGTTCGGCGCATCCTCGGGGTGGACGGTGCGTTGGTAGACATAATCGGGCGCCATATCTGCGGGGTCTTCCAGAACCTTGCCCTCGGACGAGGTGTGCAGCAGGTTGGCGTCGACCGAGAACGGTGCCTCGCCACGCTTGTCTTTGGCAATCGGGATCTGGTTCGCCTCGGCAAATTCGAGCAGCTTGGTGCGGCTGGTCAGGTCCCACTCGCGCCACGGGGCGATGACCTTGATGTCGGGGTTCAACGCGTAGGCCGCCAGTTCGAAGCGGACTTGATCGTTGCCCTTGCCGGTCGCGCCGTGAGCTACGGTATCGGCACCGGTGGCCTGCGCAATCTCGACCAGACGTTTTGAAATCAGCGGACGCGCGATCGAAGTGCCCAGCAGGTACAATCCTTCGTACTGCGCATTGGCGCGGAACATCGGGAAGACGAAATCGCGCACGAACTCTTCGCGGATGTCCTCAATATAGATGTTTTCAGGCTTGATCCCCAGTAGCTCGGCCTTTTGGCGGGCGGGTTCCAGTTCCTCACCCTGACCCAGATCGGCGGTAAAGGTCACGACCTCACAACCATACTCGGTCTGCAGCCATTTCAGAATGATCGAGGTATCAAGGCCACCGGAATAGGCCAGAACAACTTTCTTGGGCGCGGACATCTGACTTCCCCTTATGCGTAGAACGCTTGGCCCCTAGCGGGTTTTGGACCCGGGGGCAAGCTGTGTGGATTGACGCAGGGCGGGAATTGGGGTGAAACAGTTGGAAAGAGAACAAGGATTGGTTGAGAGGGCGGTTTTCAGATGCTGGGTTGGGAGATTTTTGCACATTCGGTGCGGATGGTATTCGGGAATTTCAGACAGGTTTTGCAGATCGCACTGGGACCTGCCGTGATCGCAACCGCCGTGATCGTCGGGCTGTTTCTGCTGCTGGGAATTCCGCTCGAGTCGTTTGATGACACGGCCAATGCGTCGCCAGAAAATCTTGGTTCGATTACGGTCTTTACCTTTTTGGTTGTCGTCGTGGTGTTCATCGTGATGTTCTGGATCGCCGTGTCCTGGCACAGGTTCATATTGTTGGAAGAATACCCCAGCGGGCTGTTGCCCACATTCCGCTTCGACAGAATTCTCGCCTATCTTGGCTGCTTTGTTTTGTTGGGTCTGTTGGTGGCAATCGGGTTCATACCGGTCGGACTAATTCTGTCTGTCCTGGGTGAACGCGCCGGACTGATCGCGGTTGTCATAAGCTTCGGTGCCGCACTAGTTCTGGTTGTTTGCTTCTACCGCCTGTCCATCATCCTGCCGGCTGCCGCGATCGGCAACCCGATTACACTGGGCGATGCGTGGAGCCGAACATCGGGCGTGGCTGGCGCGATTGTTGTTCTGCTAGTGGTCAGTTTTGTGTTTCAGATCCTGGTGCAGTTTGCGCTTGCGGCGCTTGCCATTATCCCGGTTCTGGGCGTTTTGCTGACCGTGTTTTTCGGATCTCTCATTCTGCCGATGATCAATGTCAGCATCCTGACCACGATGTATGGGATCTTTGTCGAAAAACGCGAACCCACCTGAGCCGCGTACACATATGTATTCCTTGCCCTTCTCGCACTGATGCGGCACTGAAACGGTCATGACTGATTTCATGACCCGCGCCCGTGCCGCCGAACAGGCGATGCGCACCGTGTTTCCGCCAACGCCGTTGCAGCGGAACGCCCACCTGTCCGACCGGTTTGGGGCTGATATCTGGCTCAAGCGTGAAGACCTCAGCCCGGTGCGATCCTACAAGATCCGGGGCGCGTTCAACGCCATGCGCAAGCAGCCGGGTCAGGATCTGTTTGTGTGCGCCAGTGCGGGCAATCACGCGCAAGGCGTGGCCTTTATGTGCAAGCACATGGGTGTGAACGGTGTGATTTTCATGCCCGTGACCACCCCGCAGCAAAAAATTCAGAAAACCCGGATCTTCGGCGGCGATAATGTCGAGATTCATCTGACCGGGGACTATTTCGACGACACGCTGAAGGCGGCGCAAAAATGGTGTGCGGAAAAAGGCGGGCATTTCCTGTCGCCGTTCGACGATGAGGATGTGATCGAAGGGCAGGCCTCCCTTGCGGTCGAGATCGAGGAACAGCTGGGCGGTGTGCCTGATCACCTGCTGTTGCCGGTGGGCGGTGGCGGGATGTCGGCGGGTGTGGCGACCTGGTTCGGGGATCGCACCCATTGCCTGTTCGTGGAACCGGCAGGCGGGGCCTGCCTGCGCGCGGCGCTGGCGGCGGGTCATCCGGTGGCGCTGGATCGCGTCGACACATTTGTCGATGGCGCCGCCGTCGGCCGGATTGGCGAAAAGCCCTTTGAACTGCTGCGCAATTGCCACCTGTCGGATGTCCTGGTGATGTCCGAAGATCGTATTTGCGCCACCATGATCGAGATGCTGAATGTCGAAGGCATCGTTCTGGAGCCCGCCGGTGCGCTGGCGGTCGAGGCGGTGACGGATGTTCAAAGCTTTGTGCGCGGCAAAACGGTGGTTTGCGTCACCTCGGGCGGCAACTTCGATTTCGAGCGTCTGCCCGAAGTGAAGGAGCGGGCGCAGCGCTATTCCGGCGTCAAAAAGTATTTCATCCTGCGCCTGCCCCAGCGCCCCGGTGCGTTGAAAGAGTTTCTGGGCATTCTCGGCCCCGAGGATGACATCGCGCGCTTCGAATACATGAAGAAATCGGCGCGCAATTTCGGCTCGGTCCTGATCGGGATCGAAACCCGCAAGCCGGAAAACTTCATGCGGCTGTTTGCGCATCTGGACGAGGCCGGGTTCACCTATACCGACATAACTGAAGACGAAACACTGGCCCAGTTTGTGATCTGAGCGCAAAAAGCAGCCTCTAACTAAGGCTCTCTGCCCGGTTTGCTAAAAATACTGCCCGGGATTCATCGTAGGCGGTCAGGATTGCGGTCAGATCCACATTGTCGCCTTCACCGGCTGCTGCCCGCCGTTCGCCATCCTGACAAAGTTTGGAAAACTGATCGAATCCCAGGCTCAGCGCGCTGCCTTTCAGGAAATGCAGGTTTTGTTCCAGTTCTGTCCGCGCGGTATCATTGTTCAGGCGCGCAAGGGCTTCCTGAACCTCGTCGAGAAAGATCTGCACCACTTCGTCAAACTCGTCGACGCCAACCTCATCCCGCAATTGTCTGACCCTGTGCCAGTGGATCATGGTGCCCTTCCCGCCTCGTTCTGTTGTGCCATGGAATTAGCATCTGTGCGGTAAAGGTCCGGTTAAGCCGGTCGAAGAAACCTCGGATTGCACCTTCATCGGATGTTAAATCACCGCGCGCTAGGGTTGTGACATTCGAAATCGCGTGCGGTGCAGAGGGTGATGGTGTCAGGACCCGGACAGGCGGAAGCCAGCGCAGAGATGGAGTTTGGTGCGATCCGCAGGGTGCTGGTCGTGGATGACAGCCGCCTGCAACGGCGCATTCTGGTCGCATCCCTCAGAAAATGGGGGTTCGAGGTGATCGAGGCGGACGGCGGTGAAGCCGCCATTGCCTTATGTGCCGAAAGCCTTCCGGATCTGGTTGTCAGCGATTGGGTCATGCCGGGGATGAGCGGGCTGGAATTCTGCCGCACCTTTCGGGCGCTGGGCGGCGATCAATACAGCTATTTCATCCTTCTAACTTCCAAAAGCGAAAAGCAGGAGGTCGCGCGCGGGCTGGATGCCGGTGCAGACGATTTTCTGATCAAACCGCTCGAGGCGGATGAGTTGCGCGCCCGTATCTCGGCCGGGGCACGCATTCTGGATATGCAACGCGAACTGTCGGAAAAGAACCGTCTGATCGAAAACGCGCTGAACGAGTTGAAGCAGGCCCACGATGCCATCGACAAGGACCTGATGCAGGCCCGAAAAATCCAGCAGTCACTGGTGCCCGAGTTCAGCCGGGAATTCGGCAATTCCCGGGTCAGCCTGCTGCTCAAACCTTGTGGTCACATTGGTGGTGACCTTGTTGGCATGTTTTCCCCCGGCGTCAATCGTCTTGGGTTTTACAGCATTGATGTGTCCGGGCACGGCATCACTTCGGCGATGATGACGGCGCGCTTGGGCGGGTATCTGTCCAGCACACATTTCGATCAGAACGTGGCGATGGAGCGTCGGTTCGACAAGTTCTATGCCCTGCTTCCACCGGAACAGGTCGCTGCAACGCTCAACTCACGCCTGATGGCGGATGCCGGTGTCGAAGAATATTTCACGATGGTCTACGCCATTGTCGATCTGCGCAACGGCCATGTGAAAATGGTGCAAGCAGGGCATCCGCATCCGCTGCTGCTGCGCCAAGATGGCAGCGCTGAGTTTCTGGGTGAGGGCGGTTTGCCGATCGGCTTGCTGCCGGATGTTCACTTCCAACAGACCGAACTCTACCTCAAGCCCGGCGACAGGCTGATGCTGTATTCTGATGGGTTCACGGAATGCCGTCTGGCCGATGGCGGTTTGCTGGACGAATCCGGATTGCAGCAAATGGCGCTGGGGTGTGCGTCGGACCGGGCAGGAAGCGAGTTTCTGGACGACATGTTCTGGCAGCTCACCCAGGCAGTTTCGCCCGGCGAAGGCATGGGCGACGATGTCTCTGCCGTTTTTTTTGAGTTTAACCTTTGTTAGATCCTGTTAAAATGAAGTCTGGCAAAGTGCCGATCGCCGCCGTTGCCCAACATCTCAACCGCGTCAGCGCCATGCATCCACAATGCTTCGTGAAAGGGTTCGCTGGGCGGGCCCATGCGGCGCACGGGCCTTGCGCGATAGATCAGGCAAACCTTTTCAGCCCACAGATCGTATTCCGGCATGAACGTGTACCGTCGGAACGCGCCGATGCGCCGGGGCGCGGCGATTTGCCAACCTGTCTCCTCGTAAACCTCGCGGTGCAGCGCAGTGATCGGGGATTCGCCGGGATCGATACCGCCACCGGGTAACTGAAGGTCCGGCCCAGGTTCGGTCTGGCAGGTCAGCAACAGGTGCCGGCCTCGCGGCAGCAAACCGTAAACGCCCACCCTGCGTATGTACTTGCGCCCCGGTTCCGGGGTTTCACCGAACCGTCTGATCATGTATGGCCCCTTACAACCCAATCTGTTCGACCTATATGGTGGCGGTATGCCAACCCGTGGCGTGTAAGGAAACCCCATGTCTCTTGGAACGAAAATCGCGTGGGACGACACCGTCCTGCCCTTTCAACTCGATGTATCGGATATGCGCGGCCGCGTGGCCCGTCTGGATGGCGTTCTGGACGGCATCCTGAAACAGCACGACTATCCTGAAAAGGTCGAGGCATTGGTGGCCGAGATGGCCCTGCTGACCGCGCTGATCGGCCAGACTGTTGCGTTGCGCTGGAAGCTTTCGCTGCAGGTACAGTCCAAGGGTGCGGTGCGGATGATCGCAACGGATTATTACGCGCCTCAAAAAGAGGGTGAGCTAGCCCGCATCCGCGCTTATGCAAGCTTTGACCGCGATCGGCTGACCGATGCCGCGCCGTTTGATCAGGTGGGCGAAGGCTATTTCGCGATTCTGATCGATCAGGGGAAAGGCACACAGCCCTATCAGGGCATCACACCGCTGGCCGGCGGTTCGCTCAGCGCCTGCGCCGAGGCATATTTTGCGCAATCCGAGCAATTGCCAACCCGGTTTTCGCTGAGCTTTGGCAAATCGACCGAACCGGGCGTGGGGGAACACTGGCGTGCGGGTGGTGTCATGTTGCAGCATATGCCCAAGGCCTCGCCCTTTGTGGCAAGCAGTCAGGGCGAGGGCGAAATCCTGACAGCGACGGATCTGGTCGACGGCGAAGAAGGCGAAAACTGGGGCCGGGTCAATATCCTGCTGGATACGGTCGAAGATCTGGAACTCATCGGGCCTTCGGTGGCACCCACGGACCTGCTGATCCGCCTGTTTCATGAGGAACAGCCCCGCGTTTATGACGCGCAAGCCGTGCAGTTCGGCTGTACCTGTTCCGAGGACCGCGTGCGGCAGAGCCTGTCGATCTATTCCGCCAAGGACATCGAAAAGATGACCACGCCCGAAGGTCTGGTGACGGCTGACTGCCAGTTCTGTGGCGCACATTACGTCCTTGACCCCGAAACCGTGGGTTTCGATGCCAAAGAGTCCGGCGGTGCATGACCTGACTGAACAGCTCAGGGCGGCCCTGCGCCGACCGGGCGGTGGGTCCAGCGATTTTGACCTGAACCCGGATGCGGTTCTTCCGCCGGGGCGGAAACTGCGTCCGGCGGGTGTGCTGGTGCCAATTTCGCTGGTCGGAGACCAGCCGCGCCTGATCCTGACCAAACGGTCGTCGGCCCTGAAACACCATCCCGGGCAGATCGCCTTTCCGGGTGGCAAGCAGGACGGTGACGATGCCGACGTCACTGCCACGGCCCTGCGCGAAGCCCGCGAAGAGATCGCGCTGCCACCTGAACTGCCCGAAATCCTGGGACACCTGCCCGTGCATGAGACCGTGACATCGTTTCAGGTGACACCGGTCGTCGCCATATTGCGGCGGCCATTCACCCCGATCCCGGAACCCGGTGAGGTGGAGGAAGTTTTCTCGGTTCCGCTTGCACATGTCCTCAACCCTGCGAATTATATCGTGGAATCACGTCGTTGGCGGGGCCAGAGACGGCACTATTTCACAGTTCCGTTCGGTCCCTATTACATCTGGGGCGCAACGGCCCGCATGTTGCGGGGATTGGCAGCACGGTTGAATGAATGAAGCGGATTGTTGAACCCTGGGTTACGGAACCGGCAACGCAGAATGTCTGTGCGGCCCTGACAGAAGCCGGGGCGCAGGCGTTGTTTGTCGGTGGTTGCGTGCGCAACGCATTGTTGGGCGAACCGGTGTCGGATATCGACATCGCCACAGATGCGCCGCCGGAACGGGTCATGCAGCTTGCACGGCATGCGGGCCTCAAGGCTATCCCTACCGGGATTGATCACGGAACCATCACGGTTGTTTGTCACGGCATCGCGCATGAAATCACCACGTTCCGCCGGGACGTGCAAACGGACGGTCGCCGGGCCGTGGTGGCATTTTCGGATAAGGTGGAAGAAGACGCCGCCCGCCGTGATTTCACCATGAATGCGATCTATGCCGCCCCGGACGGGACGGTTCTTGACCCGTTGAACGGCCTGCCGGATCTGAAGGCGCGCCGGGTCCGTTTTATCGGAACCGCCGAACACCGCATTCGCGAGGATTACCTGCGATCCCTGCGCTTTTTCCGGTTTCACGCCTGGTATGGCGATCCGCAGGCCGGGTTCGATCAGGATGCGCTGGCGGCGATTGCGGCAAACCCGGACGGGCTGCGTCAACTGTCGCGCGAACGGGTCGGGGCCGAGTTGCTGAAGCTGCTGGCAGCCCCTGATCCCGCACCGTCGGTGGCGGGAATGCGAAGTACCGGCGTTCTGATGCAAGTGCTGCCCGGGGCGGATGACAGATCACTGGCGCCGCTGATTGCACTGGAACAGCAGGCTGGCGCGTCCCCTGACGCAGTGCGCAGGCTGGCAGCCATTGCAACACCCGAAGACGCCGCGACCCTGCGCCTTAGCCGGGCGCAACTGCAGCGGCTGACCCGAATGCGGGAAGAGGCCTCGGGGACCGCAAGCGTGGCCGAGTTGGGTTATCGCTATGGCGAAGATGGTGGATTGCATGAAACCCTGCTGCGCTGTGCGTTGCTGGAACAACCGTGGTCGGATGACCTGAAACAGCAGTTGAAAGCTGGCGCGGCGGCCCGTTTTCCAATCGGTGCAACGGACCTGATCCCCGATTTTTCCGGGCCCGCACTGGGCCAGAAACTTGCCGAACTGGAGCGCCGTTGGATCGAGTCGGGCTTCCGGCTAAGCCGCAAAGAGCTGCTTGCCGATTAGCGCGAGGTCTCAAAAAGGGATGACAAGTCAAATCGTTTGTGGTTACTTGCCCCTGTCACATGGATGGAGGAATGCGAATGTATTACGGGATCTGGTTCGGCTAAAGCCGGAACACTTTGACCCGTAAGGGTGGTGTTCTGGCGCCATCTTTCTTCGCACGCCCCTAGTTTATGCTCAATCGGAGCACTCTCCATGTTTCGCTATTTCGAAAACCTTGTTGACCCTTTTGTCGCCTATACCGAGACCGACACACCGCCGACGCGGCTGTGGCCATTCATGCTGGACTATTCGAGCCCGTTCTACAGGATCTTCATCTGGACGGCGCTGATTTCTGTCATCGTGGCCGGGGTCGAGATCGGTCTGATCTACTATATGGGGCGCGTCGTGGACCTGCTCAGCGGATCGCCTACCGAGGTTTGGCAGGCGCATGGAACGGAACTGATCCTGATGGCGGTCTTTGTCTTGTTCCTGCGGCCTTTGCTGCATGTGGTGGACGTGCTGTTGCTGAACAACGCAATCCTGCCGAATTTTGGCACCCTGATCCGGTGGCGCGCGCATAAACACGTGCTGCGCCAGTCCGTTGGCTGGTTTGAAAACGACTTTGCCGGACGTATCGCAAACCGGATCATGCAAACCCCTCCGGCTGCTGGCGAGGTGATTTTTCAGGTCTTCGACGCGATATCCTTTTCGCTGGCCTATCTGATCGGTGCGGCAATCCTTCTTTATGCGGCAGACGCGCGTCTTCTGATCCCGCTGCTGATCTGGTTCGCGCTCTATGCAGCTCTGGTCCGGTGGACCGTGCGGCGAGTGCAACCGGCGTCAAAGGCGGCGTCTGATGCGCGCTCGAACGTGACCGGGCGGGTGGTGGACAGCTACACCAACATTCATTCGGTGAAGATGTTCGCGCACGATACGCAGGAGCTCGACTACGCCCGCGAAGCGATCGAGGAAACGCGGCGGACCTTTCAGATCGAGATGCGGATCTTCACCGTGATGGATGCCGTTCTGGTCACGCTGAACGGTCTGCTGATCGTCGGCGTTGTGGGCTGGGCCATTTCCCTGTGGATGCAGGGCAGCGCAACGGTCGGTGTGGTTGCCGCCGCCACCGCCCTGACCCTGCGGCTGAATGCCATGACCGGCTGGATCATGTGGGCGCTGACCAGTTTTTTCCGCCAGCTCGGTATTGTTGCCGAAGGGATGGAAACGATTGCGCAGCCCATCGACCTGCTGGACGCACCGAAGGCCGACGATTTGCAGCTGACCAAAGGCCAGATCGAAATCCGCGACCTGTCCCATCACTATGGCCGTGAAACCGGTGGTCTGGATCACGTCGATCTGACAATCCGCCCGGGTGAAAAAATCGGCCTGATCGGGCGGTCGGGGGCCGGGAAATCGACCCTGGTCAAGCTGCTTTTGCGGTTTTACGACGTCGAGAGCGGTGCAATCCTGATCGACAATCAGAACATCGCCAACATCACGCAGGACAGTCTGCGCAGCCACATCGGCATGGTCCAGCAGGACAGTGCGCTGTTGCATCGATCGGTGCGGGACAACATCCTCTATGGTCGACCCGACGCCACGGAAGAGCAGATGATCGCCGCCGCCAAACAGGCCGAGGCGCATGACTTCATCCTTGACCTGCAAGACCCACAAGGGCGCACAGGCTACGATGCCCATGTGGGTGAACGCGGCGTGAAACTAAGCGGCGGTCAGCGGCAGCGGGTCACGCTGGCGCGGGTGATCCTGAAGGACGCGCCGATCTTGTTGTTGGACGAGGCGACTTCTGCCCTAGATTCCGAGGTCGAAGCCTCAATTCAGGAAACTCTTTACGGCATGATGCAAGGTAAAACCGTAATCGCCATCGCCCACAGGCTCAGCACCATTGCGCAGATGGATCGCATTCTGGTGATGGATGGGGGCCGGATCGTGGAACAGGGCAGGCACTCTGAACTGCTGTCGCAAGGCGGGCTTTACTCGCAGTTCTGGGCGCGGCAGTCTGGCGGCTTCCTGAACCCAGAGGCTGCTGAATGAGGCTTGCAAACCTCATCGATCCTTTCAAAGGCGCTGACACGCCCCCTCCGCAGAGGTTGGGGGCGTTCATTCGCTGGTGCCTGGCGGGGTCCTGGTCGATCCTGTTTGTGGCGGCGTTCCTTTCCATGCTGGGCGGAGCAGCAGAAGTGGCCACCGCGTGGATACTGGGAAAGGTGATCGACATTGCCACCACCAGCGGGCCGGAGAACCTGTTTGAAGAACGGAATCTGTGGGCCTTCGGTGGTGCCGCAATCTTTTTGATGCTGTTGCGGCCGATCATCGCGGCCTTGTCGTCCTTCTCGAACAATTACGTTGTGATGCCCAACATTACGCCGCTTGTTCTGGCCCGGTTGAATCGTTGGACGCTGGGCCAATCGACGACCTATTTCGACGACGATTTTGCCGGCCGGATCGCGCAGAAACAGATGCAGACGTCGAATGCCATGGCGTCGGTGGTGTCGGATGTCATCAGTGCAATCGTTTTTGCGCTGGCCTCGCTTGCGGGATCTTTGCTTTTGTTAGGGTCAATTCATCCGCTGGTCATGCTGCCTTTTGCCGGATGGCTTGCGGTGTATCTGCTGTTGATCCGATGGTACTTGCCACGCATCCGCCTGCGTTCGGCCGCGCGGGCAGGAGCCCGGGCAATGGTGTCGGGGCAGGTGGTGGATACCATCACGAACATCAAGACGGTCAAACTGTTCGCCCATTCCGACAACGAGGATCAGGCCGCGCGTGACGCCATGATGACCCTGCGCGAAAAGTCGCTGGATTTCGGTTGGCTCTCGGCCAGTTTCCGATCCATCCTGATGGCGTTGGCAGGCGTGTTGCCGGTGCTTTTGCTGGGAGCCACACTTTGGTTGTGGCAGGCAGGCTTTGCCACGGCAGGCGATATCGTCGCGGCAGGCGCGGTGTCGATCCGCATCGCGCAGATGACAGGCTGGGTCAGTTTCACGCTGATGGGCCTTTATGCCAATGTCGGCGAGATCGAGAATGGCATGAAGACACTGACCAGGCGGGACCGGATCGAAGACCGCAGCGGCGCAACACGTCTGAACGTCACCAAAGGGCGCATCGCTTTCGAAAACGTCAGTTTCGCCTATGGGCGGGATATCGGCGGGGTTGCAGATCTGAACCTGACCGTCGCGCCCGGCGAAAAGCTGGGTGTGGTTGGTGCCTCGGGGGCCGGAAAATCGACTTTGGTGTCCCTGCTGCTGCGGCTTTATGACCGGGAAGAGGGCGCGATCCTGATCGATGGACAGGACGTTTCTAAGGTGACGCAGGACAGCCTGCGCAGCCAGATCGGGATGGTCACGCAGGAAACGGCGATGTTCAACCGCTCGGCCCGTGAGAATATTCTGTATGGCCGGCCCGACGCCACGGAACCCGAACTGATCGCCGCCGCGCGGAAGGCCGAAGCGCATGAATTCATCCTCGGGCTTGAGGATGCGCAGGGTCGAACCGGTTATGAAGCGCATCTGGGGGAGCGGGGCGTCAAGCTTAGCGGTGGTCAGCGCCAGCGAATCGCGCTGGCCCGCGCCATTCTGAAAGATGCGCCGATACTGGTTCTGGACGAGGCAACCTCGGCCCTGGATTCCGAGGTTGAGGCATCGATCCAGGCCGCCTTGCATCGTGTCATGCAGGGCAAAACCGTTCTGGCCATCGCGCACCGCCTGTCGACCCTGATCGAGATGGATCGAATTATCGTGCTGGATCATGGACGCATCGTGGAAAGCGGTACCCATGAGGCGCTGTTGGAGCAGGGTGGGCTTTACGCCCGGTTCTGGCACCGTCAGTCGGGCGGCTTCATTCAGGCCGAAGCGGCGGAATAAGGCGCAAAGCGTTCAGTCAGGGGTTTTGTTGCGGGCGCAGCCCCGGTATCAGGCCACGCATGACGCAGAAATTCACCATCACCCGTCTTGGCCATCAGGGCGACGGCATCGCCGAAGGCCCGGTCTACGCGCCGCGCACCCTGCCGGGAGAAGTGGTCAGCGGGACGTTGCAGGGCCAGATTCTCGGCGATATCCGCGTGGACACCCCATCGGAAAACAGAGTCAAGGCGCCGTGCCGCCACTACAAAGCCTGTGGCGGATGCCAGTTGCAACATGCAGCCGACAGTTTTGTCGCGGACTGGAAGGTCGAAGTGGTGCGCAACGCACTGGCAGCACAGGACCTGAGCGCGCCCATGCGTCCGATCCATACGTCGCCGGAATGGTCGCGCCGTCGGGCAACAATCGCGGTGCGTCGAACGAAAAAGGGAACGTTGGCCGGGTTTCACGGGCGCGCTTCGGACACGATTACCGAGATCCCCGATTGCCAGTTGCTCGACCCGGCGCTGGTCGCTGCCATCCCCATTGCCGAAGCGTTGGCCGTTCTGGGCGGCAGCCGAAAAGGCGTGCTGGCCGTGACGCTGACATTATCCGAGGTCGGCCTGGATGTATCCGTTCAGGGCGGCAAGCCGCTGGACGGCTCGCTGGAACTGGCGCTGGCGCAGGAGACTGAGGCATACGGGCTGGCAAGGCTGGCCTGGGATGGAGAGGTGATCGCCATGCGTACGCCTCCGTTCCAGAGGTTTGGTCAGGCGGAAGTCACCCCGCCGCCCGGCGCATTCCTGCAGGCCACCAAGGACGGAGAACAGGCTCTGATACAGGCAGTTTTGCAGGCCACGCAGGGCGCGAAGCGCGTCGCCGATCTGTTTGCGGGTTGCGGTACGCTCTCGTTACCGCTTGCGGAACAGGCCGAGGTTCACGCCGTCGAAGGCGAAGCGGCGATGACCAAGGCGCTGGACCAGGGCTGGCGCAAAGCCAAAGGCCTGAAACGGATCACGACCGAGGCCCGCGATCTGTTTCGCCGACCCCTGATGCCGGATGAGCTCAAGTTTTTTGACGCCATTGTGCTGGACCCGCCTCGTGCGGGCGCGCAGGCGCAGGTGGCCGAACTGGCGCAGGCGCTGCGTCCGGTCGTGGCCTACGTGTCCTGCAACCCCGTGACCTTTGCGCGGGATGCAAAAATTCTGGTTGATGCCGGATATGCCCTTGAATGGGTACAGGTCGTTGACCAATTTCGGTGGTCGTCACACACCGAACTTGCCGCGCGGTTCACTTTAGGCCCAGCACAATGATCAGACCGGAGATATTCACAATGGGGATCACCCAGCGCCTTTCGACTGTTATCGAAGCCCCGGCATTCGGGCGTTTCATCACCGGTGTCATCATCTTTAACGCCGTCTTGCTGGGCATGGAAACTTCGCCCAGTCTGATGGAACGCGCAGGCCCCCTGATCGTGACGCTGGACAGCTTGTGCCTGACAATCTTTGTGGCCGAGATTGCCATGAAGCTTGTGGCAACCGGTCGGCGGTTCTTTCAAAGCGGCTGGAATATTTTCGATTTTCTGATTGTGGGTATCGCCCTCATTCCGGGTGGTGCGGGCCTGTCAGTGCTGCGGGCGCTGCGTATCCTGCGGGTTCTGCGTGTCATTTCGGTGGCCCCGCGCCTGCGCCGCGTTGTCGAAGGGTTCATCTCGGCGCTTCCCGGCATGGCCAGTGTGTTTCTGCTGATGGCGATCCTGTTTTATATCGGCGCCGTTATCGCGACCAAGCTGTTCTCTCAGTCTTTCCCCGACTGGTTCGGTGATCTGGGCCTGTCCGCCTATACGCTGTTTCAGATCATGACGCTGGAAAGCTGGTCGATGGGCATCGTCCGCCCGGTGATGGAGGTCTATCCCTACGCGTGGATTTTCTTTGTGCCCTTCATCATGGTCACGACCTTTGCCGTGGTGAACCTGCTGGTCGGTCTGATCGTCAACTCGATGCAGGATGCCCACCATGCCGAGGATGAAGTCAAAACCGATGCCTACCGCGATGAGGTTCTGGAGCGTCTGGAAACCATCGAGCGCCACCTGACCAGGCAGTTGAACAGCAAAAAGTGATTTCAAATTTCGCGTTTTCTGGCATAATCATCGCAAAAAAGCAGAAGCAGGCAGTGAATATATGGATCGTCGAGTATTTGGATTAGGGGCGATGGCGACGCTGGCCCTTTCGGCATGTGCATCCGCCAACCCGAAATTTCTGACATATCGCGGACCCGAGGTGACGTCGCTGGTCGTCAACAAGGGCGCGCGCAAGCTGTATCTGTTGCACAACGAACGGATACTGAAAGAATACGATGTCGCGCTGGGCTTTGCGCCCCAAGGCACCAAGACAAAACGCGGCGATGGCCGCACACCCGAAGGGTCGTACCTGATTGACCGCCGGAACCCGCGCAGCCGCTATCACCTGTCGATCGGGATTTCCTACCCGAATTCGGAAGACATTGCGCAGGCCAAAGCAGCAGGCGTCGATCCGGGCGGTGACATCTTCATTCATGGTGAGCCCAGCCTCAGGTCTGAAATCCGCCGCTCCCGTAAGACGCCCGACTGGACGGCAGGCTGTATCGCCGTAAAAAACAAAGAAATCGAAGAGATTTACGCGATGGTGAACAAAGGCACGCTGATCACCCTGCGCCCCTGATCCTAGACCGGTTTCCAGTCTCCAAACCCGAATTGCTGATAGTCGCGCTGGTAGGTTTCAACCGCCAGCGCTTCCAGTTCTGTGTCATAAATCTGATCCAGCGCGTAGGGGGTGTCCGGCGCACATGTTGCCGGTTGGGGCGGCGAAGGATGGCCCGTTTTACGCGCCAGTTCCGGCAGGGCGGCGGCCAGTTCATCTTCCCGCAGAATCAGATCGGGCAGCGCAAAGGCCGACATCCCCTCCAGCGCCTGCGCCTGACTGCACCAAACGCCGTCCACCCGAATGGACGTTTGCCCGGACAGATTGTGGTGCAGGAACTTCAGAAAGGCCGCAAACGCCTGATAGTGCTGTTCCAAGGGGTAATTACCGTCGCGGATCTGGCCGGGAATGGGCAGTTTGAAGCGGTTGCGCAGGGTATTTCGGATGGAAGCATAGGCGCCTGGATCGGTACTCAGAATCTTTGAACAGAACGCGGTATGGGCCCGCGCCAAAGGGTGGCGCAAGACACTGAATTTGCGGTGTCCGGGGTTGGCCTCCAGCCATTGCCGGATTTGCCTGCGATTGCGGTTCGTGACCGGCGCGCTGCCATCAAGATCGGCCATCCATGTCGTCACCGCGTTGTCGTTTCCGCCGCGCAAGGGAAGATACATCAAAGGTGTCCGGGCGGCAGTGACGTATTGGCCTACTGCCGGCCCGCGGCGCGGCTCGAATCCCGGGTTACGATGCAGGTTGAACGCGTCCATTCCGGACAACGCCTGTTCCAATTCCTCCGGGTTTGAGACTTTGGACAGGGCCGGGCCGGGATTCTGGGGTTTGAGCGTGTCGTCTAGGGCCGTCAGCCGCGCCTGTACCCCAAGCCACGATGCCAATCCGTTCAGAATATCCAGCCGGTTCAGATCGTCATAGGCCAGAAAAAATGCGGTCTGCCCGGTTTTCTGCAGCCGGTTCAGCAGCATCAGTTGAAATTCCTGCTGCTGATCCATGTAGTCCGAGAACTCTTCAGCCTGAAACGTGACCAGAGCATCGCGGCGGCGCTTTATGTTCTTCAACTGCCATTGCATGGTCTCCCGCGCAATTTTCAGTGAGATGTAGCTGTCCAGCGGATTTCGCGTCAGAACAATCTTGGCACAGCGCGGGTCGCTCAGCGCAGGCTCCAGCACGCGGGGATCGTGCCCCTGAAAATAGCGAAACCCGTTCAGTGCGCCGGGGGCTGCTTTGATGGCGTCTAGTAACAGGTCAGGATTTTGGTCGCGTTCGTCCAGCGAAACACCCAGCAATTCCTCGGACTTCAATCGGCCGATAAAATGCGGGTTGAACGCTTCTCCGTGGCAATTCACGCCCTCCAGTGCGTTCAGATTGGCTTCCAGCAGGTTGGATCCCGTGCGCATGGCGCCAAGAACGATGAAGTAATCCCAGGGACCGGACATGGCGATTTACTGAACCAAATAGGGTTTTCGGAACGGTTTGGTCTGGCTGCCAAACACGTCGTCTACCGGGAAATCGCCCATCAGATACGGGTGCATTCCCTGGTTCTTCAGGTTTTGCAGGAATTGACCGAAGCCGGACAGATCAACCATCTTCGGCGCCTCAATCAGGTGGCTCGGTTGCTGGGTTCCGATCTCGTCTATCACCTCATGCAGCGCCTCGATCGGAGATTCGACAAACTCTGCCAGACACCAGGTGCGCACCCGCGCCTTGGTCCAGACCGAGGTCAGAACCTCAAGCTGCTTGCTTTCGATCTGTTGCAGGCGCGCGGCCTCGTTGCGGATATCGGCGAAGTTCCGGTTCGACCGGAACAGAGGAATTGCCCAGGCTCCGGTGATCACTGAAATCTGTGCGTTCTTGTCGCGCGCCAGAAACCAATTGATATCCTGCGTGTCCGCCGGGCCGAACTGGAAACACTGTCTTTCGCCGCGAGTATTCCAGATCAGGTTCGACAGGAAAGCCTTCGAGTTGTAGTCGCGCAATGTGGCGCAATCGCTGAGTGCGCCGTTCGTAATTGTCTGGTCACCCGCAAACTCTGCCCGTTCAGGGCCGAACACATGACCATGTACGCGTGTGATTGTTGTGTTTTCCAGCCAGGTTTCGAAATCTTCAAAAAGGTCGGAAAAGCCCTGAAATACCGAATATGGAAACGACGTCAGGCCGTTTTCGCTGCCATGTCGGGGAAACCGGCTTTGCATGTAAAGCCCGTCGCGCCCGCGCATGCGCCGCTCGACCGCTTTGGAAAACACCCGGTCGATCTTGCCCGGATTTGGCTCGGCCGGTTTCATCGCCCCAGCTTGATCGGTCAAAAACGACTGATACAGCCGGTCGGCCTTCCACCAGATCTTGCGGGCCACAAAACAGTCCGAACGGCGCAGCAATTGCAGGTGGTCATCATAGAATATGTGCGGCCGACCCTGAAAGTCGAACTTGGACAAGGTCAGCGAGCGGCTTTCGATATGCGTTGAATAGAGCCTTGCGAGCGTCTGGAAATAGCTTTCATCGGGTATCCAGACGCGGCGGAAATAGCGGTCATACACGGGGCGTTTGGGGTCCTGCAGGATGGCCGACAGGGTCTGCCGGGTCAGGCACCACCACTGGCTGCCCATATGCGGGACCAGCCCGTCCGGGATACGCCGCCGCAAGCCCAGGGCGCGTTGAAGTTTGACGTAAGTATCAAACAATTTGCGGCGCTTGCGCCAGGAAAACGGGAATCGCAGGGTGAACCGTTCATGATCCAGACCGCCGATGGTCCAGCTGACATCGGCGGTGGTCGCGCTTTCGATGAAATCGACGCGCGGGCGGTCCGACAGATAGTCGATCAGCTCCTGCACGGGCCGCAGGGGCAGACAGGCCCCGGACGACAAAAATACGTGACGCACATCCGGGAACTGTTCAAGCATCAGCGTCGCCGCGCATTGCGAGGCTGCGACGATGCCCCAGCCGCCCCATTCGCAGGCATGCCGGTCCGAGAATACAATCAGGGGATTGTCGGCGCAGGCCTCGGAAAACTCGGCAAATGCCTGGTCGGAAACCTTACGATCCACGTGGATCACTACCGGGCAGCCGGACGTTGTCCAGTGGCGCGCGACCTGCTCGGCACGGTCCAGTGCTGTATGCACCAGCATGACGACGCCCAGACCGCTCATGCCCAGTTTCCTTTCGACAAGAGGCCCAGAATCTCAAGCTGTCTCCAGTTGATGTATTTCTCGGACCAGTCGCACCAAAAAACCGGTTTGCCTTCCAGTCGCTGGGCATAGGCCCGGTACTCGCCCGAGCCGCGATAATGCTGGCCGCGGTGCAGTTCTTCGCGCGCCTTGTCGCCCAGAGTGTTGATCAGCTTGGCATGCAGCAACGCGCCGCTGGCCTTTTCACCGCCCCATTCGTCATAGACCTGGTTCAGCCCGCGCGGCAGCAGGGAATGGGTCGAGCTGACATAGACATACCGCTTGTCCCATTTGACCAGCGGTATTTTGTTGAGCGCCGGAGCTTTTGAGGGATTGTCCTGAAAGAACACCCGCGCGCGGGGGCCGCCCTGAATCCACAGATTTCCATAATCGGGGTTTCGGGTAATCATGTAGTTGCCCGAGTCGAACCAGTTCGCGATTTCGAACGGATCCTGCCCTTCTTGATATGGCGCCTCATCGACCGGACCTTGCGGGTACATGTCGATCAGCATGGTGCCAAAGCTGCGCACGGCACAGCCATCCAGCCAGTCCGTCAACGCGCGGATCGGGCGGGTGTCACAAAACGGGTAAATGAAGAACTCATCCGGGTCGACCGTCAGGACCCAGTGATCGGGCGCGTATTTGCGCAGCAGGTAGTTGGACCAGTCCAGACCAAAGGATGCGCGCTTATAGCTGGCCTCGGCCTGCCAGACGGACACATCCGGCTGCGCCTCAAGAAAGGCGCAGGTTCCGTCATCGCTGTCGTTATCGACAAACAGGAAGTGATTGATGCCCAGGTTGCGATAATAGTCCAGAAAGAACGGCAGCCTGATCTTTTCGTTGCGCACAACGCTCATCAGCAGGACATCGCCACGCTGTATTTGCGCGGTGTTGTTCGAAACCGCGCGCAACTCACGCCGTTTACGCACACAGCGTACCAGACGGCGCTTGCGCCGAAGCCTCATTCTATATGAATCCAACAGGCTCACGCGACTGCCCAACCCTTATTATTACGCGAGCAGGCCCGGGGCCTGTTCAAGCCTGAGTGGATCCGAGCCATTGCCGTTTTATGCCACCTATGCATCTTGCGAGGCAACGGGTTTAAAAGTTGTTAGCCGGGGGCGTTGCAATTCTGTCGGGAAGGCGGCAATTCAGTTCCAGCCCCCGTCATTTATCAGCCCCAGCGCTCGCAATTGCTGCCATCCGGCGTAGTGCTCTGATCGCTCTGTCCACATGACAGGTTGCGCAATTATGCCATCGTAATATGGCCCGAATTGGTCCGGATCATGAAAATGCTGACGCCTGGTCTTCTCGGTTTCGGACCTGTCGACGACATCCGGCAGGAATTTGGTGTGCAGCAGGATACCCGAGGCCGCAGTCCCCCCCGGGCCGTCATAGGTGGTGTTCAACCGGCGCGGCAGCGCGGAATGGCACGAGTTTACAAAGGCATAATGCCGGGACCAGCGTACCAGAGGGATCTTGTTCAGCGTGGGCGACCGACGCGGGGCATTTGAGAAAAACATCCTCTCGCGGGCTCCGCCCTGCACCCAAAGATTACCCAGCGGGCTTTGGCGCTGCGCCCGGTAGGGACCGTTGTCGAACCCGTCCAGCACCCGGATCGGGTCGGTCTCGGGGTCATAGCTTTGATCCCCCAGCGGCCCTTGCGGATACAGATCCAGCATCAGCGCGCCAAAGGCGTCTTGCCTGTGCGACTCCAGCCATGCGGTCAGATCATGTAGCGATCTGGTCTCGTGATGGGCGTAAATCAGCAACTCGTCCGCATCAGCCATCAAGGTCCAGTGCCCGTGCCCGTATCGCATCTGCAGCCAGGTCAGCCAGTCCAGGCCAAACCGTGCGGCACGGTAGCTGGCCGTCGTGTTCCAGACCGAAACATCGGGTTGTTCCAACAGATATTCGGTCGATCCGTCGTCGCTGCCGTTATCGACGATCAGAAAATGATCCACGCCGAGGGTTCGGTAGTGTTCAAAAAACCACGGCAGCCGCGTCATCTCGTTGCGCAGTGTGGTAAAGGCCAGAATATCTCCCTTACCGATTTTCTCCGTCCGGTCCTCAAGACAGGACAGCTGGCGGCGGCTTCGGAATGAGCGCCACAAGAGCCCGCGGCGTTTCAGCCGCAACCGGTACATCTGCGCCCAGCCAATGGGTGGCAGATCCTGAACCGGGTGCGCGGTCACATGACCCTCATTTCTCGTAGTGTCCGGTCTGGTGCCAGCGCCATGCGTCCCGGACAATCGTCTCTAACGTTGATCTTTTCGGCCGCCAGCCCAGTTCCTGTTCCGCCCGGTCCGAGCCCGAAACCAGCCGCGTACAATCCCCGGCGCGACGGGGCCCGATCGTATAGGGCACTGTTCGGTTGGTGACCGCGCCGGATTGCTCGATCACTTCCATCACCGAAAACCCCGACCCGGTCCCCAGGTTGAACACCCGGTTGCCTTTACCGTTTTCCAGCCATTTAAGCCCCAGAACATGGGCATCCACCAGATCGCAGACATGAACGTAATCGCGGATACAGGTGCCGTCCGGCGTATCGTAATCGGTTCCGAACACGGTCAGACCATCCCGCTTACCGTCGATGGCATCCAGCATCAGCGGCACCAGATGGGTTTCGGGCCGGTGAAACTCGCCAACTTCCGCGTCAGGATCAGCTCCTGCAACGTTGAAATAGCGGAAAATGACGTGATTCAGCCCGTGCGCGGCCCCGAAATCATGCAGAATATCCTCAATCGCGCGTTTCGAGGAGCTGTAGGCATTCACCGGGTTCTGTGGCGCGTTTTCGTCCAGCACCACATTGTCCTGATCGCCGTAAGTGGCACAGGTCGACGAAAAGACGAAATCCAGACATCCGGCTTCGACGGCTGCTTCGATGAGGTTCAGCGAACCGGCGACATTGTTCGCCCAGTATCTGCCGGGTTGCACCATCGCTTCGCCCACCTGGCTGAGAGCAGCAAAGTGCATCACCGCAGCGGGACGGTATTTGGCAAACACCTGTTCCAGCCTGCTTCGGTCCAGCAGATCACCATGCTCGAACGGCCCGAATTTAACCGCGTCCTGCCAGCCCGTAACCAGATTGTCATATGTCACAGGCGTATAGCCTGCGGCAGCAAGGGCCTTGCAGGCATGCGACCCGATATATCCGGCGCCGCCGGTGACAAGAACAACTGTCATGGGTGATCCAATTTCCGAACGTCAAAAAACACTAGGCCATGAAAGGAGGCGGTGAAATGGGTAAAAATGTTCAATCCAACCCCATAGCGGCCATCATTTCTTCGATCTTGGGCACGTCCTGCGGGTTGTTCAGTTCCCAGAACTGGCGGCCCTTGGCCTCAACCTCCACGCACAGAACCTTGCGGCCGTTCTCCATGAACCGAAGCTGCTCCAGTCCTTCCAGTTTCTCCAGCGGCCCCACCGGCCAGTCGGGATAAGCGGCCAGCGCATCGGGTCGATAGGCATAAACACCCACGTGATGGAACACCGGGGTTGGCTCGTCACCCGCATAAGTGGCCGTGGTAAAGGGGACCACCTCTTTCGAGAAATACATCGCGCTGTGATCTGCACCGAACACGGCGGTTGTGCCGCCGACCCTTCCGTTCCTGCGATCATTCAGCAGGCTGTTCAGCGCATCACCGTCACAGCACAGGACCGGCGTGGCCACACCCGCGTCAGGGGCCGTACGTAACCCCGTGATCAGATCTTCGACGAACCAATGCGGTGTCAGCGGTGCGTCTCCCTGCAGATTGACGACGATCTCGTAACCCGAACCCAGATTGGCATGGGTTTCGGCGCAGCGTTCCGTGCCGTTACCGCAAGTCTCGGAGGTCATGACCACTTCCGCCCCAAACCCTTCGCACACGTCACGAATGCGGTCATCGTCTGTAGCCACTACAACGCGGTCCACGCCGGACACCGAACACGCAGCGCGCCAGGATCGTTCGATCAGGGTCATGGACACGCCACTTGCACCGGCCAGCGGCACCAGCGGTTTGCCCGGATAGCGGGTCGACGCGTAACGGGCGGGGATTGCGATCAGTACAGACATCAGGCTTCCTTCAGTTCCACACCCGGAGCGTAGGCAATGAAGAACGGATTTGCATAGTCTTCCTTGCCATAGGTCAGCGGTGAATGATCGTCGAAGCGAACGACCTTGCCCCCGGCGCCGGCCAGAACCGCGTGTCCGGCGGCGGTGTCCCACTCCATCGTGCGGCCAACCCGTGGATAGATGTCGGCCTCGCCAGTGGCCACAAGGCAGAACTTGAGCGACGAGCCGGCGCTTTTGCTGTCCTTCACCTGATATTTGTTGATGTAATCCTCGGTCGCCTGGTCCCGATGCGATTTCGAGGCCACGACCAAAAGAGCGGAATTGTCCGGTTCAGACACTGAAATTGGCGTAACGTCCCCGATAATGTCCATCTCAAGCGCACCTGTTTCTTCGACCGACCGGCCATCGGCCTGCGTGTAGAACATGCGGCCCCGGGCAGGTGCATAAACAACGCCGCGCGTGGGAACGCCGTTTTCGACCAGCGCGATATTGACGGTGAAATCACCTCGCCGGTTGATGAATTCCTTGGTGCCGTCCAGCGGGTCGACGATCAGGAACGTGTCGCCCTTCTGCGTGTGCGAGGCCGCCTGTTCCTCGGTCACCAGCAGGACGTCGGGAAAGGCTTCGCGCAGACCGGCCGAGATCAGGGCATCTGCCGCCTCGTCCGCTTCGGTCACGGGGCTGCTATCGGATTTGACCTTCACGTCGAAATCATCCGCCTCATATATCTGCATGATCTTGTCCCCTGCTTGCAGGGCAAGGCGTCTGATGACGGGAATTAACGCGTCGTAGGTCACAAAAATGCTCCGTTCCTGGGATTTGTTGATCCAATGTCCTGTTGGACTTATGATGTGACGGTTACGGAACGGCAAGAATTTCGTGCCAGTTTTTGGGCAAAGAAGCAGGAAAGACGCGTCGGGTGTTTTATTACAAGCGCAACCAAACGCTTTTGGGCGGTGCCTTCACCACGGCGGAACTGGTGTTTCACGCCGTCGTGCGGCAGATACGCTCGCAACATTCGAATGCTGTTATCGCGATTTTCATCAACATCATGCAGATCGTCATTCTGGCCACGGTCTTCTACCTGATCCTGTCATTCATGGGGGGACGGATTGCCAAAATCCGCGGCAACTTCGTGCTTTACATGCTGTCGGGCGTTTTCATGTTCATCATGCATGTAAAGTCGGTATCCGCGATTGCCGGTATTGCGCCGGGGAACAATCCGATGATGCTGCATTCGCCGATGAATCCGATGATCATGCTTTTGGCGGCGGCCTTCGGCGCGCTTTACACGCAGCTCGTTTCAATACTGGTGATCCTGTTCGTGTATCATGTCGCGGTTGAACCTTTGGATATTCTGGACCCAGGCGGCGCCTTCGGAATGCTGATCCTGTCTTGGTTTGTGGGATGCACGGTGGGATTGAACCTGATGGCCCTGAAGCCGTGGTTTCCAAGGACGGCGGAGATGTTGAAAAACATCTATCGGCGTCTGAACATGGTGTTCTCGGGCAAGATGTTCGTCGCCAATGCGCTGGGCGGCTATATCCTGATGATGTTCGCCTGGAACCCGCTGTTTCACATCATCGACCAGGCCCGGGGCTTCATTTTCCGCAACTATTTTCCACGGAACACAAACTGGGAATATGCCTTGTGGGTCGGCATAGCGCTGCTGATGATCGGGCTGTTGGGTGAGTTCTTTACACGCAAACACGTGTCTCAAAGCTGGGACGCACGCCGCTAACGGGCCACCCGCAGAGTCAGGTTGATCCGCCCGCCTTTTGGCAAGAGTTTGGAAGATCCGAAGCGGATGCGATCGATCCCGTGATAAGTCAGCCGTGCTGGCCCGCCCATGATGACAACGTCGCCCGAATTCAGCCAGATCGACTCGGTCTTGCCGCCTCGGGTGGTGTTGCCGATCCGAAAAAGCGCATCATCCCCCAGCGAAACCGAAAGAACCGGCCAGGAAAAATCGGCCTCGTCCTTGTCCTGATGCAGACCCATTCGGGCGCCTTCCCCGTAATAATTGATCAGACAGCAATCGGGGTCGCGTTCACTGCTGGCAAGGTCGTGCCACAGGTTCAGGATCGGTTCGGGAATGTCGGGCCAGGCCTTCCCTTGCGGGTGCTGTGTTTGATACCGGTAGCCATCCCGGTCCGTGACCCAGCCAACGGCCCCGGCCGAGGTCATGCGCACCGACATAGCCTTGCCTTGCGGCGTCACCGGCCGCACCAGTGGCGCCGCTTTCAGAATCGGGCGCAGCGTTTCGATCAGTTGCGTCTGGGCCGATGCATCCAGCCAGCCCTTTCTGATGTCGAATCCGCGCAAAATCAGCCGGGCCATCCCAGAATCCTCAATCCTTGCCAAAACCTTGCCGAAAAAGGCCACAAAATCCCGAAAACCTGCGTTTTACACCGCTTGCAGGCCTTTCGTCGCGCCCTTATATACGCCGGGACGCGCAATGGTGTAGGGCCATTACGCAATGCAGATCGGGGCAGGGATGCCATAACGGGTCCCGGCCTCGGGACATCGCCTTGAAGAGAAAGGGATTGAAAATATGGGTAAAGTAATCGGGATTGACCTTGGTACCACAAACTCGTGCGTGGCCATCATGGACGGCTCGCAGCCGAAAGTCATCGAAAACGCCGAAGGGGCGCGGACCACGCCCTCGATCGTCGCCTTCACCGAAGATGAGCGACTGGTCGGTCAGCCTGCAAAACGTCAGGCGGTCACCAACCCCGACAACACGATCTTTGGCGTCAAGCGTCTGATCGGTCGTCGTGTGGATGATGCCGAAGTCGAAAAAGACAAGAAAATGGTGCCGTACGCCATCGTTGATGGCGGCAATGGCGATGCGTGGGTCCAAGCCCGCGGTGAAAAGTACTCCCCAAGCCAGATCTCGGCCTTCACTTTGGGCAAGATGAAGGAAACCGCCGAGAGCTATCTGGGTGAGGAAGTCACGCAGGCCGTCATCACCGTTCCGGCATACTTCAACGACGCGCAGCGTCAGGCCACCAAGGACGCGGGCAAGATCGCCGGCCTGGAAGTGCTTCGGATCATCAACGAACCCACAGCTGCCGCGCTGGCCTATGGTCTGGACAAGAAAGACACTCAAACCATCGCGGTCTATGACCTTGGTGGCGGTACTTTCGACGTGACCATCCTGGAAATCGACGACGGCCTGTTCGAGGTCAAGTCGACAAACGGTGACACCTTCCTGGGTGGTGAAGACTTTGACATGCGCATCGTCAACTACCTGGCGGACGAGTTCAAAAAGGAACACGGTGTCGACCTGTCTGCCGACAAGATGGCGCTGCAGCGTCTGAAAGAAGCTGCTGAAAAAGCCAAGATCGAGCTGTCCTCGACCTCGCAGACCGAGATCAACCAGCCGTTCATCTCGATGGGTTCGAACGGCCAGCCGCTGCACATGGTCATGAAACTGACCCGCGCCAAGCTGGAATCGCTGGTTGGCGATCTGATCAAGAAGTCGATGAAGCCCTGCGCCGCCGCTCTGAAAGACGCCGGTCTGTCGGCTGCTGACGTGGACGAGGTTGTTCTGGTCGGTGGTATGACCCGGATGCCGAAAGTGATCGAAGAGGTCACCAAATTCTTCGGCAAAGAGCCGCACAAGGGTGTGAACCCGGACGAAGTTGTTGCCATGGGCGCCGCCATTCAGGCCGGTGTTCTGCAGGGCGACGTCAAAGACGTGGTTCTGCTTGACGTGACCCCGCTGTCGCTGGGCATCGAAACGCTGGGTGGCGTGTTCACCCGCCTGATCGACCGCAACACCACGATCCCGACCAAGAAGTCTCAGGTCTTCTCGACGGCCGAGGACAACCAGAACGCCGTAACCATCCGCGTGTTCCAGGGTGAGCGTGAGATGGCTTCGGACAACAAGATCCTGGGTCAGTTCAACCTCGAAGACATCCCGCCAGCACCGCGCGGCATGCCTCAGATCGAGGTGACCTTCGACATCGACGCCAACGGCATTGTCTCGGTTTCGGCCAAGGACAAAGGCACCGGCAAGGAACAGAAGATCACCATCCAGGCCTCGGGCGGTCTGTCCGACGAGGACATCGAGAAGATGGTCAAGGACGCCGAAGAGAACGCGGAAGCCGACAAGGAACGCCGTGAACTGGTCGACGCCAAGAACCAGGCGGAAAGCCTCATCCACTCGACCGAGAAGTCGATGGAAGAGCACTCCGACAAGGTCGACCCGACCACCATCGAAGCTATCGAACTGGCGATTGCTGCGTTGAAGGACGAACTGGAAACCGAAAATGCCGACAAAATCAAGTCGGGTATCCAGAACGTCACCGAAGCGGCCATGAAACTGGGCGAGGCCATCTACAAGGCGCAGTCCGAAGAGGCCGAGGATGAACCGGCAGCCGCGGACGCCGCTCCGGGTGATGACGATATTGTCGACGCCGAGTTCGAAGATCTGGACGACGACAAGCGTAACTAACGGGTAACCGGGCCAATTCGGGCCGGTCCGGATACCGGGCCGGCCCGTTTACGTTGAGGCAGAAGGAAACACTGATGTCAAAACGCGACTATTACGATGTACTCGGCGTGTCCAAGGGTGCATCGGCGGACGAGATCAAGAAAGGTTTTCGCAGGAAAGCCAAAGAGTTGCATCCCGACCGCAACAAGGACAACCCGGAAGCCGAGGCGCAGTTCAAGGAAGCGAACGAAGCCTATGACGTTCTGAAAGATTCAGAACGCAAGGCCGCCTATGACCGCTTTGGCCATGCCGCGTTTGAAAACGGCATGGGTGGCGGCGGACGACCCGGCGGCGGCTTTGGTCAGGGCGACTTCTCCAGCGCGTTTTCGGACGTGTTCGACGACCTGTTCGGCGATTTCATGGGTGGCCAGCGCGGCGGCGGTGGCCGTCGTGCCGCACGCGGTTCTGACCTGCGTTACAACCTGCGCGTCTCGCTGGAAGAGGCGTTTGCGGGTCTGCAAAAGACTATCAACGTGCCCGCTGCCGTGGCCTGTTCGGCCTGTGATGGGTCGGGCGCTGAAAGCGGCGTAGAACCGACGACCTGCCCGACCTGTTCGGGTATGGGCAAGGTCCGCGCGCAACAGGGCTTTTTCACCGTTGAACGCACCTGTCCGACCTGTTCGGGATTGGGTCAGATCATCAAGAAACCCTGCAAATCCTGCGGCGGCGCGGGTCGCGTGGAAAAAGAACGGGCGCTGTCCGTCAACATTCCAGCCGGTGTCGAAACCGGAACTCGCATCCGTCTGGCGGGTGAGGGTGAGGCCGGAATGCGTGGTGGCCCCCCGGGCGATCTGTATATCTTTGTCGAAGTGTCCGATCACAAGCTGTTTGAGCGCGACAGCATAAACCTCTATTGTCGCGTGCCGGTCAGCATGGCCAAGGCCGCGCTGGGCGGTTCGATCGAAGTGCCCACCATCGACGGCGGTCGTGGCCGGGTGCAGATCCCGGCAGGCAGCCAGTCGGGCCGCCAGATGCGTTTGCGTGGCAAGGGAATGCCCGCCCTGCGTGGCGGTGGCGTGGGTGACATGTTCATCGAACTGGCTGTGGAAACACCGGTCAACCTGACCAGTCGCCAGAAAGAACTGCTGCGTGAGTTTGACGATCTGGGAGAGGACAACCACCCGGAATCAAAAAGCTTTTTCTCGTCGGTCAAGTCCTTCTGGGATGGCATGAAAAGCTAAGGGAACCGCTTTCCCGACCAAAGCCGCCCGGTTTCGGGCGGCTTTTTTGTTGCAGGGGGCGCTGCCCCCGCCGCCCTTTGGGCGCCTCCCCCGGGATATTTTTGGCCAGATGAAGGAAAGATCCCTTGTTCATCTGGCCCCAAATATCCCGGAGCGCGAGGCAGAGCCTCGCAAATACTTTTGGCCTTACCCAAGGTGTCAGGGTGGCCATAATACAGATCAAATTCAGTCTTGTGTTTTTCCGATGTGCCTGTGATTGTCCGGTCAACCGTTGGGGTGCCCTGATCGAAGGGCTGAGAGGCGTTAATGCGCTAACCCATCGAACCTGATCCGGGCAATACCGGCGTAGGGAACGGTCTCAGATTGTCAGACGTTTTCCATGCGCGCGTTGCCCAATTTTGATGGAGTAACGATATGACGCCTATTGCGCTGACAATTGCAGGCTCGGACAGTGGCGGTGGGGCCGGAATTCAGGCTGACATCAAGGCAATGTCTGCCTTGGGGGTTTATGGTGCCAGCGTGATCACCGCCGTGACCGCGCAAAACACACGGGCCGTTACCGCCGTTCACGGGATCCCGCTGAATACTGTCGCCGCACAGATCGATGCCGTTCTGTCTGATCTGAGCGTGGGCGCCGTCAAGATTGGCATGTTGGCGACGCCGGAGATCATCCGATGTGTTGCAGACAGCCTTGCAGGGTTCCGTGGTTCCATCGTTCTGGATCCTGTGATGATCGCCAAATCCGGCGATGCCTTGCTGACAGAAGACGCGGTTGCGACATTGCGGGCGGTGCTCGTGCCCATAGCCACGCTATTGACGCCGAACTTGCCCGAGGCCGGACGCCTTCTGGATTGCCCGGCTGCGGAGACGCCGGATCAGATGGTAAAACAGGGGCTTGCCTTGTGTAACATGGGCGCAGATTCCGTTCTGATGAAGGGCGGGCATGGATCCGGCGACATTTGCCGTGATCTCTTGATCGACGCTTCGGGCTTGGTGGCAGAGTTCACGGCACCGCGCCGGAAAACCAGAAATACGCATGGCACCGGTTGTACATTGTCCGCGTCAATTGCTGCCGGCCTGGCGCTGGGAAAAACGCTGATGACGGCCGTTGCAGATGCGCACAGCTATCTGCAAGGCGCGATAGCCCGGTCCGATGATCTGGACATTGGTCGCGGGCATGGGCCAGTTCATCATTTTCATCAGCTTTGGCCCGCATGACCGTCTGGTCGGTCATAGGTGCCGGAGTAGCCGGTCTGACTGTTGCAGCCGAGTTGGTATCGCGCGGCGCTGACGTGCAGATATTCGACCCGGCAGGTGCGCCGGGTCCACATGGCTGTTCCTGGTGGGCGGGTGGCATGCTTGCCCCCTGGTGTGAATACGAAAATGCCGAGGAGCCGGTTCTGCGGCTTGGACAAGCAGCGATTGACTGGTGGGCCGCCAGAACGCGGGTGCATCGTTGCGGAACGCTGGTTGTTGCGCATTCGCGCGACCTGCCGGATTTGCGCCGCTTTGCACGCCGAACGGATGGGTATTCAGAAGTCGGAAGTGCGAAAATCACTGATTTAGAGCCTGAAATAAGCAATTTCGGTAACGGTCTCTTCTTCCGGGCAGAGGCCCATCTTGATCCCCGGCAAGCGTTGCGGGACCTCTACAGCCACCTCAGGGACAGAGGTGTGCTCTTTCACCGTAAACTGGCCCCTTCCCGGTTGGAGAATGCGATCGATTGCCGGGGGTTGCACGCGCGCGAGATCTTGCATGATCTGCGTGGCGTCAAAGGCGAGATGCTGGTGATCCGCTGCCCGGATGTCACGCTCTCTCGCCCTGTGCGACTGCTGCACCCGCGCATGCCGCTTTATGTCGTCCCGCGGGGTGACGGGGTCTACATGCTGGGCGCAACGATGATCGAATCCGAGGACAGCGGCCGGATTACCGCCCGCTCGATGCTGGAGCTTCTCAGCGCGGCTTATGCGCTGAACCCGGCCTTTGGTGAGGCTGAGATCCTGGAAGTCGGTGTCGATCTTCGCCCCGCTTTTCCCGACAACCTGCCTCGCATCCGCCGGTTGGGTCGAACGATCTATGCCAATGGCCTGTATCGCCATGGCTACCTGCTTGCGCCCGCGTTGGCACAGGGTGTCGCCGATCTGGCGCTGGAAAACAAACATTCGGAGATGGTCGATGAAGATCGTGCTTAATGGCGAGGCGCGCGAAAGCCGCGCAGAAACCCTGTCAGATTTGCTGGCGGAATGTGGATTCTCGGGCTGCGTCGCCACTGCTGTGAATGAACAGTTCGTCCCTAAAAGCCTTCGACTGGCCCGAAAACTCGAAGATGGTGACCGGGTCGAAGTTGTCGCCCCGATGCAGGGGGGCTGACGATGAAGACCTTTTACGGCACAGAACTGCCTAACCCGCTGATGCTGGGCACGGCGCAGTATCCCAGTCCGGCCATTCTGGAACAAGCGTTTCGCCTCAGCGGGGCCGGTGTTGCCACGGTATCCCTGCGCCGTGAAGGCGCGGGTGGGGCCGGGCAGAGCTTTTGGCGGATGATCCGCGACCTGGGTGTCATTGTCCTGCCCAACACCGCCGGATGCCACACGGTGAAAGAGGCCGTGACAACCGCCCAGATGGCGCGCGAGGTTTTTCAGACCAATTGGATCAAGCTGGAACTGATCGGTCATACCGACAGCCTGCAACCTGATGTGTTCCAACTGGTCGAAGCCGCCCGCGTCCTGACGGAAGATGGATTTCAGGTCTTTCCCTACACAACGGACGATCTGATCGTCGGCGAACGCCTGTTGCAGGCGGGTTGCGAGGTTCTGATGCCGTGGGGCGCGCCCATCGGGTCCGGGCGCGGTCTGAGCAACGAATACGCGTTGCGGGCGCTGCGCGCTGCGTTTCCCGATGTACCGCTTGTCATTGATGCCGGTATCGGCCGTCCAAGCCACGCCGCGCATGCGATGGAGCTGGGCTATGATGCTGTTCTTCTGAACACGGCGGTGGCCCGTGCCGGTGATCCGGTGGGGATGGCGCGTGCAATGGCATTGGCGGTTCAGGCCGGCCAATTGGCCCATAAGGCCGACCCGATCGAGGCACGCGACATGGCTGAACCCTCAACCCCCGTGATCGGAAAGGCATTTCTGTCATGACTTTGGACCGGTTCTATCCGATCTTCGATCATTCCGACTGGCTGCAGAGGATGCTGCCTCTGGGCGTCAAACTGGTGCAGTTGCGGATCAAGGGCCAATCGGACGTTGCGGTGCGCGCCCAGATTATGATCTCGCTCGAACTGTGCCGCACCCATGGCGCTCAGTTGGTCGTGAACGACCATTGGCAGCAGGCAATAGAGGCGGACTGCGACTGGGTCCACCTGGGGCAGGAGGATCTGGATGATGCCGATCTGCATGCCATCCGTCGGGCAGGCCTGAAACTGGGCGTATCTACCCATGACGATGATGAGCTTGAGCGGGTTCTGTCGATGGACCCCGACTATGTGGCGCTCGGACCTGTCTATCCGACCATCCTGAAAAAGATGAAGTGGCGGCAGCAAGGTCTGCCCCGCGTGACCGAATGGAAGGCGCGGGTGGGGCGTATCCCATTGGTCGGCATTGGTGGAATGACCGTCGAGCGCGCGCCTGGCGTGTTCGAGGCCGGGGCCGATATTGTCGCGGCAGTGACCGACATCACGCTGAACCCTGACCCCGAAGTGCGGGTGCGCGAATGGATCGGCATCACGCGATGAACCGTTACGCTCGCCAGATGATCCTGCCCGAAGTGGGGCCCGAAGGGCAGGCGGGCCTGTCCGCTGCACGAGTACTTGTCGTCGGGGCCGGAGGGTTGGCCGCGCCGGTTCTGCCGCTGTTGGCCGGGGCAGGGGTGGGTCACATCATGGTTGTTGATGGCGATGTCGTTGATCTGTCGAACCTGCACCGGCAAACGCTTTTCACGGAACGGGATGTCGGCCTGCCAAAGGCTGAAGTTGCGGCGCGGCGCTGTCGCGACCTCAACTCCAAGCTTGAAGTCACCAGACAAAGTCAGGCCCTGACATGCGAAAACGCGGCAAATCTGGTGTCGCGGTCGGATGTGGTCCTGGATTGTGCGGATAGTTATGCGGCCAGTTATGTCCTGTCGGACAGCTGTCTGGCACAGGGAAAGCCGCTGATCAGTGCCTCGGTGCTCGGGTTGTCAGGTTATGTGGGCGGTTTTTGCGGCGGCGCGCCGTCCTTACGTGCGCTGTTTCCAGACGCGCCCGACAGTGGTGCCAGCTGCGCCTCAGCAGGTGTTTTGGGTCCGGTTGTCGGTGTGATCGGCGCGACGCAGGCGCAAATGGCGCTGAGCGTGATCCTGGGCCTGCAACCATCGCCGCTGGGCCAAATGGTGAACTTTGATGCCCGCACCCTGCGCAGCAACAGTTTCCGTTTCGATGATGCGCCAGAACCCGCAAGTTGTTTCCGCTTCCTGTCTGCCAGCCAACTCACGGCCGAAGACCGGATCATCGAGCTTCGCGGCACGGATGAAGCGCTGGTCCCGATACACCCCGGCGCAGAACGACTAACGCCAGTCGAATTGTCCGGATTAGAGCCTAAACAAGCAAAAAGATTGGCCCTTTGCTGCGCCACTGGTCTACGGGCGTGGCGCGCAGCCGAACGGATTCAATCGGATTGGCCGGGCGAGATTGTCCTCGTCGCGGCCTCAACCTCGTGAACAGGAAGGAAACGCGAGATATGAAGAAACTGATCACAGCCTTATCGCTGCTGGCCGCTGCACCGGCCTGGGCTGACGACAAGATGACCATTTTGCTGGACTGGTTCATCAACCCCGATCACGGCCCCATTATCGTGGCGCAGGAAAACGGCTATTTCGCCGAACAGGGGCTTGAAGTTGAAATCATCCCGCCTGCTGACCCGTCCGCACCGCCGCGTCTGGTTGCTGCGGGGCAGGCCGATCTGGCTGTGTCCTACCAGCCGCAACTGCATCTGCAGATCCACGAGGGTCTGCCCCTGAAACGCGTCGGCACACTTGTTGCGACCCCGCTCAACTGCCTTCTGGTGTTGGAAGATGGCCCGGTCAAAACCCCGGCGGACCTGAAGGGCAAGAAAATCGGCTTTTCTGTCGCTGGCGTGGAAGAGGCAGTTCTGGGCACCGTTCTGGGCAAATATGACGTCGCGCTGGCCGATGTCGAAATGATCAACGTCAACTTCTCGCTTTCACCGTCGCTGATGTCGGGGCAGGTAGATGCGGTGATCGGCGCCTACCGCAATTTCGAGCTGAACCAGATGGACATCGAAGACCATCCCGGCACCTGCTTCTATATCGAGGAAGAGGGCGTGCCGTCCTATGACGAACTGATCTATGTCGCGAACCCGGACACAATGGATACCGATAAGATCGCCCGTTTTCTGGCCGCGACGGAAAAGGCAACACAGTTCATCGTCAACAACCCCGAAAAAAGCTGGGAAATCTTCGCAGCAACCTCGCCCGAGCTGCAGGATGAGCTGAACGCCCGTGCCTGGGTCGACACGCTACCGCGTTTTGCCCTGCGCCCGGCCGGGTTCGATGCCGGGCGGTACACCCGGTTCGAGGCTTTTCTGAAAGACAGCGGCATGATCGACAGCATCAACCCGGTCAGCGCCATCGCCATCGACGTGACTGCGCAATGAATGAATATGGCAAGGCCTTCGCGCTGATGCGCGATGCGGCGCAGGGGCCGTGGCGGGATTATACCCGCCACGCCTTTGTCGAAGGGTTGAAGGACGGAACGCTTCCGCGCGCAGCGTTTCTTCATTATCTGCGGCAGGACTATGTGTTTCTGATCCATTTTGCCCGTGCCTGGGCGCTTGCGGTGGTGAAATCGGAAACCCACGAAGAGATGCTGGCCGCCTCGCGCACAGTGAACGGTCTGATCAGCGAAGAGATGAAACTGCATATCGGTGTCTGCGAGGCTGCGGGCATTTCACAGCGGGACCTGTTTGCAACGCCCGAGCGTGCCGAGAACCTGGCCTATACGCGCTTTGTGCTCGAGGCAGGCTACAGCGGTGACTTGCTGGACTTGCTGGCAGCGCTTGCGCCTTGCGTCATGGGCTATGGCGAGATTGGCGGGCGTCTGGCAACCGAGGCCACGTCCGAAACCTATCGGGACTGGATCAACGCCTATGCCAGCGAAGACTATCAGGCTGCATGCAAGGCGGTTGGACAATTGCTTGATCAGGCTCTAACACGGCGCATTGGGCACGATTTTGAAGCCTCCCCGCGCTGGGACCGCCTGAGCCGGACGTTCCGCACTTCGACCGAACTTGAAGTCAGTTTCTGGCAGATGGGCATGACGCCATGATGTCTGCCCCCGCGCTGACCATCAGCGGACAGGCCACAATCGGCGGCGCGACCCTGTTCGCGCCGCTTTCGCTTACACTGGCGGCAGGGGAATGGACCTGTCTTCTGGGCGGTTCCGGCGTCGGTAAAACCACCATCCTGCGCCTGATCGCGGGATTGCAGACCGGGGCGGAGTTCTCGGGGCAAATCACGGCCGACGATGGCTTGCCGGTGCCAGAACGTGTCGCGTACATGGCGCAGGACGATCTGTTGCTGCCTTGGGCAAGTGTTGCCCGGAATATCACGCTGGGCGCACAGTTGCGGGGGGAAAAGGCCGATCTGAACCGGCGCGACCGTCTGATCAAACGGATGCGCCTTTGGGATCACCTGACCACGAAACCGTCGGAACTGTCGGGCGGTCAGCGCCAGCGCGTGGCCCTTGCCCGAACTTTGATGGAGGACCGCCCTTTCGTATTGCTGGACGAGCCGTTTTCGGCCCTCGATGCCCGGACCCGCGCCGATATGCAGGATCTCGCGGCCGAGGTGTTGCGGGGCCGCACCGTTTTGCTGGTCACCCACGATCCGGCCGAAGCCGCCCGGCTGGGGCAAACCATTATTGTCATGACCCGGCACGGGCTGACCAAATGCCAGCCGCCCAGGGCTCCGGCCCCCCGCAAAGTGGACGACCCGGACTCGTTGGCCACGCAGGGCGCATTGTTGCGCCTGCTGAGACAGGAGGCAGCATGAAATACCTGTCTCCGCTTGCGGCCGCGCTTTTTGGCCTTGTCGTCTGGCAGGGCATCGTCTCCTTCACGGGCTGGCCGAAATTCATCTTGCCCGGCCCGGCCATTGTCGCCGAAACATGGTGGGACAACCGGTGGATCATCGCAAAAGACACATGGGTAACGGCGGTCGAGGTACTGACCGGCTTCGTTTCTGGTGTAACCTTGGGCGTTGTCACAGCCGTCTCGCTGGCCAGTTCGCGCATGACCCGGATCCTGGTGCGACCCTTGCTGGTGTTCACGCAAGCCCTGCCGGTTTTTGCCCTGGCACCGCTTTTGACGCTTTGGCTGGGGTTTGATCTTTGGTCGAAAGTGGCAATGGCCATGCTGATCATCTATTTTCCGGTCACGTCATCCTTTTTTGACGGATTGATGCGCTCTACGGCCGGATATCTGGACCTTGCACGCACCATGCAGGCCAGTCCGCGCGCGGTTTTGTGGCATATCCGAATACCAGCCGCGTTGCCCTCGCTGGCTTCGGGGATGCGGCTGGCGGCGGTCTACGCACCCATCGGGGCCGTGATCGGAGAATGGGTCGGTGGTTCCTCCGGGGGTCTGGGGAACCTGATGCTGCTGGCCAACGGCCGGGCGAAGACGGACCTGATGTTCGCGGCCATGCTGACGCTGGGTGTATTTTCGATCCTGCTGCACATGGTCGTGCACCGCGCCACGGCGCGCATGGCGGGTGAGGTGCGTTAACGTTTCGGAAAGCAATTCTGCGCCAGTCTGCGCGTATGACCAAGGACGCCTTTGCCGAAGCCCCGATGCTTTTTGAGAACGACGAAGCCCCGGTGCAGCCGCTGCCGGCAGGCCGGTTGCCGTCTTATATCAAGGACCATCGCAAAAGGCTGCGCGAACGGTTCATGTCTGGCGGTTCTGCAGCGATGCCTGATTATGAGCTGCTGGAGCTGGTCCTGTTCCGCTCGATCCCCCGGCAAGACGTAAAGCCTCTGGCCCGGGCCCTGATGGACGAACTAGGCGACTTCAACCGGGTGCTGACCGCGCCCGAAGAAAGGTTACGACAGATCAAGGGTGTCGGCGAAAGCGTGATCACGGATCTGAAGATTCTGGAAGCCTGCGCCCATCGCATGGCTCGCGCACGGGTGATGCAACGGCATGTGATTTCAGGCTGGGACGCATTGCTGGATTATTGCCACACCACCATGGCCCATCGCGAGACCGAGCAGTTTCGCGTGTTCTACCTTGATCGCAAGAACGTCCTCATCGCGGATGAGGAACAGGCCAAGGGCACGGTGGACCATGTTCCCGTCTACCCGCGCGAGGTGGCGAAAAGGGCGCTGGAACTGAATGCCTCGGCTTTGATTCTGGTGCACAACCACCCCTCGGGTGACCCCACACCATCACAATCCGACATCGACATGACCAATCGCATTCAAGATGCCTGCACCGCGCTTGGCCTGGTGCTGCACGATCACCTTATCATCGGAAAATCGACAGAGCTGAGTTTCCAGTCGCAAGGCTATCTGTAGCTGTCGGTGGGATTCGAAGTCACTTGATCCAGACTTCGACCCGGCGGTTGATCTTGCGGCCCCATTCGGTGTCGTCGCAGGCCATGGGCATGGCTTCGCCGAACCCTTCGACCGAGATCTCGACACTGTCGGGTATCGCGGTCTCAACAGCGGCCAGAACCGCGTTGCGCACTGTTTTGGCCCGCAATAGCGCAATGCGGGCGTTCCCCGCCGCTGGCCCGTCACCATCGCTGAATCCCACGAAGGTCAGCTTTCGGGCCTCGTAGGCCCCGGCCTCAAGCGCCTGCGCCAAGTGCAGGATGTTCGCGCGGGACTGGGCATCCGGGCGCGAAGACCCGGCCTCGAACCGGAAAGACAGCGACAGGCGTGACATCGGGCGCAGCGTTTCGATCATCTGTTTCAAGCTGTCCAGGCCAACTTCGTCCCCGCCGTTTGCGATGGCGTTGGCGAGGCGGTCCCCCTGCAATCCGATGCGCATGGTCTCGGGTGCCTGATCCACGAAACCGGCCTGCCGTATCGCCATCTGAGCTTCCGGGCTTTGGGTATAGGCCAGAAACTGTCGTGCGATCCGGGGCAGGCGGTATGACGGCAGGTACAGGAACATAGGTGAGGTTAGCGGATAATCCTCGGTCTTGATCGATTGCCGGGTCGCCGTCAGCGCGTGGCCGCAGCCCCCGGCAAGCGGCAGCGCGCGAACCTTGTCAGCTTCGGCCCGGCTGGCGATTCCGATGGCAAACGGATCCTCGGCCACTGCGTGAACCAAGTCGTTGCTGCGCCCATGCCGCAGGACCGTGTCGGACGGCGCCACGCCGGCGGGCGCAAGCAACTGATCCTCGAAGGCCTGGGACAAGCCCGATCCTATGTCCGGCAGATGCAGCGCAATCGGCGCATCGGCCCCGCCCAGTTCGGCCCAGTTCAGGATTTCGCCGGAATACACGCGTGCCAGATCCGTGGGCGAGATCTGTCGTATTGCGTTGACGGCGGACACCACAGGCACCATCGCATCCAGCGCCACAACCCGGGATCGCCGCGCTTTTGTCAGATCGCCCATCCCGGCGTCTTCCGCGGCCATTCGCTCACCCGGACGGATTTCGCGCAGGGCCATGACGATATCGGTTTCATTCGCGCTCAGATCGGAAAACCCCCGGCCTGTATTGCCCACGCGAAAGAAGAACCGCCCCAAAGGTGCGGGTCGACCGGGTTTAAACAGATCGTAGGCAAAGGTTGCCGAGTCAATCCGTGATGGGGTCGCCGACAACTCTTCTTGTTGGGCAAAACCCAGAATCAGGGCAGGCATGACCTTCTCGGCCATGACCGACGACCCGGAGAACCGGACCTCTGCCACAAAATCGGTCAGATTGGGGCAGGCGGGGCCATCGCAGGTCACGCCGGACCCGTCCACCGTCAGTTCACCGAATTGGGTATCGATACGATAGAACTCGCCATCATATCCCAGCAGGTTTCCAGTTACCTCGACCTTGCCGTCATGCGAGGTCAGCGTGATGTCCTGCGCCTTGGCACCAGATGCCAGCGTTGCCAGAAAAAGTGCAGCCACCGCTGCACGCAAGGATGTCATAGGAGTTTCGAGCCTGCCTGCCGTTTACTTTGCCGCGATTGTCAGGTCTTGGAACAGATTATTCAACACCAGAAACTCTCCGACCTGCGAACAGTCGGGCAGGTTCAGCACCAGATCGCGCGAGCGCAGGCGGCGGTCGGCGCGCAGTTCCAGCGACTGTACGCTCAGATCCGAGCCACAATTGGCCTTGGTCACGTCAGCCTCGACCGTCAGGCCGATGGCACCCGATTGCGCAGACTGGGCGGAAGGGAAGGAATAAATCTCGATATTCTGCGCGGTGCCAAGACCCGGCTGGCCCATATGGACAACTTCGCCGAGACCCGTTGCCGAGCTGTCCGCCCAAACATGCCCGTCACCGCCATAACTGGCACCAAACTCCAGCGCGTGAATCTGCAGATCGGTCGTGCCCTTCCATTGCAGCGCGACGCGGTCGTACTGGCTTATGTCCGGCACATGGGTTGTTGCCACCGTGCCTTTTTGATCCTCGAAGGAAATCAGAAAAATCGCGTATTCCGACAGCACCGGCATCGTCAGATCCAAGGCGCCGTTTTCATCCGTCTGTTGAGAAACGGCCAGCCCGCTGTGATGGACCTCGATCCGTTGATTGGCGTGGCAGGGGGCCTTGACGATCAACCTTGCCGCTGCGCCAGGCACCGCGGTGGCGCGCGCGCTCAGGTTGCAGTCGGCCGTTACTTCGGGGCGGGGTTGCAGGCTGCGCTGCGAGGGTGCCGGAGCAGAAAGTGACGCGGTGCTGGCAGAAGACGAAGTAAGCGCGAACTGCTCAAGCCCGGCCAGCCCAACAGGTTGGCTCGCGGCAGAAGCCACAGAGATACCGGCCTGATTTCCATCAGGTTGCGCGGCAGATCCATTCTGCATCAGGTAACCGATGGCGAGCGCGCAGACGACAGTGCCACCCATGGTCACGTAGTTTCTTACAACGAACAAGACACCCTCCCCAGTTGAAGGAGCGAGTCACACTTTCCCGGTCAATCGCGGCCAATTTGTGACCGCGACGCGAAGTCATTGTGTTCGAATTTGGGTGACGTTAGGTCAGCCTGCCGTGACAGTGTTTGAACTTCTTTCCGGATCCACAGGGGCAGCGGTCGTTGCGCGACGGGTTACCCCAGGTCGCCGGATCGCTTTCGTCAAATCCGGGCCGGGCATCACCCGAGGCGTCGGCTTCTGCGACTGCTTCGGCCTGACCGGCGGCCTGTTCGACCGCCTGTTGCGCCTGGGCCTGCTGCGCCGCCATCTGGGCCAGCATCTCACGCTGCTCTTCCTCGGTCAGCGGGCGAACACGCGACAATTGCTGGGTCACGGTTTCGCGCAGGCTGTCCAGCATCCCTTCGAACAGCTGAAAGCTTTCGTTCTTGTACTCGTTCAGCGGATCGCGCTGGGCATAGCTGCGGTAGCCCACGACCGAGCGCAGATGTTCCAGCGTCAGAAGATGCTCGCGCCACTTGCCGTCGATGGTCTGCAGCAGCACCTGCTTTTCGATGTTGCGCATGTTCTCGGGGCCAAACGCGGCGGCCTTCTGGGCCATCATCTCGTCGGCGGCCTTGATCAGGCGCTCGCGCACCTGCTCGTCATCGACGCCTTCCTCGGCGGCCCAGTCCTGAACCGGCGCGTCGATGGTCAGCTTGTCCTTGATTGCCTCGTGCAGACCGTCGGTGTCCCACTGGTCGGCATAGGTTTTCGGCGGCATATATTCGTCGATCAGATCGTCGATTACCTGTTCGCGCATGTCCGATACGATTTCCGAAAGGTCACCGGTCGACATGATCTCGCGCCGCTGGCTGAAGATCACCCTGCGCTGGTCGTTCATTACGTCGTCGAACTTCAGAACGTTCTTGCGCATGTCAAAGTTGCGGCCTTCGACCTTGGACTGTGCGCGTTCCAGCGACTTGTTCACCCACGGGTGGATGATCGCCTCGCCTTCTTTCATACCCAGCGTTGTCAGCACCTTGTCTAGCCGTTCCGAGCCGAAGATGCGCATCAGATCGTCTTCGAGGCTCAGGTAGAACACGGTGCGGCCCGGGTCGCCCTGGCGGCCCGAACGGCCACGCAACTGGTTGTCGATGCGGCGGCTTTCATGCCGTTCCGAGGCCATGACATACAGGCCACCGGCCTCAAGCACCTTCTGTTTTTCCTCGGCGTGACGCGCCTCTTCCGCCGCGCGCAGTTCGGCGGGGTCCGCTTCGGGGTTCTCGGCAAGTGCCTGCAGAACCTTCATTTCCACGTTGCCGCCCAATTGAATGTCGGTACCGCGTCCGGCCATGTTGGTGGCGATGGTCACCGCGCCCAGACGACCCGCTTCGGCGACGATTTGCGCTTCCTGCTCGTGCTGGCGGGCGTTTAGCACGTTGTGCTGAATGTCCTCCTCGGTCAGCATCTGGCTCAGCACCTCTGATTTTTCAATCGAGGTGGTGCCCAGCAAAACCGGCTGGCCCTTCTCGACCGCCTTTTTGGTTTCCTTGATCATCGCGTCGTATTTCTCGGGGGCGGTGCGATAGACCTGATCGTCTTCGTCCAGACGGGCGATCGGCTTGTTGGTCGGAACTTCGACCACACCCAGCCCATAGATCTCGGCAAATTCCTCGGCTTCGGTCAGCGCGGTACCGGTCATGCCGCCCAGCTTGTCATAAAGACGGAAGTAATTCTGGAACGTCACGCTGGCCAGGGTCACGTTCTCGGGCTGAATCTGCACGCCTTCCTTGGCTTCGATGGCCTGATGCAGGCCTTCGGACAACCGGCGGCCCGGCATCATCCGGCCCGTAAATTCGTCGATCAGTACCACATTGCCGTCGCGGACGATGTAGTCCTTGTCGCGCTGAAACAGCTTGTGCGCGCGCAGGCCCTGGTTGACGTGATGCACCACGGTCGTGCTTTCGGGGTCGTACAGCGAATGACCTTCAGGGATCAGGTCGTTTGCCAGCAACTGCTGCTCAAGATACTCGTTGCCTTCATCGGTAAAGGTCACCGAGCGCGACTTTTCGTCCAGCGAATAGTGATCGTCCTGCAGCAACGGGATCAGCGTATCGATCGCGGTATACAGGTCCGACCGGTCCTGTGATGGACCCGAGATGATCAGCGGTGTCCGCGCCTCATCGATCAGGATCGAGTCGACCTCGTCCACGATCGCGAAATTATGGTGCTTCTGATAGACGTCGTTCAGGTCCGCCTTCATGTTGTCGCGCAGGTAGTCGAAGCCCAGCTCATTGTTGGTGGCATAGGTGATGTCGCAGGCATAGGCCGCCTTTTTCTCTTCGTCCGGCTGACCGGACCAGATCACACCGGTCGTCATGCCTACGGCCGAGAAAACCTTGCCCATCCATTCCGCGTCACGCTTGGCCAGGTATTCGTTCACCGTGACCACGTGCACACCCTTGCCGGTCAGCGCGTTCAGATAAGCCGGGAGGGTGGCGACCAGCGTCTTTCCCTCACCCGTTTTCATTTCCGAGATGTTGCCCTGATGCAGGAACGCGCCGCCCATCAGCTGCACGTCGAATGCCCGCAGACCCAGAGCCCGCTTTCCTCCTTCGCGCACGTTGGCAAAAGCTTCGGGCAGCAAGGCATCCAGGCTCTCGCCATCCAGCGCGCGTTGGCGCAGCTCTTTGGTCTTCTCGATCAAACCCTCATCCGACAGTTTCTCAAACTCCGGCTCCAGCGCGTTGATCTTTTCGACCAGCGGGCGGGTCGCCTTGATCTTGCGGTCGTTCGGTGTTCCGAACACCTTTTTGGCAAGCGTTCCGAGTCCCAGCATGTTCACTCCAGCGGATCTGTTCTTGTCTTGGTTGCGACAGGCTTGCCCACCTTGCGCGCAACCCATAGATACGGGGGGTGAAAGGCGGCCCTGTCCAAGGCTTCAAAGCGATGTAAGCGGCAGGTTCCAGAGTGTCAACGCTGCGCCCTGTCGCGGCATGGAAATAGGATAATTCAATGCCCAAAGGCCTCACTTTTCTGCCATCGCTGGCCCTGGCCGCCGTGATGGCCCTGCCACTGGCCGCCCAGACCCAGCCGGATGCGACCACTGTGGTTGCGCGCGTCAACGGGGACGAGATCACTTTGGGTCACGTGATCGCCACCGCCGCAAGCCTGCCGCAGCAATACCAGCAGATGGAAGACCAGGTCCTCTTTGACTTCATCGTCGAGCAGCTGGTCCAGCAGCAATTGCTCAGCCAGGAACAGGAAGGCCTTTCCACCTACAACGCCCTGACGCTCAAGAACGAGGAACGTTCGCTGAGGGCCGTGCAGACGGTTGCCGAAATCACCGGCGGTCTGGTGACGGACGAGTCGATTCAGGCCGCCTATGATGCGCAGATCGCCGAGTTTGAAGGCGAGGACGAGTACGAGGCCAGCCACATTCTGGTAGAAACCGAGGATGAGGCCAAGGAAATCAAGACCCAGCTGGACGATGGCGCGGATTTCGCGGAGCTCGCCAGGGAAAAATCCACCGGCCCGTCTGGCCCCAATGGCGGCGTGCTGGGCTGGTTCGGCAAGGGTCGCATGGTGCCCGAGTTTGAGGCCGCCGTGCTGGAACTGGAAGTAGGCCAGATCTCGGATCCTGTGCAGACCCAGTTCGGCTGGCACGTGATCATCCTGAACGATCAGCGCAAGTCCGAGGCCCCCGAACTTGCCGATGTTCGCAATGAACTGGCCCAATCCATCCAGCAGGAAGCCATTCAGGCCCGTATCGACGAACTGACCCAGAAAGCCCAGATCGAGCGTCCGGCGCTGGAAGGTGCCGGTCCGGAAATCATGCGGCAGCTGGATCTGATTCAGGAGTAATCCCCTTGGCCAATATCACTAAAGTGTCGCCGCTGGCACCTGCGGCCTTCCCCGACCTTCCGGCCATCGACGGCGTGCGTTTCGCGACGGTTGAGGCCGGTGTGCGCTATCAGGGTCGTACCGATGTCATGCTGGCAGTGCTGGATCCGGGCACATCCGTGGCCGGGGTATTCACCCGCTCGGCGACCCGCGCGGCCCCGGTGCTGGATTGTCAGAACAAGATTGGCGGATCCAGCGAAGGACCGGCAGCGATCGTTGTGAACTCGGGCAATGCCAACGCCTTCACCGGCCATTATGGCCAGACCTCGGTGGCAGAAGTAACCCAGGCCGTTTCCAAGGCCACCGGCGTTCCGGTCGAACGGGTCTTTACCTCATCAACCGGCGTGATTGGTGAACCGCTGCCGCATGAACGCATCGTGGCCCAGCTTGAGACGCTGAAGGCGGGGCTCAGCCGGCATGCGATCGAGGATGCCGCCCGCGCCATCATGACCACCGATACTTTCCCGAAAGGGGCATCGGCGCAGGTTGCGATTGACGGCAAAACAGTCTCTATTGCAGGGATTGCCAAGGGCTCCGGCATGATCGCGCCGGACATGGCGACGATGCTGGTCTACATCTTCACGGATGCCCGGGTCGAGCAATCGGCACTGCAGGCGATGCTGGGCGCGCAGACGGACCGGACGTTCAACTGCATCACTG
This sequence comes from Ruegeria sp. AB8, assembly GCF_056542605.1. Lineage (NCBI taxonomy): Bacteria > Pseudomonadati > Pseudomonadota > Alphaproteobacteria > Rhodobacterales > Roseobacteraceae > Ruegeria > Ruegeria sp. AB8. The sequence continues at coordinate 260,074 of NZ_JBQGAB010000003.1, forward strand.
TCGACAGCGACACCTCGACTTCGGACAGTCTGCTGTTGTGCGCGACGGGGGCCTCGGGGATGGATGCCACCGGCAATGGGGCGTTTGCAGAGGCGCTGGAAGGCGTCATGCTGGATCTGGCACAGCAAGTGGTGCGCGACGGTGAAGGCGCCACGAAATTCGTGGAAATTCGCGTGACTGGTGCGGCCTCGGATGCGGATGCCAAGGTGCATGGGCTGGCTATCGCCAACTCTCCGCTGATCAAGACGGCCATCGCGGGCGAGGACCCGAACTGGGGCCGTGTGGTCATGGCTATTGGTAAGTCCGGTGCCGCGGCAGACCGTGACCTTCTGAGCATCTCTTTCGGTGACATTCTGGTGGCTGAAAAAGGTTGGGTCAGCCCGGATTACCGCGAAGAAGACGCGGCCGCATATATGAAAGGTCAGGATCTGGTGATTGCCGTTGATCTTGGGCTGGGCGAGGGCAAATCCACCGTCTGGACCTGCGATCTGACCCACGGCTATATCGAGATAAACGCGGATTATCGCTCGTGAAACCGGAGCAATTCCAGCAAAAGTGGAGCCCGGTTTTGCGTCCGGGAGTGCGACCATGAAAACCGTATTGGTGTCTGCGGTCGCTCTGATCGATATCGAAGGCCGGGTTCTGCTGGCGCAGCGCCCGGAAGGCAAATCCATGGCCGGTCTGTGGGAGTTCCCCGGCGGCAAGATCGAACCCGGCGAAACCCCCGAGGCCGCGCTGATCCGCGAATTGCACGAAGAACTGGGTATCGACACCTGGGCGTCCTGCCTGGCCCCACTGACCTTTGCCAGTCACAGCTATAGTGACTTCCATCTGCTGATGCCGTTGTTCGCCTGCCGCAAATGGCAGGGCATCCCGCAGTCGAAAGAAGGGCAGGCGCTGAAATGGGTCCGCGCCAACGACTTGCGCAACTACCCCATGCCTGCCGCAGATGTGCCGCTGATCCCGATCTTGCGGGACTGGTTATAAGTGGAATGCAAAGGGCATTCAGGGTGATCAGTCTGGATGTCGGGAACGTGGACCTGGCAGCTGTTTCTTTTCGCAAATGGTCAGCACAAACTGCGCCCTTCTGGTAAACGACACCAAGCCGTCACGCCCTAAAGGAAAATCCAGCAGATCGCATTGTGCCGACCCAGATCGAATGGCCCAACCGCAACTTTCCGATGGAGGGGTCAGACTCCGAGCAGGCCAAGCAAACGGCTTCACCGGTGCGTCGGACACAAACGAGCAGTTGGACTCACGGTTTTCTCGCGATAAGCCAGTATGTTACGCCCAAGGCTAGGCCGATTGCCGCGTAACCAAGAAAGTACTGCGGCTCCAGATTCTTGTCGTCGAGCGTGATGATTTTTCGTGCGACCGCCATCAAGGCCGTCGCGACCACAAGCTTGATGTGGATGACGTCAGCGGTCAGATAGAGCGTGATATTTGTATAGATCTCAATTGCGATAAGAACGACCAATACAGCGCTAAAAACTGTAAGAAGGTCACTGACTTCCAAGATGTAGACAGGCGGTTCCAGCAACTTCTGAAATGTTGTGAAACCTGCGTCTATAATAGCCATCAGAATGATTCCGAGCATGAGCACTGACAATGCTCTGACACCGTGGCGGATCATCCTGTTGCACCACCGAACGATGGCGTCTTCGTGATCGGGATCTAGTTCCACATGTGCCGGGATCGGTTTGTTATTTTCGCCACTCACTGTAATCTCCAATTCCGTGTTCGTTCACCAGCGTGAGATATTTCATACAGTTGCATCACTCGCCTCGGCTTTGACGGAACTTTTCCATGAAAGGGAATTGGTTTTCCAGTCCGATCTGTTGGTCGTCACAACGCCCCGTCGATGGCTCCCGGAAAACTTTGAAGCGGTATCAGCCGGTCTGCTGGATCTGTCCGTGTGCCAACGGCCCGTTTTCCGCCCCGCTTTTCCCGGAGGCATAATTTCGTTGCTTGTAAGTTTGGTGCAAATCAGAAGATCACCACTCTACCCCTGTTACAATTCGTAAGAATTGAGAAAACATCAGGAAAAAGTTGACGCTGACTGTGCCACTGTCCCAAATCGGGGCATTGGCGTTCGGACCCTGTTCCGGAACCGCCATTTCCGTCCCCGGGGAGAGGGGTCGGATGGGGAGGAGAAAAGATTGGCTCAGACGCAGTCGGGCGCCGAAGGGATGCAGTCTCTTCCGGCGCTGTTACACCGCAATGTGACCCGGTTCGGGGATGCCCCGGCCTATCGGGAAAAAGAATTCGGGATCTGGCAATGCTGGACCTGGGCAGAAGCGGCCCGGGAAATCCGCGCCATCGCGCTGGGTTTTCTGGAGCTTGGCGTCGAGAAGGGCGACCATATCGCGGTTATCGGCCGCAACCGCCCGGCGCATTACTGGTCCATGGTCGCGGCCCAGATGGTGGGCGCGGTTCCGGTGCCTCTCTATCAGGATTCAGTCGCCGAAGAGATGGCCTATGTTCTGGAACATTGCGGCGCGAAATACGTCGTCTGCGGTGATCAGGAGCAAGTCGACAAGGTCATCGAAATCCAGGGAAAAATGGATCAGGTCAAACACATCCTCTATACCGACAAGCGGGGGATGCGGAAATACGACCATAGTCAGATGAACACTTTGGCCGATATCATGGCCGAGGGCAGCGCCGGCCATGCGCGGTTCGATGAGGAGTTGGACAAGCGCATCTCCGAGATCACCTATGACGACACATGTGTGATGCTTTACACCTCGGGCACCACCGGCAAGCCCAAGGGCGTGGTGTTGTCGAACCGCAACGTGATCGAGAGCGCCAAGAACTCGGCCGATTTCGATCATCTGACACGGAACGAAGACATTCTGTCCTATCTGCCGATGGCGTGGGTTGGGGATTTCATCTTTTCGATCGGACAGGCCTATTGGTGCGGCTTCTGCGTGAACTGCCCTGAAAGCGCCGACACGATGATGACGGACCTGCGCGAGATCGGACCGACCTACTTCTTTGCCCCGCCGCGCGTGTTCGAGACGCAGCTAACCAACGTGATGATCCGGATGGAGGATGCGAGCAAACTGAAGCAGCGCATGTTCCACCACTTCATGGCGCATGCCAAGAAGGTCGGAGGCCTGCTGCTGGACGGCAAGCCGGTGGGTTTCGGCGACCGGATGAAATACGCGCTGGGCAATCTGCTGGTGTATGGTCCGCTGAAGGACACGCTTGGTTACGGTCGCTTTCGCGTCGGCTACACGGCGGGTGAGGCAATCGGGCCGGAGATTTTCGATTTCTACCGCTCGCTGGGCATCAATCTGAAACAGCTTTACGGCCAGACCGAAGCGACGGTCTTTATCACCGTTCAGCCGGATGGAGAGGTTCGGGCCGACACGGTTGGCGTCCCTGCGCCGGATGTCGAACTGAAGATCGACGACAAGGGCGAGATTCACTACCGCTCGCCCGGTGTGTTCGTCGAGTATTACAACAACCCGGAATCGACTGCATCGACCAAAGATGCCGAAGGTTGGGTGGCGACCGGGGATGCCGGATTTATCGAAGAAAGCAGCGGCCATCTGCGGATCATCGACCGCGCCAAGGATGTGGGCAAAATGGCCGACGGGTCCATGTTCGCGCCGAAATATGTCGAAAACAAATTGAAGTTCTTTCCTGACATTCTTGAAGTTGTCCTGTTCGGCAACGGCAAGGATCGCTGCGTGGCCTTCATCAATATCGACCTGACCGCTGTCGGCAACTGGGCCGAACGTAACAACGTGGCCTATGCGTCCTATCAGGAACTGGCGGCGCATCCCCGTGTGTTAGAGACGATTCGCGGCCATGTGGAAGAGGTCAACAAGTCTGTGGCCGCTGACGAAATGTTGTCGGGCTGCCAGGTGCATCGCTTTGTGGTTCTGCACAAGGAACTGGATGCGGATGACGGTGAAATGACCCGGACCCGCAAGGTGCGGCGCGGCTTCGTTGAAGAGAAGTTCCACGACATCATCCAGGCACTTTATGATGGGTCCGAGAGCATTTCGACGACCACGGAAGTGACCTATGAGGATGGCCGCAAAGGCGCGATCAGCGCGACCTTGAAGATTGTCGATGCGCCGGTCGTGCCTGTCGCGCAGCACAAGGTGGCGGCAGAATGAGGGCCGGTCGTACGCCGCTCGACCTGCGGTCATCGCCCCGCCCGCCGTCCCGTTTTTCCAAACGTCAGGGAGCGACTGATGCTGGATAATTCCGAAGGATATGTCACCGAAGACGGCCGCAAGATCGGCGGTGTGGTGATGGAGATGAAGAACATCACCTTGCGCTTTGGCGGCGTCGTGGCGATCAAGGATATCTCGTTTGACATCCGCGAAGGTGAAATTCGCGCGATCATCGGCCCGAACGGGGCCGGTAAATCCTCGATGCTGAACGTGATTTCCGGGTTCTATGTTCCGCAGGAGGGTGAGGTCTGGTTCCACGGATCGAAACGCCCGGCGATGCGCCCCTACGAAGTGGCGCGCCAGGGCATTGCGCGCACGTTCCAGAACATCGCCCTGTTCGAGGGGATGAGCGTGCTGGACAACGTGATGACCGGCCGCCTGAACTTCATGAAGACCAACGTCCTGCAGCAGGCGTTTTGGAAGGGTAAGGCCGAGGCGGAAGAGGTCGAGAACCGTGAGGCAGTCGAGAAGATAATCGACTTTCTTGAAATTCAACACATCCGAAAGACGCCCGTGGCGCGCTTGCCATACGGGTTGAAAAAACGCGTCGAGCTGGCCCGTGCGCTGGCTGCGGAACCCAAGCTGTTGCTGCTGGATGAACCGATGGCGGGCATGAATGTCGAAGAGAAAGAGGACATGAGCCGCTTTATCCTCGACGTGAATGACGAGTTCGGCACCACGATTGCCCTGATCGAACACGACATGGGCGTGGTGATGGACCTTAGCGACCGGGTGGTCGTGATGGATTACGGCAAGAAGATCGGCGACGGCACACCCGACGAGGTGCGCAACAATCAGGAAGTCATCGACGCCTATCTGGGGGTCAGCCATGACTGAAGCCTTGGCAGAATTGGGGAGGGGCTGACATGCCTGAACAACTCGTATTTGCGATGGAGGTCATCCTCAACGGTCTGATGGCCGGGGTGCTTTATGCACTGGTCGCGCTGGGCTTTGTGCTGATCTACAAGGCGTCCGGGATTTTCAATTACGCGCAAGGGGTTATGGCCCTGTTTGCGGCGATGACACTGGTCGGGATCATGAACGGTCAGGTGCCCTTTGCGCATCTGATCAACGCGATCTTCGGCACCCATGTCCACTATTTCGGCTGGAACGTGCCCGCGTTGCTGGCGATCATTCTGACAATGGCGGTGATGGTCTTGCTGGCCTGGGCGGTGCAGCGGTTCGTCATGCGCCATCTGGTCGGGCAGGAGCCAATCATTCTGTTCATGGCGACCATCGGTCTGGCCTATTTCCTTGAAGGCGTGGCCGACCTGATGTGGGGATCCGAGATCAAGACGCTGGATGTTGGCCTGCCGCAGGGTATCAACCTGTGGATTGACGAGACGACGTTCAACATCTTTGATTACGGCTTCTTCATCGACAATCTGGATATCGTGGCGACGGTCATTGCGGCGCTGCTGGTGGCGGCGCTGGTGACCTTCAGCCAGTACACCAAACAGGGCCGGGCGATGCGCGCCGTGGCGGATGATCACCAGGCCGCGCTGTCGGTCGGCATTTCGCTGAACTTCATCTGGGTCATGGTCTGGTCGGTGGCCGGATTCGTGGCACTGGTCGCAGGGATCATGTGGGGCACCAAGTCCGGCGTGCAGTTCTCATTGTCGCTGATCGCGCTCAAGGCGCTGCCGGTGTTGATGCTGGGCGGGTTCACCTCGATCCCCGGCGCGATCGTGGGCGGGCTGATCATCGGTGTGGGAGAGAAGCTGTTCGAATTCGCGATCGGCCCGATGGTGGGCGGCGCGACCGAGAACTGGTTCGCCTATGTTCTGGCGCTGATCTTCCTCGTGTTCCGGCCTCAGGGTCTGTTCGGTGAGAAGATCATCGAAAGGGTTTAGGTCGTGCAGAAGCTGATCGCCATCATTAACGTCATCGCCTGGGCCGGGTTCTGGGCCTTCGGCTACATCGCGATCACAGCCGAGGGGCTGACGGACGGTCAGTTGATGATCGCCGCGATCCTGGCGTTTGCCGGTTTGGTGACGGGCGTGCTGGCCTATATGAAACTGGTGCGCAACACCGAGCAGAGCGGTTACGCCAAGTCTTCAAAACAATTGGACGCTGCGACCCGGAACCGGGCGCAGGAAGAATGGGGAAAGTAAGACATGTTCTATCGTGAAGCCGGGGACTTCAAAGTCTCGTACGTGGATGACAGCCAGACTTTCCCGATCAAGTTTGATCGGTACCGCTACTACGTGGTGCTGGCGGTGGCGTTCGGGATCATTCCGTTCATCATCAACGATTATTGGGCCAACGCGCTGCTGTTGCCGTTCCTGATCTACGCAATCGCGGCCATCGGGCTGAACATTCTGGTGGGCTATTGCGGGCAGGTATCGCTGGGGACCGGCGGGTTCATGGCTGTGGGCGCATATGCCTGTTACAAGCTGATGACGGCCTTTCCCGATGTCAGCATGTTCATCCATGTCCTGCTTGCCGGAGGCATTACGGCCATCGTGGGTGTGCTGTTCGGTCTGCCTTCGCTGCGGATCAAAGGGTTCTATCTGGCGGTGGCCACGCTGGCGGCGCAGTTCTTTCTGGTCTGGCTGTTCAACCGGGTGCCGTGGTTCTACAACTATTCCGCTTCGGGTCAGATCAATGCGCCCGAACGTGATGTGTTCGGCATCATCATCACGGGGCCGAATGCTCCGGCCTGGGCGACCTATCTGTTCTGCCTGATCTTCCTGACGGTCAGCGCGCTGATTGCCCGCAACCTGACGCGCGGCACCACCGGGCGCACATGGATGGCGATCCGTGACATGGACATCGCAGCCGAAATCATCGGGGTGAACCCGCTGAAGGCCAAGATCAGCGCCTTCGCCGTCAGTTCGTTCTTTGTCGGCATAGCTGGTGCGCTGTTCTTTGCGGTCTATCTGGGCGCGGTCGAAGTGGGCGAGGTGTTCGGCATCCAGAAGTCGTTCCTGGTGCTGTTCATGGTGATTATCGGCGGATTAGGCTCTATTTTCGGATCCTTTGCCGGGGCTGCGTTTCTTGTGCTGTTGCCGGTGGTTCTGAAGGTCGTCGGGGTCGACGTTCTGGGCTGGCCCACCGATATCGTGGCGCATCTTCAGCTTGTGATCGTCGGTGCGCTGATCATCATGTTCCTGATCCTGGAACCACACGGGCTGGCGCAGCTGTGGCGCGTGGCCAAGGAAAAACTCAGACTCTGGCCGTTCCCGCACTAAACGGAACCGGCCCAATCATAAGACGGGTGCAAAGCCCGAAACCGCATCGGAATAACCAAGGGAGGAAACACCCGATGAACAAGAAACTGGCAACTATGGCGCTGGGCGCTCTGATGGCCGCAGGGCCCGCTTTGGCGGATCTTGTGATCCCGGACCTCAGCTATCGCACAGGGCCTTATGCTGCGGGCGGTATTCCGTTCTCGGACGGCTACAACGACTATTTCACTCTGTTGAATGAGAGGGATGGCGGTATCGGCGGTGTTCCCGTTCGTGTTGTCGAATGCGAGACCGGCTACAACACCGAAAAGGGTGTGGAATGCTATGAATCGACCAAGGGCGAGGGCGCGCTGATCTATCAACCGCTGTCGACCGGCATCACCTATCAGCTCATCCCGAAAGTGACGGCCGATGACATCCCGCTTCACACCATGGGATATGGCCGGACTTCGGCCCGCAACGGCAAGGTGTTCAGCCATGTCTTCAACTATCCCGCCAATTACTGGGACGGCGCCTCGGGCGCGGTGAACTATCTGCTGGAAGAAAATGGCGGTGATCTGAACGGCAAGAAAATCGCGCTGGTCTATCACAACTCGGCCTACGGCAAAGAGCCGATCCGCACGCTGGAAGAGCTGTCCAAGAAGCACGGTTTTGAACTGTCCACGCTGCCGGTAGATCACCCCGGTCAGGAGCAAAAGTCGCAATGGCTGCAAATCCGCCGCGAAAAGCCGGACTACGTTCTGATGTGGGGTTGGGGCGTGATGAACCAGGTCGCAATCCAGGAAGCCGCGAACATCCGTTTCCCGATGGAAAATTTCATCGGCGTCTGGTGGTCGGGTGCGCAGCATGACGTGCTGCCCGCAGGCGACAAGGCGAACGGGTACAAGGCCGTCACCTTCCACGCGGTCGGTAATGACTTCCCTGTATTCGATGACATCAAAACGCATGTTGTCGATGCCGGTAAGGCCGCAGGCGCAGGCGATCAGGTCGGTACCGTTCTGTACAACCGCGGTCTCTATTCCGCGATGCTGGCCGCCGAAGCGATCAAGGACGCGCAAGAGGCCAACGGAACTGGCGATGTTACACCGGGCATGGTGCGCGACGCGATGGAGAACCTCAACATCACCGAAGAGCGTATGGCCGCACTGGGCATGCCGAACTTTGGCCCAACCTTCCAGGTGTCGTGTGACAACCATGGTGGCCCCGGCCTGATCGGTGTGTCCCAATGGGATGCCGGCACCAAGACCTGGAGCCTGATTTCCGACTTCAAGCCAACCGATGGCGAAGTGATCGGCGCGCTGGTTGCGGAAGATTCTAACGCGTACGCGGCTGAAAACAACGTCGCACCCCGCTGCGAATAAGAGAAGACTCCGCGCCCCGGAGCGATCCGGGGTCGCCAAACAATCGGAGCGGCGGCGTGCCTGCCGCTCCTGATGAACCGCCCCGGATGGGGCAGGCATGAGGAAACACGCTGATGCTGGATGCGGCACAAACCACTGACGTGCAGGCGGAAACCCTGCTTGAAGTCAACAATATCGAGGTGATCTACAACCATGTGATCCTCGTGCTGAAAGGCGTCAGCCTGACTGTGCCCAAGGGCGGTATCACGGCCCTGCTGGGTGGCAATGGTGCAGGCAAGACGACGACGCTCAAGGCGGTGTCAAACCTGCTGCATTCCGAACGGGGCGAGGTGACCAAAGGTTCCATCAAATATCGCGGAACCAGTGTTCACGAAAGCGATCCGGCTGATCTGGTGCAGAAAGGCGTGATCCAGGTGATGGAGGGCCGCCATTGCTTTGAACACCTGACGGTCGAGGAAAACCTGCTGACCGGTGCCTATACCCGCAAGGATGGCAAGGCCGCGATTCAGCAGGACCTTGAGCTGGTCTACACATATTTCCCCCGCCTCAAGGAACGCCGCCGAAGCCAGGCCGGTTATACCTCGGGTGGCGAGCAGCAGATGGTTGCGATGGGACGGGCGCTGATGTCCCGGCCCGAGACAATCCTGCTGGACGAACCGTCGATGGGATTGGCGCCGCAGCTGGTCGAAGAGATTTTCGGCATTGTGAAGGATCTGAACGAGAAAGAAGGCGTGTCCTTCCTGCTGGCCGAACAGAACACCAATGTCGCGCTTAGGTTTGCGCATTATGGATACATTCTGGAATCGGGTCGCGTCGTGATGGACGGCCCCGCCGCAGAATTGCGCGAAAACCCGGATGTAAAGGAATTCTATCTCGGCATGTCGGACGAAGGCCGCAAGAGCTTTCGGGATGTGCGCTCTTATCGCCGCCGCAAGCGGTGGCTGTGAGCGGATGGAGGATTTGGCGATGACTTACTTCGATGCACTCGAAACCCGCTCGGCCGATCAACGTTTGTCTGATCAGACCCAGGCATTGCGCGCGCAATTGCAGCGGGCGAAATCGGCACCGGGATTTGCGGCTCATTTTGCGGATGCGGATGTCGACGCGGTTGCCACGATCGAGGATCTGGCGAAGCTGCCGGTTTTGCGGAAGTCCGACCTGACACAGGGGCAGGCCGCACGTGCGCCATTTGGTGGGTTCACGGTAAAACCGGCGCGTCATTTCCACCATGTGTTTCAATCACCGGGTCCGATATACGAACCGGGCAGCACGGATCACGACTGGTGGCGCATGGGCCGGTTTCTGCACGCCGCCGGAGTCGGACCCGGAGACATCGTGCAGAACTGTTTTGGGTATCATCTGACACCGGCCGGAATGATCTTTGAGAACGGCGCGCGGGCCGTCGGCGCTGCCGTGTTGCCAGCGGGCACCGGCCAGACCGAGCTTCAGGTCACTGCTGCCCGTGATATCGGATGCACCGCATATGCGGGAACGCCCGATTACCTGAAAGTGATCCTGGATAAGGCTGACGAGATGGGCGTTTCGCTGAATTTCTCGAAGGCGGTTGTGGGCGGGGGTGCGCTGTTTCCCTCATTGCGGCAGGACTATGCCGACCGGGGTATTTCCTGCCTGCAATGCTATGCCACGGCGGATTTGGGCAACATCGCCTATGAAAGTGCCGCGATGGAAGGGATGATCATCGACGAACATGTCATCGTCGAGATCGTCACCCCCGGCACCGGAATTCCGGTTGCACCCGGCGAGGTTGGCGAGGTTGTGGTCACGACCTTCAACCCGGATTACCCGCTGATCCGCTTTGCCACCGGTGACTTGTCGGCCATCATGCCGGGCCAGTCCCCTTGCGGGCGGACAAATACCCGCATCAAGGGCTGGATGGGCCGCGCCGATCAGACCACCAAGATCAAGGGCATGTTCGTGCGTCCGGAACAGGTTGCGGCGCTGGTGGACAAGCACGAGGAAATCGTCAAAGCGCGCGTGATTGCAGCCCGCCAGGGCGAGATGGACATGATGACGGTTCAGATCGAAAGCCCCTGCGAAAACGACGCGGCCTATGCCAAATCGGTCGTCGAGGTCCTGAAGCTGAAGGGCGCGGTCGAGGTGGTTGCACCCGGCTCGCTTCCCAAGGATGGGCTGGTTATCGAGGATCAGCGCGTCTACGAATGACGCATCGGAACAGTCTGCGGCAGTAAGTGCCGCAGAATTGTTGCCCCGCCTACTGGCTTTTCGGAGCGTTTTGGTCAATGAAAGACCAAACCTGCGCATTTGCCACTCGTTAGCCGGGACAATGGCCGAAATAGAGTATTCAGAACACGGATCCCGCAACCGCGGCGTATTGGGCACCAGGATTGTCGGCGGGGTCGCTCTTTTTGTGGCTGCGGCCTGTCTGCTGCCGATGGTGGCGGTTGTTCTGGCGGCCGCAACCGGTGGTACGGCCACGATCTCGCATCTGATGTCCACGGTTCTGCCCGGATACGCGCTGACCACGGCGGTTCTGGTGGTCCTGGTTTCGGCGGGGACCTTTTCGATCGGTGTCGGTGCCGCGTGGCTTGTGACCATGACACGCTTTCCCGGTGTGCGACTTCTCGAGATCGCTCTGGTTCTGCCCCTGGCCTTTCCGGCCTATGTTCTGGCTTATGCTTACACCTTTATTCTGGATCACCCCGGCATTGTTCAAACCAACCTGCGGCAAATAACGGGTTGGGGGCCACGCGACTACTGGTTCCCCGAAATCCGCTCGACCGAAGGCGCGGCGGTCATGCTGATCCTGGTACTGTATCCCTATGTCTATCTGCTGGCGCGCGCGGCGTTCATACAGCAAAGCGGCTCGGCCTTTCTGGCGGCCCGGGCGTTGGGCAACAGCCCGTGGATGGCATTCTGGCGCGTGTCCCTGCCGATGGCGCGCCCGGCGATTGCTGGCGGTGTTCTGCTGGCAGTGATGGAGACCATCGCCGATTTTGGAACAGTCGCCTATTTCGGCGTTCAGACTTTTGCCACCGGGATCTATACAAGCTGGTTTTCCATAGGCGACCGCGCTGCAGCCGCTCAACTGGCCCTGTGCCTGCTAGGGTTCGCGCTGCTGATGGCCGTAGCCGAACGGACCCAGCGCGGCAAAGCCAAATACTATCAGGCCGGTAAAAGCCACGCCGCGCTGCCAACAGCACATTTGAAAGGCTGGCAGTCGGTCGGGGCATTTGTCCTGTGCATCATTCCGGTCGTCCTGGGTTTTCTTCTGCCGGTGATCATACTGGTGCAGATGGGGATGACCTCAGAACAGAACCTTTTGTCGCGGCGCTATATCGGGTTCATCCAGAACTCACTAACTTTGGCCGGTATAGCCGCTGTGGTGACCGTGTTCGCCGCCATTTGCGTGGGCTTTTATCAGCGCCTGAGACCGGGGCGCGTCTCGTCAGCGGCGGCTTATCTGGCGCGGCTGGGATACGCGGTTCCGGGCGGTGTCATTGCGGTCGGTCTGATCGTGCCTTTTGCCGGGTTCGACAACGCGCTGGACGCGTGGATGCGCAAGACCTTCGATATTTCGACCGGGTTGCTGATCACCGGTTCGATCTGGTTGCTGGTCGCGGCGTATATGGTGCGGTTTCTGGCCGCCGCGCTCAGCGCCTATGAAGGCGGACAAAGCACGGTTCACGCAAATATGGATGCCGCGTCGCGGTCTTTGGGCCAGACGCCGCTGGCGACGCTGCGGCGGGTGCACCTGCCGATTCTGACGCCATCGCTGCTGACCGCGCTGCTGATCGTGTTTGTCGATGTCATGAAGGAACTGCCCGCGACGCTGATCATGCGGCCCTTCAACTTCGACACGCTGGCAGTGCAGGCTTACAGATTGGCGTCTGATGAGCGGCTGGAAGGGGCTGCCGTACCCTCGCTTGTGATACTGGCTGTTGGATTGTTGCCCGTGATCCTGATCTGCCGGCAGGTTGGCCGCAGGTAACAGGTTCAAGGCAAAATGAACCAGTGTGTCTGCCTCGGGGTTGATTAAAACAGAATTTCCGGCAAGGCTGAGAGTATGAACATGCAGCCACCCAGCGGGTTTTCTGCCAGCCCGGCTCAGATGCCAGTCGCTTTTGACCGGCGCGAGATGACCCAGATCCTGTCTGTTTATGGCCGAATGGTCGCCGCCGGAGAATGGCGCGACTATGGCATTTCAAACCTACGGGATACGGCAGTTTTTTCGATCTTCCGACGCACGGCCGAGCATCCGATTTATCGGGTGGAAAAACACCCCCGCCTTCGTCAGCGGCAAGGAATGTACTCGGTCATTGGCATGGACGGTCGCATTCTGAAACGCGGCCATGACCTGCGCACCGTGTTGCGCGTGCTTGAGCGGAAGCTGATCCGGGCGGTTGACCTGGATTAGAGCCTTTTATGTGACGTAACCGGCCCGTCGCCTTGTTCCCGGATACGGGCAATGGCCCGATCCATCGGTTCATATACGACCGCCATATCGTGGGCGTTGGCGTGCAGCAGCATGTTGTTGCCGCTGACCCAGGCCACATGTCCTTTCCAGAATAACAGATCGCCCCGTTTTGCGGGTGCATCCTGCGGCACCAGGTGTCCCAACGCCCTTTCCTGATCGCCACTGTCACCGGGGCAGGCAATGCCACAGGCCAGCAACCCGGCCTGAACAAGCCCCGAGCAATCCAGGCCGAACCGGCTGTTGCCACCCCAAAGATAGGGCGTGCCCAAAAACAGTTCGGCTACGGCAACCGGGTCATTCACTGTGTCGGAAATTGTGGTGGCGTGGGTGGACGGAATGAACCCCAGCTCGGTCTCAAGAAACCCGTTTTGCTTGGAAAGAGCTTGAACCTTGCTGCCAAAACTCAGCGATGCCCGATCCGCGCTTTTGATGTCCGCCCGCTCATAGGTATGAGTCGACGGGGCAATGATCCAGTGGGTCGGTGACGCCTCGGGCCCCAAACGGTCTGTCGCAACCCAGCCCTGATACCCGTCCTTGTCCGAAGTAATACGGCTCCACCCTTCCCGGTTTTCACGGACCTCAACCGTATCACCAAACAGCAATTGACGGTCGCGCGGTCCGTTGGGTTGGCGCAGAAGGTCGACAACCGGTTCGATGATGCGAAGACGGCTCATAGGTCCAACAACTCCGGCAACGCGGCCAGCAAGGCCCGAGGGCCTTGTCCAAGGCCACCTTTGCTGCGTCCCGGCTCCTTGGCGCGTTGCCATGAATAGATGTCAAAATGCATGTAGCGACTTTGGCCGGCAAAGCGTCGCAGAAACAAGGCCGCAGTGATCGAACCTGCGAACCCGCCCGATGGGGCATTGTCCAGATCTGCTATGCCGGGTTCGATCAAGGCTTCATAAGGTTCGTGGAACGGCATCCTCCAGACGGGATCCGCCGCTAACCGCGCCGCGCCGGTCAGAATTTCCGCCGCGCCATCGTCATCGGTATAGAATGGAGCCAGATCCGCTCCGACCGCAACGCGCGCCGCGCCGGTGAGCGTGGCCATCGAGATCAGCAGGTCCGGCTGCCCCTCATCTGCCAGTGTCAGGGCATCGGCCAGAACCAGCCGCCCCTCTGCATCGGTGTTGTTGATCTCGACGGTCAACCCCTTGCGTGAGGTCAGGATGTCGCCGGGACGGAATGCACTACCCGAAACCGCGTTTTCCACGGCAGGGATCAAGACCCGAAGCTGTAGCGGAAGGTTCAGGGACATGATCATGCGGGCCAGACCCAGCACATTGGCCGCCCCGCCCATATCCTTTTTCATCAGTCCCATCGCCGCCGCCGGTTTCAGATCCAGCCCACCGGTATCGAAACAGACACCTTTGCCCACCAGTGTCAGTTTGGGGCCGCTGGTGCCCCAGTTCACTTCGATCAGCCGAGGTTCCTGCGCGGCGGCACGACCGACAGCGTGGATCATTGGAAAGTTGTTTTCCAGCAGAGCGTTGCCTGCGATCACGTTGCAAGAGGCCCCAAAGTCCTGCGCGAGCGTTTCCGCGGCGGCCTGCAACTGATCCGGTCCCATGTCGGAAGCTGGCGTATTGACAAGATCTCGGATCAGCGCCTCGGCGGCGGCGATCGCTTCAATCCGCGCGCTGTCCAACCCGTCGGGTGCAACCAACCTGGCACCAACAGGAGACTGGCTGGCGTAGCGATCAAATGTGTATCCGGTCAAAAGCCAGCCAAGGCTTTCTGTGTCCAGCGCATCCTCGGGTACACCTGACGCTATGTGGTAATTGCTCTGCGGCAACGCTTCGGCCGCGGCCGCCAGAGGAAAACGTTTGCGCGCCCGCGTGGCGCCCGTTCCGTATCCCGCAACTGCGCAGCCCGGCACACCATCAGTGTCTGGTATCAACAGGGCCTGTCCCAAAGCACCGGTGAAACCGTTGACGGCAATCCATGATTGCACTTTCGCGCTCTGGTTTTTAAGCCAGTCCTCCAGCCGGGATTGTTCGATCACATGAAGCGGCAAGGACGGTTCAGAGGCAGGTGCAAAGGACAGGGTCATAGGGTTCTCGGCTGGCTCGGTTCGCGCCCAGACTAGCCACCGGACGCGCGCCTGCAACCCCCGTCAAACGGAAAGATCCTGCTGATCCCAAATTGCCGTCAGCGACCGCTCGCCCACACGGATCAGACGGCACAGCGTCGCCCCCGAGGCAACGGCGTCCCCGGCATCCACTGTCCGGGCCACATCATTTGCCACATGGGCCAGCGCCGTCATTCCGATCTGATCGGCAATCGCCACCAGTGATCTGGCGCATTTGCGCAGATCGGCCCAGTTGCGTTGCCGCCAGAAACGTTCGCAGTTCGAAAGCCGCACGGCCAGTTCTTCAACGGTTCGGCACATGACATCCAGCGCGTTCTGGTCACCAAGTTGACGGCACAAGCCGCCAATGCGATCCGGATCCAGCCGCACGGATTCCGTGTGCTCCAGCGTGATTACATTATCCACCACGTTCACCCCTATGTTCATGCCCCCACGGCACAGGCAGAGAATGCGCCCCATAATCTTTGCAAAACCTTGCATTGGGTCGGGAAAGTTCTTCGAATTTATGTTGAATTCCGTTTGCGTGGCGCGGCAAAGTCAAGCTGGCGCGGCTCTGGTCCAATCTGGCGCCGCCGGTTTTTGAACATGAGATTATTCTGCTTGGAATCGGAGACAGCCATGCGATGGATAAAACGAATTCTTCTGATTTTACTTGTATTGATACTGGTTCTGGTGGGCGCGTCCTATCTGCTGCCCGGTAAGGCCGAAGTCTCGCGAAGCGTCACCATCAACGCGCCGGCTGCTGCCATCTTTCCTTTTGTGAACTCGATGCAGGCGACCGAGAAATGGTCGCCATGGCTGTCGCGCGATCCGGAAACCAAACTGGCCTACAGCGGCCCAGAAGCCGGCGTCGGGAATACCCTGAACTGGAGCTCTGAGCATCCTCAAGTCGGATCGGGATCACAAGAAATCATCGAAAGCGTTGAAAACCAGTTCGTCAGAACCGCGCTGGATTTCGGATCCATGGGGACGGCAAGTGCGTCGTTTACTTTGCAGCCCGAAGGCGATCAGACCGAGATTTCGTGGGGCTTTGAAAGTGATCTTGGTATGAACCCCATGTCGCGCTGGATGGGGCTCATGATGGATGAATGGGTCGGCGGGGATTACGAGCGCGGGCTTTCCAACCTCAAAGAACTGGTCGAATCCGGCCAGTAAGGCACAAACAGGCTCTAAAAAGCTGAAAAATGAGTTCTCAGGGCAGGCTGATGCGGGCCCTGATTCCCATATGGTCGGATCCCATGAACGGGCGCAGTTCCGCCGTGCCCGTCGTGCCATTGGGCACCAAAAGATTGTCGATCGGCATCGGCATCATCCAGTTGCCAAGAATGTGCGTGTTCATAACTGCGCCAAACACGTGATTGCCGGCAGCCATACCGATACGGCGCACGCTGCTGCCCCAATGGGCCATGTTGAAGTCCCCGGCGATCAGAACAGGGCCGTCCAGTTGTTCGATTTGGTGGGCGATCTTTTTGCTCTGTTCGAACTGGCCATAAGGGTAGGGCCAGTTGAGGTGAACGGAGACAACCCAAACCGGCTGACCACCCGGACCGATGACCTGAAGACCCACCAGTCCAAGCCCCTGTAGGCAAAGTTCTGAATCCTCAACAATGGCCAGTCTGGTCAGTATCGCAACGTTCTGCTCGGGCCTGAACTCACATATTGCCGATGTCGGGTAATTCCCGAACAGGTTTTCCATATATTGCCTGTTGTGGCTGGAAACTTCCTGAAGTGTCACGATGTCCGCGTCCGAAGAAAGGATGTCGTCAGCAAGGGAATACCGGGGCCATGCCACAGACATCAGGTTCTTTTGATACAGGGTCACACAAGGATCATCGCATTCGTCTGAAACAGGTACGAGCCCGGCGGCAACGGACCCCACCGCAATCACTGCGAAAGCAAGGGAGGCCAACGCGAAACCCCTGGCACGCACGGCCATGAGGATCGCGGCAAAGACGATCAGCAGCACGCCAATCTGGGGCCTCATCAGGGCGACCGAGTCACCGGGTGCAAAATACCGTCCGGTGAATCCAAAGATCACCAAACCCATGAGAAGCGTTGCACAACCCAGAATAGCGGATCGGGCAAACCTGTTGTTGTTCAGGAAACGCACGTTCTGCCTCAATCGAAATGCTCAGGGCAAACACTGTGCATTTTGTGGTGTATACGTCCAGTTGAAACTGGTGTGAGGGTCTCGAACGTCCGGCCTATCACCGGGCCGGGGCCGAGAAAAAAGGGCCACTTCATGTGAAGCGGCCCCTTCGTACATTCGGATGGGAAGAATTCAGCCCTTTTTCAGAACCTCACGGCCCAGCAGCTCGGCAATCTGAACGGCGTTCAGGGCCGCACCCTTGCGCAGGTTGTCCGACACACACCACAGGTTCAGACCGTTCTCAACGGTCGAGTCCTGACGGATGCGGCTGATGAAAGTGGCGAAATCACCAACGCATTCAATGGGCGAGACGTAGCCGCCCGCCTCACGCTTGTCGATCACCATGATGCCGGGTGCCTCGCGCAGGATGTCGCGGGCTTCGTCTTCGTCGAGGAATTCCTCGAACTCGATATTCACCGCCTCGGAATGGCCGACAAAGACCGGAACACGAACGCAAGTGGCCGTGACCTTGATCGACGGATCGACAATCTTCTTGGTTTCGACAACCATCTTCCACTCTTCCTTGGTCGAGCCGTCTTCCATGAAGACGTCGATCTGCGGAATGACGTTGAAAGCGATCTGCTTCTGGAACTTCTTCGGCTCAACCTCGTTGATCGGGTTGTACACGGCCTTGGTCTGATCCCACAGCTCGTCCATGCCTTCCTTGCCTGCGCCCGAAACCGACTGATAAGTCGACACGACAACGCGCTTGATCTTGGCGCGGTCATGCAGCGGTTTCAGCGCCACAACCATCTGCGCGGTCGAGCAGTTGGGGTTGGCGATGATGTTCTTGTTCTTGTAGTCGTGGATCGCCTGCGGGTTACATTCCGGCACGATCAGCGGAATGTCAGGGTCATAGCGATACAGCGACGAGTTATCGATCACCACGCAGCCGGCAGCCGCGGCTTTGGGCGCATAGTCCTTGGTTGCCGCTGAACCCACGGCAAACAGCGCGATGTCCCAACCGCTGAAATCGAACGTATCCAGATCCTTGGTCGTCAATGTCTTGTCGCCAAAGCTGACCTCGGTGCCCAGCGAACGGCGGCTTGCCAGCGCGGCAAGTTCGTCCACGGGGAACTGGCGTTCAGCCAGGATGTTCAGCATTTCGCGGCCCACATTGCCTGTGGCGCCAACGACGACGACGCGATAGCCCATATCATGTCTCCTGAAGTCTAAGGACGCGCGTTCATAGCCGCGTTGCGGCGAAGAAAAAAGACTAATCGAAGCGAATTTCGGCGCGGAACACCAATTTGACACCGTTGCGGCGGGTCAATGCGCCTCCAACAAGGATCGATAGACCCGAACGATGGCTTCTGCCTCGCCCTCGATTCGAAAATTCTTCTCGACATGGGCCCGTGCAGCCTGCCCGGCCAGCGCCAGTTTTTCGCGGTCTTCCAACATGTCCTGCAACGCGCCCGCCAGCGCCTTTGCATTGTCTTTCTCGACCAGACGGCCGGTCACACCATCTTTGATCTGCGCGCTGAATGCGCCAACACCGTGACAGGCGATGGCAGGCACACCCGACGCCATCGCCTCGAGCGGGGTCAGGCCGAAGCCTTCGTGCCGTGCAGGGGCCACGAACAGGTCCAGCGCGCGATAGGTTTCCACGATCTCTTCCCACGGACGCTCGCCCAGAAAATGCACCCGGTCCGCCAACCCGGCGGCCTTGAGCTTTTGTTCCTGTTCCTGCTGAAAGCCTTCGAACTCTTTGGTGGCCCGGCCGGTGAAGATAATCTGCGCATCAGGGTGGGACGGCAGAACCTCGATTGCGGCGTCCACCAGAAGGTCCACGCCCTTTTGCGGGCGGATACGGCCAAAACAGCCGATCAGAACGCCATCGGGCAGACCGAGCTTCTGGCGCAGGGCTTGCTTGGAATGTGCGGGATGAAACAGGTCCGTGTTCACTCCGTGCATGATGACAGTTGCCGGGTGTTTCAGAAACGAAGCCGCCTGCGGTGTGGTCGCGATCAACGCATCCATCTTCGAGATCAGCCACTTGGTAAACCCCGAATGATCGCGCTGCGCGGCCGAAGTGAAGAGCAGGCGGAAATTGCGCCGGAACAGATGTTTCAGCGCCAGTCCTGCCAGCATCTCGGTGTTGCGCCGGGCATGCCAGACCCGTTGCACCCGGTTCGATAGAAACGGGACCTTCCAAAGCCGGATATGCGGCAGATCGTCGGGCAGGCCGGGGCCTGTCGCGCGAATTTCGATCATGTCGCGTTGGATCGGTAAAAGCCGAATGATCGTTGTGGTCACGCCTGACAGGCTGTGTTTCAGGTTGGGTGCGATGACCTCGATTTCCCGCACTGTGATCTCCTGTTCAGGGTTGATTGGCATCAGTCTATGCTGTCGCGGCTGAATAGGTAAATCAGGCAGCCAATCGCAACTGTTATGGCAAAGAACCCGAAAATGGCCGTATAGGGCGCAGCGGGCCCGGCGCCTACAGTAGCGGCATGAAGCCGCCCGGTGGCAAACTGCGCCACGCCAACGCCGCCAATTCCAAACAGGTTCAGCAGGGTGACGCCCCGGCCGACCAGATGCGGGGGAATGAAGGCACGGCCATGCGCCATGATCACGGGAAATGTGGCGCCGGTAAATCCGATCAGGGCCAGCAGGATGACGGACACCCAGACCGCGTCGGCGACCCAGATACACAACAGGATCAGGGACACAGCGCTCAGCGCGTTGCCGCCGAAGATCACCAATTTGCGCGTGCCAAGAATGCGGTCAAGCGGGCCATAGACAAAGGTTCCCGCAATCATCGCTGCACCCATTACCAGGGTTGCCTGCCCGATTTGCGCGGTGCCCAGGCCAAAGACGTCCTGCAGGTACGGCCCGGCCCACAATCCTCGCAGCGCGCCGGAAGGCGCATAGGCCACCAGCATCAACGGAAGTATCGTCCAGAGCGCTGGTTCCCTGAGCAGATCCAGCAACGATCCTTTCTGTTCTGTTTCGATCTTATGCGGATCGTGTACCGTCAGCCAGATTCCAATCGCTACAAAGCCCGAGATCGCCGCCAGTCCGGCCAGCGTTGCGCGCCAGCCCATCAGTTCGACCGCCAGTGCCGTCGGGTACGAGGCCACCAAATTACCGACGGAACCGACACCCAGCATGACGGCGGCCAGCGTGGCAAAACGGGCGGGTGGAAACTCGCGCGCGAAGATATAGTACGAGGCCATCAGCACCGGAGAACACCCGATCCCGATCAGGGCCATCGCGATACTGATATGCAACGGCGCAGTTGCCATCGCAAAAACAGCGGCGCCTCCTGCACCGCCGATCATTAGCAGCAAGGAAGCGGTCAGGCGGGGTCCGATCCGGTCAAGCGCCCAGCCGACCGGAATCTGCATCAGGGCAAATATGAAGAACCACAAGCCCGAGGCAAAGGCCAGGTCCTCGGGCGTGGCCCCCAGGTCCCGGCCAAGATCCACGCTGAGCACAGCCAGAAAAGCGCGAAAAAACTGGCTGAGCACATAGGCCAGACACAAAACCACCAATCCTGCCTGCATGATCTGCCCTCAACCTGAATACGGGCCATGCTTGGCATGTCGTGCCACCATGCACAAGCGCGTGTGCGATGCTGGATTTGGCGGACAGACATCACAATCGGGCTATTGTTCAAATCAGGAACCGACACAAGGCACCAACGCTGAGGGGACAATGAAAGACGTTCATTCCGATTTCTATGAATCCCTGCCGCTTGTGCGGGACTTTACCGAACTTGCAAAGCCTGCGCGATTTACACCGGTGCCGGATGACTGGGTTGTCGGGGTTGCTGATATCGTCGATTCGACCGGTGAATTCGCGCGAGGCCGGTACAAGACCGTGAACATGGTCGGAGCGGCGGTGATTTCGGGTATGATCAACGCATTGGGCGGCAAGCTGTTTCCCTATATCTTTGGCGGCGACGGCGCGGGTTTCGCCGTCCCGGCCGGCGCAGCGGATACAGCCTGCGCCAGCCTGTCCGCTTTGCAGCGCTGGGCGCATGAAGAGTTTTCGGTTTCCCTGCGCGGCGCCGTGGTGCCGGTTGCGGATATCCGGAATGCCGGCCGGGATGTGCGCGTTGCCCGCTATGCGCCATCGTCGGGCGTGGACTACGCGATGTTCTCGGGCGGTGGGCTGGCCTGGGCCGAGACGCAGATGAAGTCGGGGCAATACGCTGTTCCCGATGCGGCACCCGGCGCGCAACCGGATCTGACGGGCTTGTCCTGCCGGTGGTCCAACAGCCCGGCGAAACATGGCCAGATCGTATCGCTGGTTGTGCAACCGACCGCGACCGCGACAGAAATCGATTTTGCCGATCTGGCGCAGTCGGTGCTGTCCGTGTCCGAGGCGCTGGATCGCGCGGGCCACCCGGTGCCGGTCAACGGGCCGCCAATCTCGTGGCCGCCGCCGGGTATTGCGATCAATGCGCGTGTGATGCGCGCCGGCGGCAACATTCTTTGGCACACTGTGAAGATGTTGGGTGAAAACCTGTTCATCTTTCTGCTGTTTCTGTCCGGCAGGCGACTGGGCAGTTTCGAGCCCCAGCACTACAAGGAAATGGTTAGCAAAAACGCGGATTTCCGCAAATTTGACGACGGCCTCAAGATGACGCTGGATTGCGATCAGGCCACGCTGGCACGCATCCGGCAGATGTTGGAACAGGCGCGCCAGCAGGGCAAGATCCGCTATGGCATCCATGCTCAGGACGAGGCGATGATGACCTGTTTTGTGCCCTCTGCCGTTCGCGATGATCACGTTCATTTTGTTGACGGCGCATCCGGCGGTTACGCCCAGGCCGCCGCCGGGATGAGGGCTTAGTCTCTAAGGTGTCAGGCCACGGGCAATGTCCGTTATGACGTCATAGGCCATCATCACGTCCTGGTCCATGGTCTCAAATTGTCCGGCCTGAAACCGGATGACCAGATCGCCATCCACACGTGTTTGTGTCAGATAAATCCGCCCGTCATCATTGATGGCGTTGACCAGCCGCAAATTCAGATAATCCGGGTCAGCGCAGCCTTCGGGCATGTACCGAAAGGACCAGAGTGACCACATGGGCGCCGTCGTGATCTGAAAATCCGGTTCCGACGCAAGTTTGTCATGCAGCGCTTTGGACCAGTTGACGTGATTTCGCATCCGCTGGCGCAGGCCTTCCAGCCCGTAGGAGCGTATCACGAACCACAGTTTCAGCGCGCGGAAGCGACGCCCCAATGGAACGGACCATTCCGAGTAATTGACGATCCCGTCTTTACCATGTGTTTTTAGGTATTCCGGGCTGATAGCCAGCGTCTGGACCAGATCTTCGGGCTTCTTCAGGAAATGCGCGCAGCAGTCGAACTGTACCCCCAGCCACTTGTGGGGGTTGAAGACGATGCTGTCAGCCTGTTCGATCCCGGGCCAGTAGTGCCGGTATTCGGGGCAGATCATGGCCGACCCGGCCCAGGCTGCATCGACATGGGAATAGAGGCCGTATTTGGCGGCGATTTCTAAGCAACGATCCACAGGATCGGTTGCCCCGACGCCGGTCCCGCCGACGCACAAAATGACGCCCGCAGGCTGTAAATCAGAGTCTAAATCTGCCTGAATGGCCGCTTCCAGCGCGTCGGGGTCCATTCCGCGCCAGTCGCCCTTGATGGGAACACGCACAAGGTTGTCTTCGCCAATTCCGGCAACCCAGATGGCCCTGTCGATTGAGGTGTGAACCTCGGATGAACAATAGATGCGCAGGGGTTTCTGCGCGAACAGCCCCTGTTTGTTGCCCTGCCAGGCCAGTGCCTTTTCCCGCATCGTCAACACGGCGGCCAGCGTCGCCGACGAGGCCGAGTCCTGAATCACACCGGCGAATCCGTCCGGCAAATCCAAAGCCTGCCGCAACCAATCCATCATCCGGGTTTCCATCTCGGTTGCAGCGGGCGAGGTTTGCCACAACATACATTGCGGTGCGATGGCGCTGGCCAGAAACTCACCCAGAACCGATGGGGCCGAGGCGTTGGAGTTGAAGTAGGCAAAGAACCGGGGGTGCTGCCAATGGGTGATGCCGGGCATTACGATCTGCTCAAAATCCCGGAAGATGTCTTCCATGGGCTGGGCGGTTTCGGGCGGTTCAGACGGTAACGCATTCAAGACCTCACCCGGTTCGCACCGTGCCCGGACGGGCCTGTCGCCAACGGTTTCGTGATAGTTCTGCGTCCAGTCAGCGACTTTTCGGCCCC
Organism: Ruegeria sp. AB8; assembly: GCF_056542605.1. NCBI lineage: Bacteria > Pseudomonadati > Pseudomonadota > Alphaproteobacteria > Rhodobacterales > Roseobacteraceae > Ruegeria > Ruegeria sp. AB8. The sequence continues at coordinate 283,713 of NZ_JBQGAB010000003.1, forward strand.
ATTCCGCGAATTCGTTCCACTGCATGCTGTTCCCCGTGTTTCCGCCTGATCCGGGATGTCCCGGGTGTTTGAATTTCCGGGGCAGTGAGAGTTATCCGGAGCGAAAGGTCAATGCGTCTAAGAAACCCGAAGTCTTGAATGTCAGGTCAAAAGGGTGTGCATCTCGGTCGCCAACGTCTTGCCAGTGATGGGAAGACACCTAAGATGCCCGGCGATGTTTCAAACTGGGGGCTGTCATGCAGGACAAGCTGTTTTCTCTTCCCGACCCTGTTGCGATACCGGTTGTCGGCGAGCAGGCCGAATATCCGGTGGGTCGAATTTTTTGCGTCGGGCGGAACTATGCGGCCCATGCGGCTGAAATGGGAAATACTGTGGACCGCGAGGCGCCGTTCTATTTCACCAAGTCCGCACCAAACGCCATCCTGACCGGAGCGACCGCGCCATATCCGCCGGGTACAGAAAACTATCATCACGAAATGGAGCTGGCGATTGCGATCGGTCAGCCGGTGTTCCGCGTCAGTCGCGAGCAGGCTTTGGGCGCGGTGTTTGCCTATGGGTGCGCGCTGGACATGACCCGCCGCGACCTGCAAATCCGTGAACGGAACAAACAGCGCCCGTGGGATCTGGGCAAGGATCTGGAAAACGGTGCCGTTTTTGCGCCGCTGACCCGGTCAGAGAACTGGTCGCCGGACAAAGACAAGCGCATTCATCTGAGCGTCAACGGTGAAGTCCGGCAGGATGCGACCCTGGACGAACTGATCTGGAAAATAGATGAGATCGTCAGCCATCTTTCAAATTACTATCACCTTCGTCCGGGCGATCTGATCATGACAGGCACCCCGGCCGGTGTCGGTGCGGTACAGGCCGGTGATGTGATTGATGGCGGAATTGACGGTCTTGAATCGATCCACCTAACCCTGTCACAGGCTGAATAGAGCCTATTTAGGGTCTTTCAGCCAGCCGTTGGCAAGCTCAACACGATCAAGACCGGCAAATCTGCGCACCCGGTCCAGCTCGGCCTCCAGACGCCGGGTGCGGGCCTCTGACCAGCGCAACTTTCGCTCGGGCCAGACGGATTGTACCCGCAATTCGCCGCTATCCCTGTGGGCCTTCATGTCGATCCGGCCGATCAGCCGATCACCTTCGAGCAGGGGGAAGACATAATAGCCGTAGGTTCTTTTGGGCGCGGGCACAAACACTTCGATCCTGTAGTGAAACCCGAACAGGCGTTCGGCTCGGTTTCGATCCCGCAGCATCGGGTCAAACGGGCTGAGCACGCGAATTCTGCCCGGTGGCGCGGGCAGTTCAGGGGCCTCTTCAACCAATCCCGGGCGGGAAAACACTTTCCTTGTACGCCCATCCGCGCAATTGATTTCGACTTCCTCAATTGCGCCGTTTTTCTGGGCTGCGGCGCACCAGTCTTTCGCCTCGGCCGCGCTGACCGTATCCCAGAACGCAGCCAGTTCGCCCGATGTTGCAAACCCCAACCTGTCCAGGGCGGCGTTGCACAGCCAGTCCACCGTTCCTTCGGCATCGCATGGTGCATAACCGGGGCACAGATGAGTTTCTATCACCCGTTCGGTCAGGTCGTAGCGTTTCTGAAAGCCATCCCGGCCAATGACGGTCAGCGCGCCCGAGCGCCACAAGAACTCCAGCGCGGTTTTGGACGGGTGCCAGTCCCACCAGCCGCCCGATCCTTTCTTTTCGTCCTTTCCCACATCGGACGAGGATACCGGACCGTGATCGCGGATGTGCAGCAGAACCGAGGCGAACTGTTGTTCAAATCCATCCCGCCGCCAATTCTTCCAGCGGGCTTTCAACAAATCGGCGTCGCGCTGAAAGCGCAGGTGCCAATGCCGGTAGAACTCCATCGGAATGACGGCGGCGTCATGTGTCCAATGCTCGAACAGCGCCCTGTCCCGTTCATACAGGCGCTTCAGATGTGTGCTGCGATAGGTGGGCCTGCGCGAAAACAGGATCATGTCATGGGCGCGGGCCACGGTGTTGATACTGTCCAGCTGAACAAAACCAAGCCGTCGGATCAGGTCCAGAAGATCCGCGCCCTTTGCGCTGCCCGACGGGGTTTCGGACAGCAAGTGACGATCCATGAACACCGCACGGGCTGTCCGGTTGTCCAGTTTCGGCAGTGCCAAGACTCTAACGCCGCTTCAGTGTGTCGCCGTAGCTGATTTTTGGCGTCAGGGTTACGCGGGTTTCAATCTCGGCTTCCGGGTCGGCCAGCTGTGCCGCGATGATCCCTGCGGCCTGGCGGCCGATTTCCAGCCGGCAGGCATCCATGGTTGCCAGTTTGCGGGGCAGACCTTGCAGCAGTTCGACATTGTTGAACCCCGCCAACCCGATCTGACCAGGGATGTCGATCCCCTGATCCAGCAGGTACAACAGCCCGCCAGCGCCGATCATATCATTGGAATAATACAGAAAATCCAGTTCCGGCGATCGTTCCAGCATCGCCTGCGTCATCTCGCGCCCCTTGGCCAGTGCCGACCCGCCCGAGTAGAACTCGCGGTCCTCGATCTCGATCCCGTGTTTGCCCAGAACCTCGGTAAAGCCCTCGAAACGTTTGCGCGCGCGGTGGTCCAAAGGCATCTTGGTCCCCATGAAACCGATATGCTGGTATCCGGCCTTCAGAATGGCCTGCGCCATTTCACGGCCGGCACGGCGGTGTGAAATGCCGACCATCGCATCCACGGGTTTGCCGTCGGTATCCATGATTTCGACCACCGGAATGCCCGCGGAATCCAGCATCGCCCGGGCCGCTTCCGTGTGTTCCAGGCCTGCGATGATCACGCCCGAAGGCCGCCACGAGAGCATCTCGTAAAGGACCTTTTCCTCTTTTTCCGGCAAATAATCGGTCACGCCGACCACTGGCTGCAATTCGGTGTCTTCCAGAACCTGATTGATGCCGGTCAGGACCTCGGGGAAGACCATGTTGGACAGTGAGGGGATGATGACCGCAACCAGATTGACCCGGCTGGATGCCAGCGCACCCGCAATTTTGTTGGGCACGTATCCCAGCTCTTTTGCGGCGGCCAGAACCCGTGTTCGGGTCGCATCCGATACATCACCCCGATTGCGCAGGACCCTGCTGACCGTCATTTCGGATACCCCCGACGCTTCCGAGACATCGCGAAGGGTGAGCGGGCGTTTTGTTTCTGTGGTCACGAGGCACCTGCACTGTTGTTTTGCCCGATGGTAGCGTGAACACGGCGACAAGTACAACAACTCTGCTTCTGCATCGGGCGCTGGGCCGGTCGGACCTTTTGTGCATCGGAGCGACCCTACATATTTGTAACGAGTTCAATTAAACACGCGAGTCAACGCCCGCAGTTTCAGGCCTAAAAATCTCAAGTCCGCGAACTGAACCGACGACTATTGAACACATAAAGAGATCTAGGAAAACACACACACTCGCGGTGGCGCATACCAAACCGCGTAGCAAGCGCGAACATGCAATTTCTGATTTCGCAAATGGCCCATGCAACGCCGCAATCAATTGTTGACCGTGTCTTACATATTCTGGCATGAACGCGCCATGTTCGGTTCCGGGGACATCTTCGGAAGCAATAGGGAATGCAGTGCGGCACATTTTGCCAACTCTGCAACTGCCCCCGCAACTGTAGGCGGCGAGCGCGGCTGATAATGCCACTGGGGTATCCCGGGAAGGTTAGTTTAGCGCTTTGACCCGCAAGTCAGGAGACCTGCCGAACATGCGCCCTTGGAAGGGGCGTTCATCATCGGCGACGGGGTGTGCGCCGGATCTGTTTGCCCGACAAGGCAGATGGCTTCGCGTTCCCCATCGTCAAAGCAGAATTGTTCCGGGGAAGGCGCGACGTGAGAAGGACTCGATTTGTGAAAAAACTGCTGGTGGCTGCAACGGCTGCTTTGGCGATGCCTGCATTGGCGCAGGCCCATTTCCTGCTGGAATATACCGACGACACGATGATCGAACGCCCCGGTGACGTTCCGGTCAAACTGGTTTTCTGGCACCCGTTTGAAGCTGGTCACGTGATGACCCTGGAAAAACCGGAAGAATTCTTTGTGATCCACAACGGTGAAAAAACCGATCTGATGGGTACGCTGCAAGAAACCACCTTTGAAGGACCGGACAACATTGCCAAAGCGTTCCTGGGCTCGATTCCGGTGAAGCGCTCGGGTGACTATGTGGTGGTTACAGTTCCTGCGCCTTACTACGAAGAATCCGAGGATATCTATATCCAGCAGATCACCAAGGCTTACCTCAACCGAAACGAACTGCCGACCGATTGGGATCAGCCGCAGGGGCTGGCCGCCGAGATTCTGCCGCTGAACAAGCCTTACAACATCATCGCCGGGTCAACCTTTACCGGTCGCGTGTTGAGCGAGGGACAGCCCGTCGCCGGCGCAAAAATCGAAATCGAGTACATCGCCGCAGCACCGGACATGACCGGCACCGGCGCGAAGGACGCCACCGTGTCCCCATTGCCGGGCGGCGCGTTGGTCGCGATTTCGGATGACAACGGATATTTCACTTTTGGTGTGCCAAAAGCCGGGTACTGGGGCTTCGCCGCTTTGGGCGTGGGCCCGGAAACCGAGCATGAAGGCAAAGAGCTGAGCCAGGATGCGGTCATCTGGATCCGCGCCTGGGATCTGGAGTAAGCCTGAATGCACATCGTCGACGGAGCCCTTTCCAACCCTGTCGTGATCGGCGGTGCGGTCGCCGCGGCTGGCGGGATCGCATTGGGCCTGAAATCGCTGGATCTGGATCGCATTCCCACGGCGGGCGTGTTGTCGGCCAGCTTTTTTGTCGCCTCGCTGATCCATGTGCCGATTGGCCCGTCGTCTGTGCATTTGATTCTGAACGGTCTGGCCGGGCTTCTGCTCGGCTGGGCCGCCTTTCCGGCCCTTTTTGTCGGCTTGCTGCTGCAGGCCGTGTTCTTTGGTTTTGGCGGATTGACCGTGCTGGGGATCAACACGGTGAATATCGCCCTTCCGGCGGTGCTGACCTGGATGATCTTTGGTCGCCTGATCGCACGTGGCTCACCTGTTCAGGGGGCGATCTGGGGCGGAATTGGCGGCGCGTTTTCGATCGCGGCCACAACGGCTTTCGTCGCGGTTTCGCTGGCGCTGTCCGGCGATGAGTTCCTGCCCGCTGCCAAGCTTGTCTTTTTCGCCCACATTCCCGTCATGGCTATCGAGGCCGTGCTGACAGGTTTTGCCGTTCTTCTGGCCCGCAAGGTCAAACCGGAACTTTTTGTAAAGGTTGCGTCCACATGAAACAGTTGATCCTTGTTTGTACGCTTGCTCTCGCCCCGCTCCCGGCTCTTGCGCATAAGGTTATTGCAGGCGTTTTTCCGGCAGGCGACGCAATCGAAGGCGAGCTGGGGTTTTCCAATGGCGATATGGCCGCAGACCAGGAAGTCATCGTCTATGGCCCCGATGGCTCTGAACTGGGACGCACAGTAACCGATACGGACGGTTTCTTTCTCTACAGCCCGACCAAAGCTGTGACTCATACATTCAAGGCAGATCTGGGTGCAGGGCACGTCGCCGAAGTTGCCATGCCGGCCGACGAAGTGGCCGAAATCATGGGGGTCGAAGCCGAGCTTTCTGAAACAGCCACGCCGGTTGCATCTGCGGATGGCGCGGCAGCGGTGACAGTGGCCTCGCTCTCGGATGAGGAACGAGCGGCCATCGCCAAAGCGGTGCGCGACGAAACCCGCCCACTGCGGCGCGAGATCGCCGCCTATCGCGAGCACAATGATCTGCAGAACATCTTGGGTGGTATTGGCTATATCATTGGTCTGTTCGGCATCGGCTTTTACCTGGCCGCGCGTAAAAAGATGGCCACCTGATGGCACATGCGCTGGAACCACAGGCCAAAACACTGGCCGAGGCAGGCAAAGCCGCCCATTTCGGGATGATCGGAGACTACGATCCCCGTATGCGCATCGTGCTGGCCTGCATCTTTGCCATCGTCACGGTTGCCCTCAACAGCATTCCGGCGCTGATCGGCGCTTTGTCCGTCTCGCTTGGGTTACTGGTGATGTCACGCTTGCCAGTCGGCCGGACCCTCAAGCGTATGGCCATGATGGACAGCTTCATCATCTTCATGCTGGTGTTGCTGCCATTCTCAATGCCCGGTGACGCGATGTTCACGGTTTTTGGCTTTCCGGCCAGTTGGCAGGGCCTTTGGAAAGCTTTCGAGATTGCACTGACGGCCAACGCGGTCATCCTTGCGCTGATGGTTCTGGTCGGAACGATGGAACCTGTGACGCTTGGACACGCTTTGCACAAGCTGCGCTGCCCCGAGGCGCTTGTGCACCTTTTGATGTTCACCATCCGCTACATCGAGGTGTTGCGGGAAGAATACCTGCGCCTGCGCGGCGCGATGAAGATTCGCGGATTTCGCCCCGGCACAAACTGGCACACCTACCGAAGCTTCGGGTATCTGGTCGGCATGATGCTGGTGCGCGCGATTGAACGGTCAGAGCGGATTCTGGCGGCGATGAAATGCCGGGGGTTTTCCGGGCGTCTTTTGTTGCTGCAGGACTTTAACATGACACGACGCGATCACATGTTCGCCGCGATGCTGTGCACCGTTTGCCTTGGCCTGCTGTTCCTGGATTATCTATGACGATCCTCAAGCTTGAAGACATTTGTTTTGCGTACCCTGGCCAGCCACCAGTGCTGGACGGCGCTTCGCTGCAGCTTGAACCGGGGCAGCGCCTCTCGATTGCGGGCCCGAATGGCGCGGGAAAGTCTACCCTGTTTCGTATTGCCCTTGGCCTGCAAACGCCAAGCGCCGGGCGCGTGACCGTCCTGGGAAAGGAAAGGCGCGTCGAGGCGGATTTTCACGAAGTCCGCCGTCAGGTCGGGCTGGTTTTTCAGGATCCCGATGATCAGTTGTTTTGCCCGACGGTGGCGGAAGACATCGCATTTGGTCCTCTCAACCTCGGGCGCAGCAAGTCCGAGGCGCTTGCCATCGTCGACAAGGTGCTTTCCGATCTGGATCTGTTAAACCTGCGTGATCGCATTACGCACAAGCTCTCTGGTGGAGAGAAGCGGCTTGTGACCCTTGCAACCGTTTTGGCGATGGAGCCGGAGGCGCTGCTTTTGGATGAGCCCACCAATGCGCTGGACGCCAAAAATGAAGCGCGACTTCTGGAAATTCTGCGAAGCCTGCCGCAGGCTATACTGCTGGTAAGCCACGCACCATCGTTTCGCGCGGCATTGGCACCAGACACGCTGGAACTGCGAAACGGGCGGATTGTCAGCCCAAGTGAATGACCTGTTCGCACGAGCTATGCGAATGTCCGCGACGGAGTGCCGTCGTCAGGAAGCCTGCGCGTGCACGCGGTATGACCCGGGGGTCCGGCTGGTCCACTTTCGAAAGGCGCGGTGAAAATTCGCCGGAGCCGAAAACCCGGTGTCAAAGGCGATCTGTTCAATACTGAGCGTACTTTGCTGAAGCGCGCGGATGGCAATGTCGCGGCGCAGTGCATCCTTGATGTCCTGAAAAGAAGTCCCTTCTTCTTTCAAACGCCTGTTCAAGGTCCGCGGCGTCATTTTCAGGGCACGCGCTGCATCGGGAAGCTGGCAGGTTTGCCATGTTGCGCCGTAGAGAAACGCGCGGACGCGAAGGCTGTTTGTATGTGCGCGCGAACCGGTAAAGATCCAGTCCAGCGGCGCGCGTTCAAGGAACACGGATGCCTCAGCCGAGCTGCGGGTTACCGGGCGGGTGAACTGGCGCGGGTCGAAAAGGATACTGGTCTGCCGAGCGTCAAACTCGACAGCGCATGGGAAGACGACGGCGTAGTCGGCGGCAAATTCCGGGCGGGCAAAGGCAAAGCGAACGGCTTTTACTGGTGTTTCCGTCCCGCCAAGCCAGGACAAAAGCCCATGCGCCAGTTTCAGGATCAGCATGTGGCCGAAACGCTGCGGGCGCGTGTCGTCCGAATATGGGACCAACGCCAGTTCCACCGCGTCGGATTTGCTGTGCAAGTCCAGGCGGAAGTCATCCAGAAGCAGGTTCCAAAATGTCGAGAAACGATAAAGCGCCGAGGTCAGGCTGCTCGCTTCGCGCTGTACCATCACCAAATGCTGCAGGGCGCGGGGCCGGATCGGACGGCTCCAGAGCCCCATCATTTCGTCCCCGGTTTCGGGCGCGGCAAGCTGATAGAGCCGGGCGATTTCATTCAGTGTGACGCGCTGAGAAGGTGCCATCGGGTTGGCCTGCAGGCCCGAACGCTCCAACAGCGATGTCATTTCTGCCGGAGTGCAACGGGACTTCAGCGCATCCAGCCAATCCTGGACAAATCCCGCCGATACAGTCGTCAGAGATATCGGGTCATGGCTGGTCATCTGAACCTCACGTTGGCGTAATCGGATATCATTTTGTCAAGAAATGAGCTTATCGGCAAACCATTGGGCGGGTAGATGACGCGAAACCATAGTCGCCGCAGGGGAGCCTGGCATGTCCTATCAGCCGCCCGTACAGGATTTGATGTTTTGCATCGAACACTTGTCCCACTGGGACAAGGTGTCCCGGGTGGAAGTGTATTCGGAATACGACCTGACGGATATTGGTGCCGCTCTCGAGGGATATGCCCGGTTCTGCAGCGAACAGATCGCGCCATTGTCACATATCGGGGACACGCTGGGCGCGCAGTTCGACAATGGCCGTGTGACAATGCCCGAGGGTGACGCGCAAGCTTATGTGCAGTTCGTCGAAATGGGGTGGCAGGCGCTGACCCATCCGGTGGAATATGGCGGTATGGGATTGCCGCGCGCCGTCGGCGCGGCAGCCGTTGAAATGCTGAATGCCGCTGATATGAGCTTTGGTCTTTGCCCGCTGCTGACCGACGGGGCGATTGAGGCGTTGCTGCTGACCGGTTCGGACGAACAGAAAGCCACCTATCTGGAACCGCTGATCGCAGGGCGCTGGTCCGGCACGATGAACCTGACCGAACCGCAGGCAGGCAGTGATCTGGGCCGCGTGGCGACCAGGGCGGTGCAGCGCGGGGATGGCAGCTATGGCGTCTCTGGCACCAAGATCTTCATCACATATGGCGCGCACGATCTGACCGAGAACATCATTCATCTGGTGCTGGCCCGCACACCTGACGCGCCTGCCGGGCCGAAGGGGCTGAGCCTGTTCATCGTCCCGCAAAAACTGGTGGGGCCGGATGGCACGCCAGGCGTCGAGAACACGGTCAATTGCATAAGCATCGAACACAAACTGGGCGTTCGTGCCAGCCCGACTGCGGTTCTGGAATACAAAGACGCCACCGGTTTCCTGATCGGCGAGGAAAACCGCGGGCTGGAATATATGTTCATCATGATGAACGCCGCTCGGTTTTCTGTTGGGGTTCAGGGCATCGCGACCTCTGAACGGGCTTACCAACGCGCTCTGGCCTATGCGCGCGACCGGGTGCAGAGCCGTCCCGTGAATGGTCAGACCAAAGACGCGGTCGCCATCATCGAACACCCGGATGTGCGCCGTATGCTGATGCGGATGCGCAGCCTGACCGAAGGTGGCCGGGCTATGGCGGCCGCAACGGCAGGCCTGCTGGACATCGCACATCATCAGGACGATCCGGCAATCGCTGCGCTGGCCGAATTCATGGTCCCGCTGGTCAAAGGTTTCTGCTCGGAACGCGCGGTCGAGGTCGCCTCGCTGGGCGTGCAAATCCACGGCGGCATGGGCTTTATCGAAGAAACCGGAGCCGCGCAGCACTACCGCGACGCCCGCATTCTGCCGATTTACGAAGGCACCACAGCCATTCAGGCCAACGACCTTCTGGGGCGCAAAGTGATGCGCGACGGAGGAGAAACCGCCCGCCGGTTCGCCGCCCGAATTGCCGAGACCGAAGCGCAACTGGCAAAAGGAGATGCCAGCGCGCAGGCAATTGGCGCAAGTCTTGCTCAGGCGCGTGGCGCATTTGAGGCCGCGCTGGACTGGTTGCTGGAAAACAGCCGAATGGACATCGACGCGGCCTTTGCAGGCTCTGTCCCGTTCCTTATGCTGGCCGGGACACTGGCGGCGGGGTGGAAACTGGCAAAAGGTGCCGTGGCTGCGCAAAATGCACTGGACGCCGGGCAGGATACACAATTCATGACCCAGAAAATCGCCACCGCCCTGTTCTTTGCTCAGCACATTCTGCCTGAATGTGCCACCGAACACGCCCGCATCCTGCATGGCTCGCGCAGTCTGCTTGACGCGACTTTCCCCGAATAACGCCTGGATAGGATCTGACCCATGAATGACGTCGTGAACCCCGACACATATGAGAACCTTGCGATTTCCGAGCGTGAGAACGGTCTGTACGTCGTGACCCTGAACCGTCCCTCTAAGCGCAACGCGCTGGATGTGGCCACGATCGAGGAACTGATCCGCTTTTTCAGCAGCGCGCGTATGGCCGGTGTCAGAGCCGTGGTTCTGGCCGGCGAAGGCAACCACTTCTGCGCAGGTCTTGATCTGGTCGAGCATTGGAAGGCCGACCGCAGTCCGGATGACTTCATGCATGTCTGTCTGCGCTGGCATGAAGCGTTCAACAAGATGGAATATGGTGGTGTGCCGATCATCGCCGCGCTGAAGGGCGCGGTAGTGGGCGGAGGGCTGGAATTGGCCAGCGCGGCGCATATCCGTGTGATCGACCCCGGCACCTATTTTGCCTTGCCTGAAGGCCAGCGTGGGATTTTTACTGGGGGCGGGGCAACCATCAGGGTTTCGGATATGATCGGCAAATACCGCATGATCGACATGATCCTGACCGGCCGTGTCTATCAGGGGCAAGAGGCCGTCGATCTGGGGTTGGCGCAATACATCACCGAAGAAGGCGGCAGCATGGCCAAGGCGATGGAGCTGGCGGAACAAATTGCGCAGAACCTGCCTTTGACCAATTTTGCAATCTGTTCGGCAATCAGTCACCTGAACAACATGTCCGGCATGGACGCGGCGTATGCAGAGGCTGTGGTGGGCGGAGTGGTCAATACCCAGCCCGCCGCCCGCGAACGGCTGGAAGCCTTCGCAAACAAGACCGCCGCCCGCGTGCGGCCTAACAGCTGATAAAGGCGGTACCGGGATGCGTCACCATTTCGAAGCTCTTCAGAAGACACGGGCCAACCATGTGCCCCTGTCGCCGTTGTCCTTTCTGCACCGCGCCGAAAACCTGCATGGAGCCCGCACGGCGGTAATCTATGGCGACGTCCGGCGAAGCTGGGCTGAGACCACCACCCGCATTCGCGCGGTGGCCGGTGGGTTGGCGGCACTTGGTGTGCAGAAAGGTGATACGGTTTCGGTGCTCAGCCCGAACATTCCAGAGCTGTTCGAATTGCACTTTGCCGTACCGCTGACAGGCGGAGTGCTCAACACACTGAATACAAGGTTGGAGCCGGAAACCATCGCATACATCCTGGATCACGCGGACACGAAACTGGTGATCGTGGACCGGGAGCTTGTGCCGCTTCTGTCCCAAGCGTTTGATCTGCTCGGTCGAACCTTGCCCGTGGTCGAGATCGTCGATCCCGCTGCAGCAGGTGAGAGCCTTGGTGGCCAGACCTATGAGGCGCTGACCAAATCCGCCCCTTTGCCGACAGACCTGCCCGAAGATGAGTGGGATGCGATTGCGCTGAACTACACCTCGGGCACGTCCGGGCGCCCCAAGGGCGTCGTCTATCACCACCGCGGAGCTTATCTGATGGCGCTTGGCACCGGGACAGCGTGGCAGATGCCGCCCTATCCGGTCTATCTGTCGGTGGTGCCGATGTTCCACTGCAACGGTTGGGGGCACCCCTGGTTGATGGCCATGCTTGGGGCGACGGTTGTATTCACACGCGTTCCGGCAGCAGACCGTATTCTGGATGCGATCCGCACCCATGGTGTGACCCATTTTGGTGCGGCGCCCATTGTGTTGCAGATGCTGGCCGAAGCCGAAAGCGGTGCGGCCCCCTTTGATCCCGCGATCCGCGTATTGACGGCCGGAGCGCCGCCGCCACCGTCGGTGCTGGAAAAGACGCGATCCATGGGATTTGACGTCATGCAGGTCTATGGCCTGACCGAAACCTACGGACATATTTCACAGTGTCTCTGGCAGGATGAGTGGGACGATCTTAGCCCCGCAGAACAGGCCGAGTTACAGGCGCAGCAGGGCATTGCCTTTCCTATGGTCGAAGACGTCTCGGTTATCGACCGCACCAGCGGCACGCCGGTCACGCGCGATGGGTCCACGCAGGGCGAGATTGCTATCCGGGGCAACACGGTCATGGCGGGGTATTACAAGGATGCCGAGGCCACCGCCAAAGCCTTCGAAGACGGATGGTTCTGGTCTGGTGATGGTGCGGTCGTACACGAAAACGGCTATATACAGATCCGCGACCGCCTGAAGGACGTGATCATCTCGGGCGGAGAAAACATCTCATCCGTCGAGGTCGAAGCGGTGCTTTATCGTCATGACGCCGTGCAGGCCGCAGCCGTGGTTGCAATGCCGCACGAGAAATGGGGCGAAGTCCCTTGTGCGTTTGTCGAATTGCGTGAAGGCGCCAGGGCAACATCTGACGAGATCATTGCGTTCTGCCGAGATCACCTTGCCGGGTTCAAGGCCCCCAAGGCTGTTGTATTCGAAACCCTTCCCAAAACCTCCACCGGAAAGATCCAGAAGTTCCAGCTTCGGGATCGTATCAAATCAATGGACCTTTGATATGCGTCTGTTATCCCAATCCCGCCGCCTGCGCCAAACGCCCTTTTCCGAAGGGGTCGAAGACAAGGGCGTCACCGCCTACACCGTCTATAACCGGATGCTGTTGCCCACGGTGTTTGAGAGCATCGAGGCCGACTACCGGCACCTGAAATCTCATGTGCAAGTCTGGGATGTGTCCTGTGAACGGCAGATCGAGCTGAGCGGTCCGGATGCTGGCCGGCTGATGCGTCGGCTGACCCCCCGCAACCTGGAAAAGATGCAGGAAGACCAGTGCTATTACGTGCCGATCGTTGATGAGAACGGCGGCATGTTGAACGACCCGGTGGCGATCAAGCACAGCGAGGATCGCTGGTGGATTTCCATTGCGGACAGCGACCTGCTTTTGTGGGTCAAGGGGCTGGCTGTCGGTGCGGGCATGGATGTGCAGGTGTTCGAGCCCGACGTTTCACCCCTGGCCGTTCAGGGGCCAAAGTCGGATGACCTGATGGCGCGGGTCTTTGGAGGCGAGGTGCGTGACATCCGCTTTTTCCGCTACAAGCGGCTGGCTTTTCAGGACACGTCCTTTGTGGTGGCGCGGTCCGGGTATTCCAAACAAGGCGGCTACGAGATCTTTGTTGAGAATGGTGCCTATGGGATGCCACTGTGGAACGCCTTGTTCGAGGCGGGCGAAGATCTGAATGTGCGCCCCGGCTGTCCGAACCTGATCGAACGGATCGAAGGCGGCCTGCTGAGCTATGGCAACGACATGACAATGGAGAACTCGCCATTGGAATGCGGATTGGGCAAGTTCTGCAATCCGGCCGAGGGCAGCGACCATATCGGCAGGGACGCGCTATCGCGCGAGGCCGCCGCAGGCCCGGCCAGGCAAATTCGCGCGATTTCCATCCCCGGTGATCCGGTGCCGCCGGCCCGGTCGGCCTGGCCGCTGTACAAAGACGGAAAGCGGGTTGGGCAGGTCACGTCTGCCGCCTGGTCGCCTGACTTCGAAACAAATGTCGCAATTGGCATGGTCGATGCCAGCCACTGGGACGCCGGGACGGTGCTTGAGGTTCAAACTCCAACCGGGGATCGGCGGGCCGAGGTGCAAAAGGCGTTCTGGGGATAGCCAAATTCCGCCCCAACGCAGGCAAGAACAGGCGGATTCAACATTGTGCTTGGGGGGAGCGGCCCTTTGATAGTATGTCAAATTGCCCAAGTCGTTCCGGCGTCAGTTGATGCCGATCCCGATGTCAAAGGCAACCGGTTGTGCGCCCGCGTTCACAACTTCAATGATATGTTCGCCCGACTGCCATAGCTGACCCTGATATGGCTTCTCCGAAGGAATCAAATCCAGCAGCAAAGTGCCGTCGGGATTGAAGATCCTGTAGTCCAGAGCGCCACCATGTGATCCGACGTCCACGTTCAGAAACTGACCGTCGTTTGCCCCCAGGATGTAACGCACCGACGTGCCGGCCTGAAGTGTGGCGCTTAGGGTTGTGCCACTTGTGCCGGCATCAAACTTGACGATCTGATCCCCTGAAACTGTCGGCGCAGTGTCAGAGGCACCATCCAATGCGCCGCCTCCATCATCAGCAGTGTCAGTGTTTTCACCCACGCGTCGTAAATCGGCGACTTCGGGTCCGGACCAAACGATGCACTCATACTCGACACCGGTGCCATCGCGAAGCCGGACCATGATGGCGGCTTCGCTGAATTCCTGGCCAAGGACCTCACCGCCCACATTGCCAAAGCGGGATATCAACTCATCGATGCAAGCGTTCGCCTCATCAGAGATGTCGGAAAACGCGGGCATTGGGAAAATGCAAGCGCCCAAAAGAACTTCTTAAACATCACAATTCCCTTCTGTTTGGCAGAATGTTTGTCCTGGCGCGTTCAAGCGGCGAAGCGTGTCGCACCTGCGAGGCCGCAAAAAGCGCTCGCTTCGTCTTTCCGGGGCTGGAAAGCCAAGGGTACGGTCTCATGCGGCTAAACCGAGCCTCGAAGTTGCGACAATCACGCAAAAGATCACAGCGCGCCTTCGTCGCTGAGCGATTCAATACCCGCCGTTGCACCATCAGTGTAAGCGATACAATTCCATGGTGCCTGATCCGGACCCACGCCAACTTTTACCAGTGTCCCGGCCTCGCTGAACTCGGACGAAAGCACAACAACTTGCGTGTTGTTGGTTGCGGCGGCCACGTCGCGCAAACAGGCTTGTTGTGCGGGAGTGACTTCGGTGGACCCGCTTGTGCCACTGGTCTCGTCACACGCAGAAAGCGCCAAAGTCGTTGCGCCCAGCAAAGTAAATACGCTGAATCTTGTCATTGAAAATTTCCTTCCGTAGCTCTGCAAAAAGCCCAGGATGCGGGCTCAACAAGTGAAAAAAACTTATTCAAAACTGTCAATGCGTTGATCTTGACGGGGCAAGGCGCGTACACAAAACATGCAGTTGCGCCCGCATAACAGACGGTCCGCTTACCAAAATCGGGATCAGAATAAGCTCAAAGCAGACCCTGATTTCGTAACGCGAACCAGGTTTCAGTTTCGCCTGAACTGATCAGGTTTGCGCACGAACCAACAATGACACGTCCCCGACAGCCTGTCTTTCAGCCATCGCCGTTATCGCGTTGATATCAGTCTGCCGAGGAAGCCAGAACAGTCCGGACCCGGGATCGAGAGCTTCCGAGAAATCCCGCTCGTAGTCCGAAAATTGCGCCTGCCTTCAAGCTCGAGGCAAAGTTAAATCGCCAGATACTCTTCACGAAGATTGGTGTCTTCAAGCACCTCTTTGGCGGTGCCGTCGAATACGATGGTTCCCGTATCCAGGATAATAGCCCGGTCCGCCAACTCCAAAGCACGAACTGCGTTCTGCTCGACAATGATTGTAGTCATTCCCTGCTGCTTGACGTGGATCAGCGTTTTTTCGATTTCGTCGACGATGACAGGGGCCAAGCCTTCATAGGGTTCGTCCAGAAGCAGGACCTTGATGTCTCTGGCCAGAGCCCTGGCGATTGACAGCATTTGCTGTTCACCGCCCGACAAGGTAATTCCCTCTTGTTTCCGGCGCTCGCCCAGTCGTGGGAACAATTCGTAAAGCCGGTCCAGCGACCAGCCGATTGGTGGCGCAATCTGCGCAAGCTGCAGGTTTTCCTCGACAGTCAGCCCTGGAATGATTCTTCTGTCTTCCGGCACCAGACCAAGGCCAGCCGCCGCCGCTTCGTAACTTGTCATTTTGTGGAGCGGTTGATGGTCCAGCCAGATTTCGCCATGCCGCACTTCCGGCTCGCCCACTCTGGCAATGGAACGGAGTGTCGAAGTCTTTCCTGCACCGTTGCGCCCGAGAAGGGCAAGAATCTCGCCTTCGTGCACGTTGAAGCTGACGCCCTGCACGATATAGCTTTCTCCGTAGTAGGAATGCATGTCCCAAACCGAGAGAAATGCAGGCGCGGTGCTGGCCATATTGGCGTTTTTCGAAAAGTCAGGTTTCTCGTTCATAGCTTTTCCTTACGCAGCTTCGCCGAGATAGGCTTCGCGGACCTTGGGGTTTCCGCGGATATTTTCCGGAGTGTCTTCAACAAGGGGCGTGCCCTGCGCCAGCACTGTGATGCGCTCGGCCAGGCTGAAAACCACGTGCATGTCGTGTTCGATGATGGCGATGGTGATGTCGCGCTCGTCCTTGATTTGCTTCAGCAGATCAATCGTGTTGTTGGTATCGGCCCGCGCCATGCCCGCCGTCGGTTCGTCCAAGAGCAACAGTCGGGGATTCTGGCTGAGGCACATGCCGATCTCCAACCGCCGTTTGTCGCCACGCGACAGTGCGGCAGCGTGCATCTCGCGCTTGTCGGCCATGTTCATCTCTTCCAGCATCGCCTCGGCCTGTTCGACTATGGCCTTTTCGTTGGCAATGGTCTCATAGGCGTGCATCCGGAACGCGCCGTCCCGCATTGCAAAGATCGGGATCAGCATGTTTTCCATAACCGTCAGTTCGCCGAAAATCTCCGGCGTCTGAAACACGCGGCTGATGCCCATCTGGTTGATCTGGAAGGGTTCAAGCCCCAGCACCGAGTTGTTGTCGAACAACACCGAACCAGTGTCCGGCATCAGTTTGCCCACAAGACAGTTCAGCAGGGTCGACTTGCCCGCCCCGTTGGGTCCGATGATTGCGTGAACCGTGTTCTCCTCGACATTGAGGTTCACATCCGTCAGCGCCTTGAGGCCACCGAAGCGTTTGCTGACATCTTTGACTCTTAGAATTGCCATGGTCCGCCCCTTACTCCGCCGGTTCCGTTTTGCCCGACGGCGCATCGTCGGTACCAGATTTCTTGCGCTTCAAGCGGTTCAGCAATCGTTGACCACCTTCGACAAGGCCACCAGGCAGGTAGATCACCACCAGCATGAACAGGATGCCCAGCGTCAGGTGCCAGCCTTTGCCGATGAACGGGTGGATCAGGAACACCACCGCGTCCTCCAGCCCGTCGGGAAGGAAGGCGAACCAGCTATGCAGGACGTTGTCGTTGATCTTCGAGAAGATGTTCTCGAAATACTTGATGAATCCAGCGCCCAGAACCGGTCCAATCAAGGTGCCGGTGCCGCCAAGAATGGTCATCAGAACAACCTCGCCCGAGGCGGTCCACTGCATCCGCTCGGCCCCTGCCAGCGGATCCATTGCCGCCATCAGACCACCGGCCAGGCCAGCGTACATGCCCGAGATGACAAAGGCCGCCAGGGTGTAAGGTTTGGAGTTCAGGCCGGTATAGTTCATCCGCTGCTGGTTCGATTTCACCGCGCGCAGCATCATTCCAAAAGGTGAGCGGAAAATGCGGATCGAAAGATAAAACACAACCATCATGACTATCGCGCAAAGGTAATAACCCGCGTTGAAGTCAAAGCTCCACGCGCCGACATCCATCGTATAGGTCGCGCGCATCGGCAGGCCGAACAGGTGTGGCAGATCCGGCGAATTGGCCCCCTGCAGAATTTGGGGATCGTCGGCATAGACCTGCAGACCGGTTTCCCCGTTTGTCAGGTTGAATTTGGGGTTCGACAGCACCGAATAGGCCAGCGCAAAACTCATCTGTGCAAAGGCCAGCGTCAGGATCGAGAAATAGATGCCGGACCGGCGCAAGCTGACAAAGCCGATCAGCAGCGAGAATAGCCCTGCCACCACAACGCTGAGCGCTATGGCCGGGATGATGTTGTAACTCAGCAGCTTGAACATCCACACGGCCGAATACGACCCCACGCCCAAAAAGGCCGCGTGACCGAAGGACAGGTATCCGGTCAGACCGAACAGGATGTTGAACCCGATGGCAAAGATGCCAAAGATAACAAAGCGCTGCATCAGGTCCGGATAGCCCGCGTTGAACTGCGCCATGGCGCTGCCTTCCGGGAACGGGTTCAGGATGAAGGGGGCCAGCAGGGTAAGAAGGCCGACGATGATCAGAAGGCTGGTGTCTTTCTTGTTCAGTCCCAACATCGATTATTCCTCCATCACGCCTTTGCGTCCCATCAACCCGCGCGGGCGTGTCAGCAGCACGATAATGGCAACAAGGTAGATGATGATTTGGTTGATTCCGGGGATTGTTGTGGTGGCCCAGGTCGTTGAGGCAAAGCTTTCAAGAATGCCCAGCAGGAAGCCAGCCAGCACCGCTCCGGGCAGCGAACCCATGCCGCCGACAACAACCACAACAAAGCTGAGGACCAGAAAGTCCATCCCCATGTGATAATTTGGCGGGTTGAGCGGCCCGTACATTACACCGGCCAAGCCAGCCACAGCGGCCGCGATGCCGAACATGATGGTAAAGCGGCGGTCGATATTGATACCCAGCAAGCCCACCGTCTCGCGGTCGGCCATTCCGGCGCGGACGACCATGCCAAACGTCGTGAACTGCAGGAATGAGAAGACTGCGCCGATGATGGCGACGGCAAATCCAAAGTAAACCAGGCGCCAGATCGGATAGATGATCGCGTTGGGATCGAAGCCGATCATTGTGCCAAGGTCGACAGAGCCGCTGAGTGCGTCGGGCGGCGGCGTCTGGATCGGGTTGGCGCCGAAGAAATACTTCACGATTTCCTGCAACACGATCGCCAAACCAAAGGTGACAAGGATCTGGTCCGCGTGGGGGCGCTTGTAGAAATGCTTGATCAGCCCGCGCTCCATCACATAGCCGACGAACAGCATGATCGGGATCGCGAACAGGATGGCCAGCGGAACAGACCAGTCGATGATCGTCGCGCCGAACTCGGGACCGAACCAGGCCTCGACATAGGGTGTTTCGACCTTCAGCGGGTTGCCCAGAAAGTCGGTTTGGGTTTCGTCGATGGTCACGAAGCTCAGGTTCATGAGCTTTTGCAAGGTTACGGCACAGAACGCACCGATCATGAACAGTGCCCCGTGGGCAAAGTTCACAACGCCCAGCGTTCCGAAAATAAGGGTCAGTCCCAAGGCAATCAGTGCATAGGCCGAGCCTTTGTCCAGACCGTTCAGGATTTGCAGTAGGATGGCGTCCATTGGCCCACCTCAGGCTTGGTCAGTGTGGAGTGTGGTGCGACAGGATCAGCCCTGCCGCGAATGTCTGGCCGCCGATGGGGCGGCCAGACTCAAACACAGGGGCTTACGCGCCCGGGTTGCATTCTCCGAGTGCGCCACCGGCGAACATCGGATGCTCCGGATCGTACTCGACCTGAGCACGCGGCGTGATCTCGACGATTTCCAGCGTGTCGTAAGCGTTGGTCGGGTTCTCGTTGCCGCGAACGACCAGCACGTCCTTGAAGCACTGATGGTCGGCGCCGCGATACCAGGTTGGGCCGTTGCCCAGACCGTCGAACTCGAAGTCTTCCAGAGCTTCAACAACACCGCACGGATTGAAGGTACCCGCACGCTCGCAGGCATCCGCATAGAGCAGCACCTGCGCATAGCAGGTCTGTGCCGAGTTGGACGGCGGTTTGCCGTACTTTTCGCCAAAGGACTTCACGAAGGCCTTGGTGCCCTCATCCTGCAGCTGCCAGTTCCAGTTCATCGAACCCAGCACGCCTTTGATGTTCTCGCCCGCACCGGCGGCCATGAGTTCCGAGTACAGCGGCACGACGATCTTGAAGTCCTTGCCGTTGGCCACCTTGTCCAGCAAGCCGAACTGGATCGCATTGGTGAGCGAGTTCACCATGTTGCCGCCGTAGTGGTTCAGGACCAGAACGTCTGCGCCCGAGTTCAGAACCGGCGTGATGTAGGACGAGAAGTCCGTTGACGCGAGTGGTGTCTTGACCGTGTTGACCGTTTCCCATCCCAAGGCTTCGGTCGATGCGACGATCGACTCTTCCTGGGTCCAGCCCCAGTTGTAGTCGGCCGTCAGGTGGTAGGCGCGGCGTTCCTTGCCCATTTCCGCTGCCAGCACGGGTGCAAGTGCTGCGCCCGACATGTATGCGTTGAAGAAATGGCGGAAACCGTTGGCTTTCTTGTCCTTGCCTGTCGTGTCGTTGGCGTGGGTCAGACCCGCCATGAAAATCACGCCTGCCTCCTGGCACAGACCCTGAACGGCAACGGCCACGCCCGAGGACGAACCACCGTTGATCATGATCGCGCCGTCTTTTTCGATCATCGACTTTGCCGATGCGCGTGCGGCGTCTGACTTGGTCTGCGTGTCGCCGGTGACGAACTCGACCTTCTTGCCCAGGATGCCGTTCCCTTTCAGCGCCTTGGACGTAAAGGTGTTCAGGCAGCCGCCATCACCCTCACCGTTCAGATGCTCGACCGCCAGCTGTTGCGCCAGCAGTTCGTCATTGCCTTCCTCGGCATAAGGCCCGGTTTGTGGGACATTGAAGCCCAAAGTGACGGATGACCCCGTCGGTTCGTTGGTAAAAGCAGCAGCCGACGAAGCTGTGAAGATCGTAGGCAGGGCCAGACCGGTACCTGCAACGGCACCAGACTTCAGCACGCCGCGGCGTGTGACAGATTTGTTGGTCATTAATTCCTCCCATTTCCCTTTCTTTCGCCGTCTGGCTCCTCTTCCAGCAGACGAAAGCGCACTTATGTGCATTTCAATAATGGAAAGCGGGTGGAAAATTTCACAATAAATAACTGGATTTGAAACAAAATTTTGTAAACTTTTTTACGAAAATTTTGAAACTCTGAAAAGTTTTTGAAACTCCCTTTTGCACTAACTATGAACTTCAGGTGTTTAGATGTGAATTCCCGCTGTGAGCGCCGTCAGGCGTAGATTTTCTCAAATTCAGCGCGCCGTTACTGAGCGAAAATACTTAATGAACTGATGTTCTCATGGCTGAATGCTGAGAGAGGCGGCAGCATGCCTCAGTGGCATGATGACAAAATCTCAGGGTCAATCGAGACAGATCGGTATCACACAGCATTCAACTTCGTGGCGGATTGCCTCTACTCTCAATTCGAGTGAATCAGCGACTGACAAACCAATCAACGGGCTTCATAAACGCTATCCGGACAAAGCGGTCATCCGCATTAATTCTCAAACCTCGGACTCTAGTGATGTCATGAGCACAACTCATCGGATCATTTCAGCGAAGATTCACGACAAACATGCAAATCTAACCAACCAGGAGCGAGTTCGTCGTCGAGCATGCGCAGCTCACGCCACCTACGATAGATATCCGCGATCTCGCTGAGGGGACGCCACCTTTTCGAGTTCAACTCACGCCCAAACAGGCCGCTCATTTCACCTGTGAAACGAGCATCAACATACTTTCCCTCGCGCGGCGGATCCGGCGGTCCTTTGAATGGGTTGAACCATTGATTGACGATCTGACCAAATTCATACCCGCAGTTCATTAATATATCGCTCTCAGCGCCGTCGTTCATCTCAATCGAAACAAAACTTGGCCGTTCTGAGCAGGCGAGCAGTTGATCTCGCATTATGATGTCCCCTCCCTCCATATCGCATTTCAGATAGTAGGGTGTGCCGTAGGTCGCGAATAATGTGCTGAGATCCACTGTGCGGACTTTTATCTCGACCGCTTCCTCGACACCTTTCTCAGCGGTGGCGCGATCCAAACTCCCCCAATCATCCTTATTTGGGACTTTGTAGAAAGATACCGTCTCGTCAGCTCGGTAGAAAAGAGCCTTGTTTAATAATATCACGCGCTCTCCGAAAGCCCGCGTTGAACGCGTTGCGAATTCGTGGAGTTCCGGAACGGCCTCCAAACCGACAACTCGAAATCCCTTCTTCAAATAGAACTCAGTGTCAAATCCTTTGTGTACTCCAAAGTCGAAGATCAGATCGTTTTGCACTGTCTGACGTCAGCACCAATGGGACAGTTTAAGTAGATTTGATAAGAGAGGGTTTCTGGCTCATCGTAACCGCCAAGGAGTGGAGATGAG